>JAHECK010000015.1 GCA_024641785.1 Flavobacteriales bacterium | reverse complement strand
GGTTTCCACATGCATCAAAGGCACTAAACCAATATGATACATAACCATAACAATCATCTCCATCAAGGCTACTTCCAGATTCTAAAGTTGGATTTGCATCACAATTATCGCTTAAACCAACCAAGTCTGCAACCTCTTCTATAGAAGGAACATCGCCAGCACATTGGTAAGAACATCCACCATTAGCATCTACTGTTTGACCAGGAAAATCACAAGCTAAAGGAACAGAAAGTTCTGGAGCTTCGTTATCATTGAAGTAATAGGTACAAGTAAATCCACCTGAAATATTACCACACTCATCTTCTGCTTCTAAAGTGATGGTGAGTACATAATTACAACCATCAAGGTCTTCTTTAGTTTTATCTGTAACTCGAATGATTAGATTATCTGAAGAAGTACAATTATCGGCAACACAGTTAAATACAGAAGGAATTAAAATCCCACCTGCAAACCATGTAGTTGAAGTAGTGATTTCAGCTCCAATTTCTAAAGAGATCTCTGCGTCTGCAGGACAATCTGCGCCATCAGATGTATAATAAGTTTGATCGATCTGACAACTAAAGCTCCAATCAGGAGCGGTAAGGTCATTTACAACGATCGTTGAACTTACAGGATCAGAAGTGTTTCCACAAATATCTGTTGCAGTCCATGATTTAGTAATTGAATATCCACATCCGTTTTCTGTTAATTGTTCACCAAGATCATTTACAACAATATTATTTGGATTACATACATCATCGAAAACAGGATCTTGAAAAGTTAAATCTCCATCACATTCTACTGTTTTGCCCGGATCAACAAATACGGCAAACGGAGCATCTAGATCAGCAGCAACATTGACTCTTAGTACACGAGCGCTCATGTTATCACAATCGTCAGTAATTGTTGTAGTAATCGTTCTAACACCACCACAACTTGTTAAGGCATCATCATTAACAACAACAACAACCTCTAATTGAGAATCACAGTCATAATAATCGAAGGCATCAGTGCTAGGAATTGCATCACCACATTCATAATAAACATCCTCTTCTAACGCAGCATAAATTATAGGAGCTTGGGTATCTGTTAATGTTATAATTTGATCGCATGAAGAAAGCACTTCTCCAGTTAAATCATAAACAGTCCATGTTCTTGTAACAGTTGTAACACAACCACCAGCAACAATAGCATCATCAGATTCTAATGTATATTCAGGAGCTTCACAAAAGTCGCCAACATAATATACAGTAACAGTAGGTGTTCCAGTAACAGCTGGATCATAATCTGACCCACACTCTAGCTCAACAGGAGAGATAGACGAACAATCAACAACAACTTCAGAGATACAATCTAAAGGAGGATCGCAAGAAATGTCAAGGTTGAAATCACCATGACATCCATTAGGATTAAATGAATCACCACAAAAAACAGGTTGTGAGCCAGTATTAGGATCATTTCCAACAGTGAACCAAGTAGCTCCACCAAAAGAAGCATCTTTTGAATTAGCTTTTAAACCCACTTGAAAACCGAAATCCGGACATGTATCCGGGGCATCAACTGCAGGGAAATGGTTTAAGTAAAGTATCTCTCCATTATATACACTAGCTACATCATCACCTGTATTAGGATCGATCATTTGTAAAGTTAGTGTAGAAGGATTAACAGGATCAAATAAGTAAAAGAACCAATCTTCATTTTCATTTGAGGTCACTAGACCTTGCTCATCCTTATATTGACCATTGCATGGAGCAGCGCTCCATTCATCCCAGTCTTTTCTGTCTGAGAAATGAATGTCAAGATCATAAGCGATGTTGGTATAATACGTGTTAATAACACGGCCCGTAAATGTGGCAGTACCATTATCATAATGAGTTAAAACTCCTGGCGCATCACTTGCAAATCGCCAATCATTATGACCATTTGCAGGAATGCATGGTAACCACATTCCGTGATTACTTGTAGGGTTGTAATTCGTTACCTCACAAGGTAAAGAAGGGGTTGGATCTGTCGCCTGGGCTTTAAATGATCCCATGCTCAAGAACACAAAAAACAACAGCGTAATAAACGAAGTTGTTTTTTTGGTTGTGCAGCAAGCGGTTAGTTTTCGAATAGAGGTCTGGCCCCAACAACTAACCCTACTTAGAGTAGTAGTACTTCTCATAGGCTTTTTTGTTTGTAAATTTGATTTGTAAATAATTTCCATAAATAAATAGTTTGGGCTTTAGATAAAGGAATTCCACGATGTATACCGTGATTTGACCGACTAAAACACATTTAACTTCGGTAAAAGTAGCAAATATTTCTAAATATTAATAGAAGATGCGCAAATAAATCGCTAATAAACATCGATGAATGCAATTAAAACATCGATTAACGTATTAAAGTAATTAACAATTTATAGTTTTAAATAATTGTATATCAATTAGATAGCCTGTTAATAAGTTAAATTTATTATTAATGGAAACATCGACGAATAAGGTTAAAAAAAAGATAAAAAATATTAAAAATACAAGTAACGACTAAAAAATAGTTGAAAACACGTATATGAGACTGAGCTTAAAATAGTAACTTTGTTTCCTTGAATTATAACTTTTTGTGATAGTGAAAAAATTGAAAGTTGGAGATAAAGCTCCTGATTTTAACGCAATGTCGGATAGCGGTGCTAGGATCAAACTAAGTGATTTTATAAAAAGCAAATTAGTTTTATACTTTTACCCTAAAGATATGACACCCGGGTGCACTGCCCAGGCATGTAATCTCACCGATAATTATGAATTACTTCTAAAAAATAATTTTAAAGTTATTGGAGTAAGTGCAGATAATATTGAAAGACACAGAAAATTTAAAGAGAAATATTCTATTCCATTTCCGTTAATTTCAGATGAAGATCATAAGGTTTTATTAAGCTATGGAGTTTGGGGCCCTAAAAAATTTATGGGTAGGACCTACGATGGGATTCACAGAACAACATTTATTATAGATGAAAATGGAATTATAGAACAAATCATTGAAAAAGTAAATACTAAAGATCATACTAATCAACTATTAAATAAGGAATAATGGCAAAAGAGGATAATACTGCAAAATTAAAGGCATTACAATTAACATTAGATAAATTAGAAAAATCCTACGGTAAAGGTGCCGTTATGAAATTAGGAGAAGGGCCCATTGAAAAAATAGATGTGATTTCATCAGGATCTTTAACCCTAGATATAGCATTAGGAGTGAATGGATATCCTACAGGTAGAGTAATTGAGATCTATGGTCCGGAATCCTCCGGAAAAACAACATTGGCGATTCATGCGATTGCAGAAGCTCAAAAAAAGGGTGGAATTGCTGCCTTTATTGATGCAGAACATGCCTTTGATCAATTTTACGCTCAAAGTTTGGGAGTAGATACCGAGAATTTACTTGTTTCTCAACCAGATGATGGAGAGCAAGCATTAGAGATAGCAGATAGCCTTATTCGTTCAGGTGCAATTGATTTACTGGTAATCGATTCTGTAGCAGCATTAACTCCACGTGCTGAAATTGAAGGTGAAATGGGAGATTCGCAAATGGGTCTTCAAGCCAGATTGATGTCAAAAGCACTTCGAAAACTTACAGGCTCCATAAATAAGACCAAATGTGCCGTCATTTTTATCAACCAACTTCGTGAAAAAATCGGGGTTATGTTTGGTAACCCGGAAACAACCACCGGAGGAAATGCACTTAAATTTTATGCCTCTGTTCGTTTGGATATCCGACGATCCAGTCAAATAAAAGAAGGGGATAATGTTATTGGTAACAGAACGAAAGTTAAAGTGGTTAAAAATAAAGTTGCTCCCCCTTTTAGAAAAGCCGAATTCGATATTATGTATGGAAAAGGGATATCTAAATCTGGAGAAATTCTTGATCTAGCCGTCGAACATGGTGTTATTAACAAGAGTGGATCATGGTTCTCTTATGGTGAAACTCGTTTAGGACAAGGTAGAGATACGGTAAAAGATCTTATTGAAGATAATCCTGAATTGATGGATGAGTTGGAAGGAAAGATCAAAGCACATCTAACAGTCTAAATTTGATAACTATTCTTAAGAAGTAATGAAAAATATATTTTTCATATTAATTATACTATTGATTTATTCTTGTGATCTAACTGAGGATAACAAGGGATCGAGCATTACAGAGAATATGGGAGACGATCCTATTTCTGCGCTCGATTCACTGAGTCAAAATATTGTTAATGACCCGAATAATTCTAATACCTATTATCAACGAGGATTATATTTTTATGATGAAGGTGAATTTGATCAGGCACTTAACGATATAAACAGGGCTCTCGAAGTCGATAGTATGGTTGCACAATATCATTATGTAAAAGGAAATATTTATTATGATGATAAGCGTTTTAAAGAAGCATTCTCCTCCTATCAAAAATCGATTGAACTTGATGAAGAGCATGTAAATGCCATTTTAAAACTAAGTCAGATTGAATTGATCCTAAAAAATTATGATTTGGCTATTGAGATGGTGAATAAGGCACTCCGCCTAGATCCAATGAATCCCGTCGCATATTATTTGAAAGGCTTCATTTATCTGGATGCGAGAGATAGTACTACTGCAATATCCACTTTTCAAACTGCAATCGAAGTAGATCCGAATTATTATGATGCCTATATTATATTAGGAAAGGTCTATTCCGATGTTAATCCGGATTTCGCTGAATCTTATTACAAGCAAGCAATAGAAATTCAAGGGGAAAATATCGAAGCATTATATAATATTGGGGTTTTTTATCAGGATTATGATCGATATCTAGAATGCTATCCTATATATGACAAAATCATTGCATTAGACTCCAGTGCCTATTTTGCCTATTATAATAAAGGTTATGTTCTATTAGTAAGCGATAGTAGTTATACTGAAGCAATAGATCAATTTGAAAAGGCTCTGCTTTTCTATCCTTATTATCATCAGGCCTATTATAATATCGGACTTTGTTACGAGAATTTAGGTGATTTAAAATCAGCTGAAAAGAATTACCGAAAATCACTTGAAATTAATCCGCAATTTGATCTGGCTGCAAGAGGATTAAGTAGGATATTAGAATGATATTAAGTTTTAAAAAAGGTACTAACTATATCATAAAATAAAATGGGATTTTCAGCATGAAGCCAATGTCCGGCATTTGGAATGCTTTTAAATGTGCTATTTGGGAATTGTGTTTTTATTTCCGGAATATCATTGTCCAAAATATAATCTGATAATTCTCCCCGTATAAATAAAGTTGGGATCTCAACTTTCTGATCGTCTATTTCACCGGCAATGAAAGGCAGATTTTTTTTAATGACAGGAAGATTTATTTTCCAGTCAAGTTGATCTTTTTCTTTCCAATAGAGATTTTTCATTAAAAACTGGCGGATAGACAAATTAGGGATGTCTTTTTGTAAAATCAGGTCTATCTCATTTCTACTATTGGTCTTGGAAAGATCGACCTTTTCCATTATTGAAATTAAATCGCCATGATGAAGTGCATATGCTTTTGGGGCAATATCTGCAATAACGATTTTGTCCAATAGATCGCAATGTTGAGAAAGGCTCATCAATGCTTTTCCTCCCATGCTGTGACCAATAGCATATATTCCTCTTAAATAATGATCTTCAATGAATTCAGTTAGATCATCTGCTATTACTCGATAATTAAATTCGTTACTATGTGGGGATTTCCCATGATTTCTCAGATCAATAAGGTAAACTTCATATTCTTCGGCAAATTTATTACCTAGCGTTTTCCAATTATCTAAAGAGCCGAATAGTCCGTGAAGAATTAATAAAGGCCTTCCTTCGCCTAATTTTATATAATTTAATTTCAATCCTTTATTTCTTTAGACAACGCAAATAGAGTTGTATGGTATTTTCCATTCCGTAATATAATGCATCTGAAATTAATGCATGGCCAATTGAGACTTCCAGCAATGATGGAATTGATTTATGAAAATAGGCCAAATTTTCTAAATTGAGATCATGACCAGCATTTATGCCTAAACCAAGATCATTGGCGATTTCTGCCGCATCAATAAATTCAGCGATGGCTTTTTCACGATTCGAGTGATAATTTTTCGCATATGATTCTGTATATAACTCAATTCTGTCAGTTCCTATTTTAGAAGCATATTCAATTTTACTTTTATCACACTCAATAAAAATAGAAGTTCTAATATTAGCGGATCTGAATTGAGAAACCACTTCATTTAAAAAAGAACGATTCTTAATGGTATCCCAACCGGCATTTGAAGTCAGAACTCCAGGGGGATCAGGAACCAAAGTCACTTGATCAGGTTTCACTTCACAGACCATTTCAATAAAATCTTCCGAAGGAAACCCTTCTATATTAAACTCTGTTTTAACCACCTTTTTTAATTCGAAGACATCACTCTTTCTAATATGTCGTTCATCAGGTCTAGGATGAATTGTTATTCCCTGCGCACCAAATCGTTCGATATCCATACTCATTTTAATCAGATCGGGAGTATTTCCGCCTCTTGCATTACGTAAGGTGGCTAGTTTGTTTATGTTTACACTTAATCGAGTCATATTATTGGAGCGTATTAAAGGAACAAATGTATATTTGTACTATACAAAAATAGCGTTAAAAAGGTAGATTTTGATAGTTGAAGATCTTATAGAAAAAGATTATTTTTCACTTAATAGCTCGATGAACTTTAAAGAAGCGTCATCTGTTTTTAATGAAAGTAAACAAAGCGACTTACCCGTCATTGATGATTCTAATTATCTTGGTATAGTTCTATTTGACCAGATAAAAGGGAGGGAAGACAGCCTAGATCAAATCTCAACATTTAGAGAACAATATATAAAAGTGGCTGTTTCTTTAAATGATCGATTAATCGATGCAATTACAAAAATGACCCATTTGGGCTTGCATTCGATTCCTGTTTTAGATGATGAAGAAAAAGTACTTGGTGTTCTCAGAGCAATAAATTTATGGAATCTTTTTGCAATTAAATCAAGTTTTATTCAGCCTGGAGGCTGGATCATTTTGTCCATGAAAAAAAGTGATTTAAAATTTTCTGAGATCGCTCATATTGTTGAATCAAACAACATGACCATGCTGGTGCATTTTATTAGTTTTGCTTCAGGTATCGACCTTATAGATGTGCACTTAAAACTTGATCGAGAAAATGTAAATGAACTTGTTCAGCATTTTCAACGATTAAATTATAATGTTACGGATGTAATTCAAGCGAAAAAATATGAAGATGATTGGGACAATCGTTTTGATCAGTTAATGCGTTTCTTTAGTACATAAAAATGGTTAGAATTGCTATATACGGTGAAGCTTTAAGTGAAAAGCATTATAGTTTCATTAAAGAATTTTTCAAACTTTTAGATGAACATTCATTCGAATATATTATCTATAAAAAGTTTAAAGATAGTATTGAATCAATTGTTGAAATAAAAAAGGAAGTAGGAGTATTTAGCCATTCAAAAGAACTCGTTGAAAATTCGATTCAGTGCGTGATTTCCATAGGTGGTGATGGAACAATGTTAAACTCATTTCAGTTTGTTTTAAAGACTTCGATCCTTGTTTTTGGTTTTAATACAGGCCGACTAGGTTTTTTATCTAATGTCACAACTGAACAAGTTTCATGGGCTTTAAATGAATTGGCTCTGGATCGTTATGAGAGTGAAGAAAGATCGGTCCTTGAGATTCAGCCACAAGACAGTCCTATTCCTTATTATGCTTTTAATGAAGTAACGATTCATAAACAAGATACCTCTTCGATGTTAACGATCCATACCATGATCGATAAAGATTTTGTAAATTCTTATTGGGCAGATGGCGTCATCGTTAGCACACCGACCGGAAGTACTGCTTATAGTTTAAGTTGTGGTGGTCCGATCTTAATGCCGAAATCGAACAACTTAATGATCACTCCGATCGCACCACATAATCTTAATGTTAGACCCATTGTTTTTAGTGATGACAAAGCGATTAAATTACGGGTTGAAAGTCGATCCGGAAACTTTCTTTTAGCGATGGATTCTAATTCAATTACCCTATCAACTGATCAGGAAGTTTTTGTGAAACAAGCATCTTTTTCTCTAAAACTTTTGAAATTTTCAGACTATAATTATTTTAATATGCTTCGTTCTAAGCTTATGTGGGGAGTAGATAAAAGAAATTAATTCTATTTGTCCCATTTAAATTATATATGTCTTGTTAAAAAATTATTTTTGCTTGATAAGCCACAATAAAATAAAATAGTTTAGGTTCTATTGTAAATTGATGAAATTGAAAACACGCTTCCTTATATTTTTTTTCGCTCTTACATTAAATTCTTTGTCTGCTCAATTTTCGGAGATGGGAGTGATGGTTGGCGCTTCTTATTATATTGGAGATCTAAATCAATCTCATTTTAAGAATAGTAATCTTTCTACAGGCCTTATTTATAGGTATAGTATAAACCCCAGAATTTCTTTTCGGGTTAATTTGCTTTTAGGAAAAGTGGAAGCTTATGATAGTCAATCAAAAAATATTAATCAAGTAAATAGAAATCTTTCATTTAAATCGAATTTCACAGAACTGGGTGCAATGATTGAGGTGAATTATTATTCCTATGTAACCGGAGATAAAAAGTCTAGGTTTACCACTTATATTGTTACCGGTTTATCCTTTTTTAAAATGAATCCAAAAGCTCAGTACCTCGATGTATGGTACGAATTACATCCCCTAAAAACAGAAGGAGAAAGTTTAGTTAATGGACCGGGGAGTTATAAATTAGATTCCTTCGCATTGCCTTTTGGCTTGGGTGCAAAGATCAATCTTGTGGGTAGATTAGCCATTTCATTAGAATATAGTCTTCGTTTTACTGCGACGGATTATCTAGATGATGTAAGTACTATTTATTATGATAATGATATAATAAGAGATCAGGTTGGTAATGTGGCAGCTGAATTAGCGGATAGAAGATTAAATAAAGAAACTGTTCAAACAGGAATAGATGGGAATGGAACAGGTATGCAAAGAGGTGATTCTTCAAGAAAAGATTGGTACGGTTTTGCAGGTGTTTTTTTGACTGTTCGACTTGGAAAAAAACCTACAACCTGTGCTCAATGGAATTGATTTCAGAATGTCAAATTGAAGGCTTACTTTTGCAGCCTTATTTTTTGTGCTAAGTGAATAAGGAAGACCTTAAGAATAAAGATATACCAAGTCATGTTGCCATCATTATGGATGGTAATGGTCGATGGGCAAAACAAAAAGGAGAAGATCGGGTTTTTGGTCATATGAATGGCGTTAATGCAATTCGAAATGTACTGGAAGCAGCGATTGATCTTGGTGTTGAATATTTAACCCTCTATGCTTTTAGTACAGAAAATTGGGATAGACCAAAAGAAGAAGTAGATGCTTTAATGAATCTATTAGTTAAAACGCTTTTAGAAGAAATTGAAGAACTTAAAAGTAATGGTGTTAGATTAAATGTAATAGGAAACCTTGATTTACTTCCATTGAAAGCGCAAGATCTTCTTAAAAAATCCCTAAGTATAACTGAAAAAAATACAAAAATTAATTTAACACTTGCATTAAGTTATAGTGCCCGCTGGGAAATAGCAAATGCTGCTAAAAAGATTGCTCAAAAAGTCGTTCAAGGAACTATTGATGTTGAAGATATTGATGAAACTTTGTTTTCGAATGAATTGACTACTAAAGGAATGCCGGATCCTCAGTTATTGATTAGAACAAGTGGAGAATTAAGGATCAGTAATTTTTTAGTTTGGCAATTAGCATATGCTGAATTTTATTTTACAGACGAATTATGGCCGGATTTTAATCAGAATTCGTTTTTTAAGGCAATTGCAAATTATCAATGTAGAGAAAGAAGATTTGGAAAAATTAGTGAGCAAATTTAAAATGATTATTAAAATTCGATTCGCACTTGCCTTATTGTTAATGACGATTGTCATCAATAATTCGTACGGACAGAAATCATCTATAGATATCCAATTAAAAATGGATTATTCCAGACCTGTTAGCTACGAAGTTGGTGGAATAACAGTTTCCGGAGCAAAATATTCTGATGCAAATGCCATCATTTTATTTTCAGGGATTAAAGTAGGAGATAAACTAAATCTACCTGGTGATAAAAAAATAAAAAATGCGATTTATAATCTATGGAAGCAGAAACTTTTTAGTGATGTTTCTGTTCGAATAGGTGAGATTAGGGGGAAGGTTGTATTTTTAAATATTGAAGTGATTGAAAGACCCCGTATGTCTCGTTTTCAGTTTAAAGGAATTAGTAAATCAGATGCTGATAATCTAAGAGAATCCTTGCAATTGATCAGAGGGACAATTGTAAATGATAACTTAATATCAAATACAAATAATAAGATCAAGGCTTATTATAAAGACAAAGGATATTACAATATCAAGGTTAATATTATTGAACAGCCTGAGCCAAACGTGAAGAATAGCGTTATCCTTATCATTGAAATTGATAAAGGTCAAAAAGTTAAAATTGAAAAAATATGGATCGTAGGAGCCGAAAAAATAAGCACTTACAAGATTCAAAAAGCAATGAAGGGAACCAGAGAGAACTCTCTAATCAATATTTTTTCTTCATCTAAATTCACGAATTATAAGTTTAAAGAAGATAAAGCAGCCGTTATTGCTTTATATAATAAAAACGGTTACAGAGACGCAAAAATACTTTCCGATAGTATCTACGAATCAAAAGAAAATAGACTTACTGTTAAACTAAATATTTTTGAAGGACACCAATATTATTTTGGTAAGATAACTTTTGTGGGAAATACAAAGTACAGCAGCCGTTTACTTTCAAATTTCCTTGATATAGATGAAGGAGAGGTTTTTAATAAAGAAAAGTTTGAAAAGCGCTTAAGAATGGATCCAAATGGAGGAGATATTAGCTCCTTATATATGGATGATGGTTACTTAACATTTACTCCAATTCCCGTTGAAACAGGAATTAGAAATGACACTATCGACATGGAGATCCGCATTTATGAAGGAATGCAGTTTCGAATTGGAAAAATTATAATTAAAGGGAATACAAAAACAAATGAAAATGTTATTAGAAGGGAGATCAGGACGAAACCCGGTATGTTATTTTCCCGTGAAGACATTATTCGTACTCAAAGAGAATTAAGTCAATTAGGTTATTTTAATCCTGAGGCTTTTGGAATTAATCCTATTCAACATCCCGAAACCGGAACGGTGGATATCGAGTATGGCGTTGAAGAAAAACCATCTGATCAGATTGAGTTATCCGGAGGATATGGGGCAGGGACGATCATAGGTACGGTTGGACTTCGATTCACAAATTTTTCGCTAAGAAAATTCTTTGATTTTAGTGAATGGAAACCCGTTCCTTCAGGTGACGGACAGCAGGTTTCCTTTCGAGTTCAATCTAACGGAAAGTATTTTCAGGCGTATAGTTTCTCTTTTACAGAGCCATGGTTAGGTGGAAGAAAACCAAATTCATTGACAGTGGGTTTCTCTTACCAAAGGTATTTAACACCTGTTGGGATTAACGCTGCAAAAGGAGCAGGGACTCTTGGTATTTCAAGTGTTACGGTTGGTCTTGGTAAAAGACTTGAATGGCCGGATGACTACTTTCAACTTTTTCAGGCGATCACGCTTCAGGAATATAGTTTAAATAACTATTCTGGATTAGGAGCCTTTGATTATAATACCGGAACGTCAAGAAACTTTAGTTATCAGATCACTTTAGCAAGGAATTCAATAAATCAACCTTTATATCCGACCTGGGGTTCTGAATTTAGAATCTCATTACGACTTACGCCACCTTACTCATTGATGGATGGAAAAGATAAGAATTATGATGATCTTCCTCCTGAGTTAAAATATAAGTATGTTGAATATTATAAATGGAAGGTGGTAGTGAATTGGTTTACAGAACTAGCTCCTAAACTTGTTCTAAGAATTGGAGCAGGTATCGGTTATCTGGGTTATTACAATTCTGAAATTGGAACACCTCCTTTCGAACGATTCTTTATGGGAGGTTCAGGACTTACCGGGGTATCTTATGATGGTAGAGAAGTCATTGCTTTACGTGGATATAATGATAATTCATTGTCTCCAACCGAAGGAGCATCAGCCGCTGCAAAATACACAATGGAGATTCGTTATCCGATCACATTATCTCAAATGACTACCATTTACGCATTAACTTTCTTTGAAGCAGGAAAGACTTGGGTAGGAGAATCTTATCAGATCAATCCTTCTGTTTTATATCGATCTACAGGAATCGGGCTTCGAATATTTCTACCAGCATTTGGGATGTTAGGTCTTGACTATGGTTGGAGATTGGATAATGTTCCGGGATGGCCCCAAATGGATCAAGGACAATTTCATTTTTCTATTGGCATGAATCTTGGGGAACTGTGATGTTAAATATTCCTAATTGATTGTCGCCTTTAGATTAAATATTTTAAAATGATTAAATTCGCCCCTCTTATTTCAAGATATCTGATGAAAAGAATTATTATTTTATTATTTATTAGCTCTATTCCTCTTTTTGTAAATGCACAAAAGTATTGTTATGTAGATACACAATACATTCTTGATAACATGCCTGACTATTCTGCTGCTCAGAGTGAGTTGAATAAGACTTCTGAGAAATGGCAAAGAGAAATTGAACTTCGTTATGAGGTTATTGAAAACATGAATAAAGCATATCGTGCAGAACGTGTTCTTCTTACTGAAGATATGAAAAGGTCTCGTGAATTAGAGATAGAACAATCCGAAAAGGAAGCTAAGGAATTACAGAAACAAAGATTTGGAATGAATGGGGATTTGTTCAAAAAGAGAGAGGAACTAATCAAGCCAATTCAAGATGAGATATTTAAAGCGATAAAAGAATTAGCAGAGGGAGGAAATTATATGGTGATCTTTGATAAATCAAACCAATCAAGCATTATTTTCGCCAGCCCTAAATATGATAAAAGCGATAGAATACTTAAAAAATTAGGAATTAAGCCAGGAGAATCAACTTCGGAAGATGATGATGATGAACCAGCAAAATCTCCCGACAGTTTACAAAATCAATCAAATACTCAAAAAAGATAAAGAAATGAAGAAGATTATTGTTTTAGCCTTGTTTGGAACAATGTTCATGGCTGCAAATGCTCAACAACAAAAATTTGGATATTTAAATACCCAAGAATTGATTACCCAAATGCCTGATTATGCGGAAGCTCAAAAGAAGCATGAGAAATTTCAAAAAGATCAGCAACAAAAGTATCAAGCAATGGTTGCGAGTTATCAAGCAAAAGAAGCTGAATATACAAGTGGGGCTGCTGTTTTAACACAAACAGAAAAATCAATGCTCGAATTAGAATTGCAAACACTTGGAGCACAAATTCAAGAACTTGAACAAACTTTACCTCAAATAATTCAAAATCATCAGAACGAATTAATTGGAAAGATCATTACTAAAGTACAAGTAGCAGCTGATGCGGTTGGAAAAGAGAAAGGATTTATCTACATCTTTGATTCAAGTATCCTACTTTACAATGGTGGTGGTGAAGATGTAAGTACTTATGTAAAGAATAAATTAGGTATTCTTTAATTAAACTGAAATAAAAATGAAACACATATTTGCTATCGTATTATTGCTTATTTCATTCAATAGCTTTGCTCAAAAATATGGGCATTGCGATATAAATCAAGTAGCTGCAAGCTTACCTGAATTGTTGGATGTTCAAACGCAAGTTGAAGCGAAAACGTCTGAATTAGAAGGTCGACTACAAAGAATGTATGAAGTTTATCAAAAGAAAATTGAAGATTTTCAAGCTTCTGTTTCTACAATGACAACGGAGCAGCAAACAAAAGCGGCAGAAGAAATTCAAAATTTGGAGGTACGCATACAAGAAGCGCAACAAAATTCTCAAGCGGAATTACAACAGTTCGATATGGATCTTAAAAAACCCTTATTTGAGAAAGTGAAGAAAGCAGTTGATGATGTAAGCGTTGAAAATGGATTTACATTAATTTTTGACACATCGAGTGGAGCGGTATTATATGCCGGGGGAACAGATGTTTCTGATTTAGTTAGACAGAAATTAGGTGTAGAGTAAAAGAAATTCATAAATTTAAATCCTGACTTTAACGTCAGGATTTTTTTTTGCTATGAACTACGATAACAGACCTATAGGAATTTTCGACTCAGGTATTGGTGGACTTACCATCGCTGATGGATTAATTCAATTAATGCCGAATGAATCAATGATTTATTTCGGTGACACACAACATCTTCCTTATGGAGATAAGAGTAGTAAAACCGTTCAGCGTTATTCGATAGGTATAACAAACTTTCTTATTAAAAATAACTGTAAAGCGATTGTTATAGCCTGTAATACTGCATCTGCACTGGCTTATGATATCCTTAGGTTAAAATTTCCTGATGTAAAGATTTACAATGTGATCGATCCTGTAGTTGCTGAGGTAATTAAAACCAAGGTCTCTAAAGTAGGGGTGATTGCGACCAGGGCAACTATCAAATCGGATATCTATGCTCGAAGGATCAAAAATTTTAATCCTTCGATCGAAACGGTATCTCTGGCAACTCCTTTATTAGTTCCAATGATAGAAGAAGGATTTCATAATGGGAATGTAAGTCATGAGATATTAGACGCATACCTTTCAAATGAACATCTTCAACACATTGATGAACTAATTTTAGGCTGCACTCATTACCCCCTAATTAAAGATGAAATAGGAAGGTATTATAATAATAAAGTAAGAATTATTGATTCTCCAACGATTGTTGCGAAACAAGTATATTCTGATTTACTTTCAAGTGAAATGTTAAGCAATTCGAAAGAGGCGGTCTATGACTTTTATATATCTGATCTAACCGAATCTTTTGAAGCAAGTGCCGGAAGATTTATTCATTATAAAAACATCAAGCTAAACGAAATAAAACTATGGGATAGCCCTTAATTCATTTCTTTCAGCTTAGCATATTTCAAAAAAGTTCCGAATGCGGTGATCAATGCGATCGTAAATCCGTAAAAACCATCCAGAAATCCAAGTTTGAAAAAGTAGCTTCTTCCAAAATGAATAAATGGTGAGATGACTAACTTTATAAATCCGGCTTTTTTATTTTTATTGAAAAGATTTATTGCAGATAGACTCGAATACTTATTGGTTTGAACAAGATGTTCAGATATGGAATAATAACTGAAATGATGGATATCACCTTTCAGGTGCTTGACTTTTATTTCCTTTCTTAAGTTTACACTTTCATGAATTTCCCCTTCCCATAATCCGTCAGCCTTATTCCAAAGTCTCATTTTACGATCCGGATACCAATCTCCATGATGGATCCATTTACCACAATAATTACTAAGACGATTGCACGAATAGGCAGAAGTTAAACCCATTTCTTTTGCATTTAAAATTTGCATTTTTAGGGACTCAGATACTTCTTCATCTGCATCGAGTGATAATATATAGGAGTATTTACTTTGTTCAATACCAAAATTTTTACTTTTTGAATAGCCCAACCATTCTGCTTCGATAAAATTCACATTAAAACGGCTGCAAATTTCTTTAGTAGCATCGCTTGAAAATGAATCAATCACAATAATTTCATCTGCGATATCTACAAGAGAACTAAGACATCGTTCGATATTTTTTTCTTCGTTATAGGTGATTATTACAGCTGATATTTTTTGCATTTTTTACTCTTTATACCAAGTAGCATATTTAATATAGTTAGCAGCTATTCTTTTTATTTCTCCGGCTGCCGAACTCTGATCTAAATTTTTTATTTTTTTCGCAGGAATACCTCCATAAATCGTGTAAGGTTCTACAATTGTATTTTGTAATACAATAGAACCAGCTGCTATAATACTATTATGTCCAATATGCGCATCATCCATTACGATAGCACCCATACCAATTAAAACTTCATCTTCTATTGTACAACCGTGAACGATCGCATTATGGGCGATAGAAACATCATTTCCGATGGTAGTTGGAGATTTCTGATATGTCGCATGAATAACAGCACCATCCTGAACATTCACTCTGTCACCCATTTTTATATAATGAACATCTCCTCTTATCACTGACTGGAACCAAAAACTACAATTATCTCCACAAACAACATCTCCAATGATAGTAGTATTTTCAGCCAGGTAGCAGTCTTTTCCGAACTGAGGTTTTTTGCCTAAAATTTCTTTTATCAGAGCCATTAGTCAATGATTTTAACTACAAAATAATTTTTCTTTCCTTTTTGGAGTAAAATGTATTTTTCATTTATGAGATGACTCGAATTTAGAATGAATTTATCATCCACTTTCTCTTTGTTCACACTTATTGCATTTTGCTCTAAATTTCTTCGAGCATCTCCTTTTGAACTTAAAAAATCGGTTTCTGTAGATAAAAGCTCAATGATCTCAATACCATTTTTAATTTTTTCTTTTGAAATTTCTGCTTGGCTTACGCCTTTAAATACATCCAAAAAAGTTTGTTCATTTAAGGATTTCAGATCCTGAGCAGTAGAATTCCCAAAAAGGATTGAACTTGCTTTTAAAGCCATTTCGTAGTCTTCGTCAGAATGCACTTTCCTGGTTAAGTATTCCCCTAATTTTTTTTGCATTGCTCTTTCATGGGGTGCTTTTTGGTGCTCGTGTTCTAGTTCGATCAGCTCATCTTGACTATATAGGGTAAAAGTTTTTAAATATTTTAAAACATCTTCATCAGAAGCATTAAACCAAAATTGATAGAACTCATAAGGACTTGTTTTTTCACGATCGAGCCAAATGGTTCCGCTTTCGGTCTTGCCAAATTTACCGCCATCTGCTTTGGTCATTAGAGGACACGTCATAGCATAAGCCTCACCGGCGCCCATTCTTCGTATTAATTCAGTACCGGTGGTAATATTTCCCCATTGGTCGGCTCCTCCCATCTGAAGAGTAACATTTTCATTTTTTTTCAGCCAGAAAAAATCATAACCCTGTATAAGTTGATAGGTAAACTCGGTAAAAGAGAGCCCTGTCTCAAGTCTTTTCTTCACTGAATCTTTAGCCAGCATATAGTTTACAGTAATATGCTTCCCAGCATCTCTGATAAAATCGAGTAGACTAATATCTTTAAACCAATCATAATTATTTACTAATTCGGCTTTATTGCTTCCTTTTTCAAAATTCAGGAATTGTTTTAATTGCTCTTTTTGAGCATTTAAATTGAAATTGATCTGTTCTAAGTCTAATAGATTTCTTTCTTGCGATTTTCCTGATGGATCGCCTATCATTCCGGTTGCTCCACCCACTAATGCATAAGGTTTATGACCAGATCTTTGAGCATGAACTAACATCATTATAGGAATTAAATTACCAACATGCAGTGAATCGGCAGTGGGATCAAATCCTACATAAACGGAAGCCTGACCTAATAACAAATGTGCTTCGGTTCCAGGAGTAATATCGTGTACCATTCCTCTCCAAGTGAGTTCTTCAACCAGATTTTTCATTTTTATAGCTATAAATTTGTGGCTAAGATAATCAAATTGACTACTTTTTTGATCAAGGATATGGCTATTCAAAATCATTATTTCATTTATATTTGGCGCTCATGAAGAAAAAAATTTTAGTTAGCGGTTCAACCGGATTACTTGGGTCTCATTTATTGATTCAGTTAGCGGCAAAGCATGACTCTATTTTAGCTTTATATCGCGATTTAAATAGCATAAAAGAAGTTGAGGAATTATTCAAATTCTATGGACAAGAAGCTCATTTTCCTGCCATAATTTGGGAAAAGGGAGATCTATTGGATGTTGAAAGAATTCAGGACTTGATGGAAGGGGTTGATCAGGTGTACCATTGTGCTGCATTGGTTTCATTTAATCCGGCAGATGCAGAACTACTTTATAAAGTGAATGTTGAAGGGACTCGAAATATACTCAATTGTGCTTTAGTTAAAGGAGTCAATAAATTTTTGCACGTGAGCAGTACAGCAGCCATAGGGAGCAAAACTGCAAATGGATTGAGCACTGAGTCGACAAAGTATCATAAAAATGATCAGCATAGTTTTTACGCAAAGAGTAAATATTCTTCTGAAAGAGAAGTTTGGAGAGCGATGGAAGAAGGATTGGATTCAGTTATTGTAAATCCCTGTGTAATCATAGGTCCCGGAGACCCATATAAAAGCTCAGGAGCTATTTTTTCAAGCATTTCTAATGGGCTTAAATTTTATACTGAGGGCTCAAATGCCTTTATAGATGCAAGAGATGTTGCTTCAATAATGGTCGAATTAATGGATTCAGAAATTCGTTCAGAGCGTTTTTTATGTATCGGTGAAAATTTAAAATTCAAAGAAGTATTTGATCTGATCTCGGATGAGATGGGGGTAAAAAGGCCATCGATAAAGGCAAATAAAAACATGACCAATATTGCCTGGAGAATTTTAAAATTCCTTTCTTTTTTTAGTGGGAAAACGCCAAAGATAACCTCTGAAAGTGCTAGATCATCCCATCGAAATATTGCCTATTCAAATCAGAAAATAAAGGATCAAATAGCTTATGAATTTATACCTATTTCAGCTTCAATAAAAAATGCCGTCAATTTTTTAAAAGTGAATCAGAAGCTAAAGTAGAATCATTTTCTAAGGCTTTTTGCTGGAATTTAAAGGATTCTGTTTCTAATTTACTCAATTCTTCAAATACCAGTTCAAAAGTTGCTTCAAATTCTTCCGGATGATTAATATAATATTCATAGCTATAATCGAATGATTCTCTGCTAACATTATAATGCTTTAAAATCTCATCACTGTATTTGATCATCCTTTCGTCTTTATCATCCAGACGGACAAGTTGCATATTATAGGTTGCTTCAAGGAGCATAAAGTCCGCTAGGATCAAAGCCATTTTTTCATTTGGAATGAGATTTTCTTGCACCTTATTTCCATTTGAACAGGAAGTTCCGATCAAAATAAAAAGGAGGATTACTAATGCGCTTTGTTTCATATATTAAATAGAAGTCTTTTTCCTCTTACATTTTCATTTACCAAATTATTAGCATAAGCTAGCTGGCCATTAACAAAGGTGTATTTTATACTCGAAGAGAAGGTATGCCCCTCAAATGGCGACCAGGCACATTTATAAAGGAGATTCTCTTTACTTACTTTGCTATTTTGATTCGGATCGACAAGCACCAGATCTGCAAAATATCCTTCTTTAATAAACCCCCTGTTTTTGATATTAAAAAGTTCCGCAACATTATGACTTGTTTTTTGAACGATTGTTTCAAGTGAAATTTTCTTTTGTCTCCATAGATCAAAAAGAGCTAGTAAAGCATGCTGAACTAATGGGCCTCCGGAAGGAGCTTCAAAATACTTATTTTGTTTTTCTTCAAAAGTATGGGGAGCATGGTCAGTTGCGATCACATCGATTTTGTTTTCTGAAATGGCTTTTAATATTGCGTCTCTATCACTTTTCTTTTTCACTGCAGGATTCCATTTGATTAAACTCCCTTTAGTTTCATAATAACTATCATCGAACCATAAATGATGAATACATGCTTCAGCAGTAATTTTCTTTTCTTTTAGAGGGATGCTATTATCAAATAGCTCCAGTTCCTTTTCGGTAGAAATATGAAGAATATGTAATCGTGCGCCTGTCTTTTTTGCCAATTCAACTGCTTTGGAAGAAGATATATAACAAGCTTCTGCACTTCTAATAATAGGGTGCATTTTCATTGGAACATCTTCTCCAAATTCTTTTCTGGCGATTTCCTCATTTTTTTTGATTGTGCTTTCATCTTCACAATGACTAGCGATAAGTCCTTTGTAACTTGAAAATAAATTTTCGAGGGTAAGCACATTATCTACTAACATATTTCCGGTAGAAGATCCCATAAAAACTTTTACTCCACAAACATTTTTAGGGTTCGTTTTTAGAACTTCATCCAAATTATCGTTTGTAGCCCCCATAAAAAAGGAGTAATTAGCATAAGATACTTCAGAAGCCCTCTTGTATTTTTCTTCAAGCAATACCTGAGTAACTGCATTAGGCTTGGTATTTGGCATTTCCATAAAACTGGTAATACCTCCTGCAACTGCAGCTTTTGATTCGGATTGGATATCTGCCTTATAAGTTAAGCCGGGTTCTCTAAAATGAACTTGATCATCGATCAATCCCGGAAGGAGATAAAGACCTTCTGCATTAATAAGGGTCGCTTCTGCATCGATAATAGAAGATGAAATTTTACTGATCACATCATTTTCGATGAGTAAATCAGATTTAAAGATTTGACCTTCATTAATTATTAAAGCATTTTTAATGAGGATTTTTGAATTCATCAACGAGAAAATTTAATAACAGTAAAGGTCTTAAAAAAGGGCGAATAAAACCCTATCTGAACTTCATTTTCAATACCCCTAAAATGGCCTCATTGAATATATTGGTATTCATTTTCGAACTGCCATATTCGCGATCAATGAAGATAATTGGAACTTCTTGAATTTTAAAATTCAATTTCCAGGCAGCATATTTCATTTCAATCTGAAATGCATAACCCCTCGACCGAATTCCACTAAGATCAATCTTTTGAAGAACTTCCTTTTTATAACCAACAAAACCGGCGGTTGGATCTTTAATTCCCATCCAAAGTACAATATTCACATAAATAGAGGCTCCCATGGAAATGATCTTTCTGAATAAAGGCCAATTCTTTACTCCGCCATTTTTAGTATATCTGGAGCCAATACTCATATCAGCACCTTCTGCAGACAGTGCTTTTTGAAGCCTTACTAAATCTTCCGGGTTATGTGAAAAGTCGGCATCCATTTCGAAAATGTAATCGTAGTTGTTTTCGAGTGAATATCTAAAACCGGCAATATAAGCCGATCCCAATCCTTGTTTTCCACTTCTTTCAATCATTTTTAATTGCTGAGGGAATTCATTCTGAAGCTCTTTAACGATAGAAGCAGTACCATCAGGAGAACCGTCATCCACTATTAAAACATGGAAAGGAGTATTTAATGAAAAGACTTTTCGAATAATATTTTCGATATTCTCTTTTTCATTATAAGTTGGTATGATGACTATATTTTTACCCATGGAGATATATGCGGGCTAATATAATCCAAATGCTAAAAAATTAATATTAAAAAGAGTTATTTATGTTTTTTTAATATTACATATCTATCATTCTGTCCTAAAAACATTTTTAAAAACAGTCTCTTTATAGGATTTACCGATAGGAATTTGCTTTTCACCTAATAGCAGCATATTTCCATCCATTGATTTAATTTTATTAAATGGAACAATGTAGGATTTATGAACGCGAATGAATTGATCCTTAGGTAATTTCTCTTCATAATTCTTCAGGGAATCTAGAACAATGGTTCTTTTTCCTTTTACAAAGATCGATAGATATGCTTTCAAACCTTCGATATAATCAATATCCGAAAGATAAATTTTATGCCATTTATAATCTGCTTTTACACTAATGAAATCGGGGACAGTACTTTCTGATTTTTTTTCTTTTTCTAATTCAATTTGTTTTACCGCCTTATTAACAGCCTGTGCAAATCGTTGATATGAAAATGGCTTTAATAAGTAGTCGACCACCTCTAAATTAAACCCTTCAATTGCATATTGATCATACGCAGTTGTGAGAATTATTTTGTGCTTTCGTCGTAAACTTTGAATAAAATCGATTCCATTTAATTGGGGCATTTGAATATCAAGAAAAATAATATCGATTTCATTGGAATTAATGAACTCCAGCGCTTCAGTAGGGTTTGAGAAACTTTTAATTAACTGAATATCCGGGATTTTATTAATAAATGATTCGATCAATTGGGTCGCAGGAAATTCATCATCAATAGCAATACAGGAATAGCTTATCATTCTACTTTAAAATTAAATTAACTTTTTCCGTTATTTCGAATTCTCAATATTACTGAATAAGAAGTCTTTTTATCATTGATAATAAGGTCGTAATGGTCTGAATAGATCAGTTCTAATCTTCTTTTTACGTTTTCCAGGCCAACTCCTCCAAGTTCATCCTGATTATATTTTTTTAATGGAACACTATTATCAACCTGAAAAATAATTTCTTCTTTTTTATTGTTTAATGAAATATTTACCCATGCATCTGCTAAGCTATCGACATGACTGTGCTTAAAGGCATTTTCAATAAATGGAATAAAGATCATGGGAGATATTAAGGATCCGGCAATTTCGTTAGTAAGTTCGAGATTTATATTGATATCGTCTTTTGATTTTAATTTTTGAAAGTCGATAAAATTCATGATGTATTCCCATTCCTTTTCAATAGTCACAAAAGGTCCGTTGCATTCATATAGAATATAACGAAGCATGTAGGATAGCTTCAGTATCATTTCTGATGATTGTTTCGATCCGCTTAAAGTTAAGGAGTAGATATTGTTTAAAGCATTAAAAAGAAAATGGGGGTTGATCTGAGATTTTAAAAATTTCATCTCAGATTCAAGATTTTCCTGGTTTGCTTTCACTTCTATAAATTCTCTTTTCAAACTAATTTGTGCAGCGGAATAGGCTGAAGAAAGAATTAATATGATCAGTATCGATAAAATATTGAATAAAAAGCGAGCATTTGCCATATTCCTTGGAGATAGTATTTTAGGACCTCTTCCTCGAGCCCTATTCATTCTATTTTGAGCGAGATCATTTATGAAATCAGGATGAAAAAATTTTTCGAACCATAAAAAAAAGATCGATACGCCGATAATTATTAGGGAAATTTGAAGAATGTACTTCCAGACTTTCTTTGATTCGATGAGTTTTGGAAAAAGAACAAAACTATTGAAATAAAATAGTCCCATTTGAATAGGAACAATTACAGAGGTCCTTATTAGCGTATCCGTTTGACTAAATGTTTTATTTATTACCAGCGCCATTAAGATCGAATAGACAATCCATAAAGCTCCATGAATATATATTGGTAAGTTTTTTTTCATTGAAATAAATCTATTCAAACTAACAACAGCATTCTCTTAGTTACAATTTTATTTAACAAAAGATCCATTTTTCTTTACCAACAGCGAAAATGAATGAAATCAAAATTCAAAAAATAAAGATACAATTCATTAGTATGTTAAAAACGGTTAATATTCATATTATTGATACTTTGATAGTTTAATACCTGACATTCGTTTAATTTAGTTTTCGAAGAAGGGTATTAAATTTAAGTTTGATTAAAATTAGAAATTATGGTAAAGCAAATATTAAGTTTAGTAGCGATGTTTTTTATTGGGACGAGTATTACTCTAGCTCAAAATCCGCAAGGAAAAGGGCAAGAACAAGGGAGTCTTGATCGACAAAAAAACCGCAGTGAAATGAATGAGATCGCTAAAACAAAATTAAGTTTAAGCGATGAGCAAATGAAACAATGGGATGATATACATCGTTCCTATTTCGATTCTCTTGAAAAATTACGAAATGATGAAGTCTTAACAAAAGAAGAGAAAGGGAATAAAAAGAAAGAGTTAAGAAAATCGAAAGATGATGCCGTAAATACAATTTTGACCGAAGATCAGATCCTTTTGTTTCGTGATTTAAAAAAAGAGATGAGAGAAGAGCAGCGTATGACGAATTCAAATGAAGGTCCTAGAAAGGGTTTTGGAAGGGGAGAAGGTCCACATTCCAAAATAAAGGAAGAGCTCAATTTAAGTCAGGATCAGTCTGCGAAATGGGATGAAATTCAAGCTGCTTATCGTCAAAAAATACATGAAGTTATGTCGGATGATTCAATCGATAATGAATTTAAGCATGAAACAAAAAATGAATTGAAGGAAGAAATGCTAGGTGAATTGATGACTATTCTTGATGATGATCAAAAGGCAATTTTATTATCGAAAAGAAGACAAAATCAAAAGCAATAATTTCCGAACTTAAATCAGAACATTTAATACTGTTTTAACTATTTAAATTAAGATATGTACATTGAAAAAAGCCTGCCAATTTGGTGGGTTTTTTTAGTTCTAGTTTCAATTAAGGCATGTATATTTGCCGCCCTAATTAAATGTTGATGAGGCTATTGTATTTGCAATTAGAGAAGATCGTTTTATGGCGCAATAAACACATAAAGCAACGGACTTTTATCATGCTAATGAGCATATTAATTGGAGTAACTTCCGGGTTAATTGCTGCAACAATTAAGACATCGGTACATTATACAGAATATTTTCTAACCCATTTCTTTTCACCTTATACTCCTAATTACCTTTATTTTCTTTATCCAATGTTAGGGATAGGGATAACTGTGATCATTGCTAAATATATAATCAGGAATAAGGTAAATGAAGGGATCCCAAACACTTTGTATGCTATTTCTAAGAGGCGTGGTAATGTTCGGTCACATTATTTATTTTCATCTATTATAACTAGTGCTTTTACTGTTGGATTTGGAGGATCTGTCGGACTTGAAGGCCCGACAGTAGCTACGGCAGCCGGATGGGGATCAAATTTCGGTAGACTTTTTAAAGTTGATTATAAAACAAAATTATTATTGATATCTACAGGAGTTGCAGGTTCTATGGCGGCCATTTTTCAAGCACCTATCGCGGCTATTGTATTTGCAGTTGAAGTGATCATGATCGATTTAACTACCGCTTCATTAGTTCCCTTATTATTCGCTTCTATTTCTGCCATCCTAACATCGAAGTTCCTGATGGGAGAGACCATTTTGATCGATTATAAATTAGAAGGAATTTATCTATTTAAAGATGTGCCAATGTTTATGATCCTCGGGGTTTTTCTTGGTCTAGCTTCTGTTTATTATTCAAAAACCTATTTTGCCATTGCCGAATATTTAGATCCTTTTTCGAGATGGAAGAAATTACTTATAGGTGGTTTAACTCTTGGCTTATTGATCTTTATTCTTCCACCATTATACGGAGAGGGCTATGGTACTGTAAATAGCTTGATAAATGGCAATGTTTCTGATGTATTCGAGAGTTCGTTTTTCTATGAGATGCAAGATCAGTTTTGGGTTTTTATTGGATTTTTAACGGCTCTATTTTTTATTAAAATTGTTGCAGCAGCGATCACTTTGCATTCCGGTGGAGTGGGTGGGATTTTTGCTCCAACACTTTTTATGGGTGCAACCGGTGGTTATATTTTTGCAAACCTTGTTAATAAACTTGGAATTTTTAAAGTTTCTGAAGGAAATTTCACCTTAGTTGGAATGGCCGGAATGCTCGCCGGGGTGCTTCATGCTCCACTTACCGCTATTTTCCTTATCGCAGAGATATCAAAAGGATATTCTCTTTTTGTTCCTTTAATGATTACTTCGCTTATGAGTTTTGTGACCGTCCGATTATTCGTTGAACATTCTATTTATGCTATGCAACTTGGGAGGAGAGGGGAGCTAATCACACATAATAAAGATCAGAATACATTGAAAATGATGAATCTCAAGAGCGAAATTGAGGATGATTTTTCTATTGTAAACCCAACGATGACATTAGGTAGTTTAGTTGATGTTGTTTCAGAAGCAAAGAGAAATGTTTTTCCTGTGATCGACGATGAAGGAAATTTTAAAGGAATTGTTTCGCTGGATGATATAAGATCAGAGATGTTTGTCCGGAAAAAATACGATACTATGTTTGTCCATGATTTTATGGTATATCCAAATGCTATTATTGATCTTTCGGATAGCATGGAAAAAGTGGTTGAATTATTTGAAGAATCCGGAGCTTGGAATTTGGTTGTGCTAAGTGATTCTAAGTATGTTGGATTTGTTTCTAAATCAAAAATGTTCTCAGCCTACAGAAATCTCTTAAAAGAGTTCTCTGATCATTAATTTCTCATTATGATTGAAGAATACAAGGTACTTCTTGAACAGGCTCGTCTTGAGAGAAAAAACATAGAGAATAAGATAAAAGGCCTTAAAAAAAGTAAGAAAGGGGAAGTAGACAAGAGGATTCATCAACTTCACGATGAAGCATTCGAGCAAATTGATTGTCTTAAATGTGCCAATTGTTGCACGACGACCGGACCTCTTTTAAATCAAAAAGACATTGAGCGAATTGCCCGTTTTAAGCAGATGAAACCTGGCGAATTTGTTAGTCAATTTCTGCATATAGATGAAGATCATGATTATGTATTCAAAAAAATGCCTTGTGTTTTTTTAGGGGATGATCATTATTGCAGCATCTATGATGTTCGACCAAAAGCATGCAGAGAATATCCTCATACAGATCGTGTAAATCAACAGGGAATTCTTTCCTTAACAGCTAAAAACGCATTGATCTGTCCTGCTGTGGCTTATATTATGAAGAATCTTTAAGGCAAATAACTCTTGTTGGGGTCTTCCCAAATGCTAAAATGAATGAATTCATTTATAAACATGATCAAGATATTTTACTCCAGTCTTTTCTGGAATTTTGCAATTGAACAAGTGCTCGTTTAAGACGTTTGTTTCTTTCATCGATCAATTCAGGATCATTTTCTATGACATTAGCAGCAATTTTTCTGGCTTGGGTCAATATTTCCTGATCTTTAACCAGATCAGCAATTTTAAATTCGATCAAACCACTTTGTCGGGTACCCATCATATCACCCGGACCTCTGAGTTTTAGATCTACTTCTGAGAGTGCAAATCCATCATTCGATTCGGTCATCGCCTGCAATCGTGTTTTTGCATCGGCACTTAATTTCACTCCACTTACTAAAATACAGTAAGACTGATCGGCACCTCTACCTACTCGTCCCCTTAGCTGATGTAATTGGGATAAGCCAAATCGTTCGGCACTTTCTATTACCATTACAGAAGCATTGGATACATCCACACCCACTTCAATAACGGTAGTCGCAACCAGAATCTGAGTTTCACCTTTGATAAAGCGTTGCATTTCAAATTCTTTGGCATCTGCTTTCATTTGGCCATGGAGAATACTCACTTGATAATCCGGCATAGGAAAACGCCTTGTGATGCTTTCATAACCATCCATCAGATCTTTATAATCGAGGGTTTCAGACTCATCAATTAATGGGTAAACGACATATACCTGTCTTCCTTCTGCGATCTGTTTTTCAATGAAAGCAAAAATTTCTAAGCGATGCTTATCAAATCGATGGAGTGTTTTAACTTGTTTTCTTCCGGGAGGCAATTCATCGATCACCGATATATCCAAATCACCATAGAGGGTCATGGCTAAAGTACGAGGTATTGGTGTCGCGGTCATTACTAAAATGTGAGGAGGAATGGTATTTTTCTTCCACATTTTTGAACGCTGCTCAACTCCAAATCGATGTTGCTCGTCAATTACAGCAAGACCTAGATTTTTAAATTTCACATCTTTTTCGATCAAGGCATGGGTTCCTATTAGAATTGAAATTTCACCATTTTGTAGTTCTTCGAATAAAACTCGACGATCTTTCTTTTTTGTAGAACCTGTTAAAAGGGCAACTCTAATTGGAAGGTCCTTTAAATAGCTCTGAAAAGAAGCCATGTGCTGTTTTGCCAAAATCTCAGTTGGAGCCATTACGCAGGCCTGAAATCCATTGTCAAGTGCTAAAAGAGATACAAGTAGTGCAACCATCGTTTTTCCGCTACCAACATCTCCTTGAACCAGTCGGTTCATGTGAAAACCCGCTCCCAGATCATATCGGATCTCTTTAATCACTTTTTTTTGTGCTCCGGTTAATTCGAAAGGGAGATAATTTTTGAAAAAATCATTGAAATGATCGCCAACCACAGTGAATCGATGTCCGGGTGTTTTATATGTATATGCTAGTTTTCGTTGTAATAAGTAGAGTTGCAGGACAAATAATTCCTCGAATTTTAATCGGTAGAGTGCGGCCAAAGACCAGGCTTCAGATTTAGGTTGATGAATATTAAAGATCGCATCTTCTTTGCTTATGAGACGATATTTTTGAACTAAATAATCAGGAAGTGTTTCATCGATCCAGCCTTTTAAGCCGGGCAAAGCTCCTTCAATTAACTTTTCGATCCCACGTGAGCTAAGTCCTTTATTAAGGAGTTTTTCTGTAGATGAATATACCGCTTGTAGTCCTTTTGGGATAGCATTTTCTTCTACTAATTCCATTTCGGGATGAGCAATAGATAATTTTTGCCCATAGCGAGCCATTTTACCAAAAACAATATAAGGCTTGCCTTCTTTGAGACTACTCTTTACCCATTTCTGTCCTTTGAACCAAACCAACTCAACACTGCCTGTTTGGTCAAATAGAGGAGCGACAAGGCGCTTTGAACTTCCATGTCCAACTTCACTAAATGCGCCCATGGTGCCTTTAAGTTGAACCGCAGCATTACTTTCTTTTACATCTGAGATGGCAGTGAAACTGCTTCTATCGATATAGCGAAATGGAAAATGGTTTATGAGATCGATAAGTGTGTGAATTCCAAGTTCATTTTTTAAAAGAAGGGACCGTTGTGGACCAACGCCTTTAACAAATTCTATGGGAGTATTTAATTCAGCCGACACACTTTTATTTCTTGAATTTCATCAAAGATAGCAAAGCTATGGAAGAATAAAATACACTGAAATACCTATATTAAATTGCTTTAGTGATATTTTAAGCGATCATCATCACAGGATTCTCAAGCATGCTTTTTAGCGTCTGTAAAAATGCTGAGCCTACGGCACCATCAACCACTCTATGATCACATGAAAGGGTTACTTTCATCACATTGCCTGGAACTACTTGTCCGTTTTTAACAACAGGAACTTGTTTAATTCCACCAACGGCAAGAATACATGCATCAGGAGGGTTTATAATCGCTGTAAACTCTTCAATACCGAACATTCCTAAATTAGAAATGGTAAATGTATTGCCTTCCCATTCGTTGGGTTGTAATTTTTTATTTTTTGCTTTAGTCGCTAATTCTTTTACTTCAGCTCCTATTTCAGATAAGCTTTTTAAATCGGTATTTCGAACAACCGGTACTAATAAACCTTCTTCAACAGCAACAGCAACACCAATATTTATGTGTTGATTATAGCGAATACGATCTCCTAACCAACTTGAATTGACTTTAGGATTTTTACGTAATGCCATGGCAGATGCTTTTACTACAAAGTCGTTGAAAGACACTTTCAGATCTCCGCTTTCATTAATCGATTTTCGGGCAGTAATTGCATTGTCCATATCGATATCCATAGTAAGATAAAAATGAGGCGCACTAAATTTGCTTTCGGCTAATCTATTGGCAATCACTTTACGCATTTGAGAAACAGCTTCTTCTGTAAAAGCTTCTGCTCCGCCTATGGTTCGAGTTTGTGTTTGCGTTTGGGTAGATGCGGTAGGAGTGTATTCATCCACATCTTTTTTTATGATACGGCCATTTTCTCCACTTCCATTTACTTGAGAAATATCAATCCCTTTTTCTCTTGCTAACTTTTTAGCTAAAGGACTTGCGACAATACGACCATCAGTCATCGAATTACTCTCTGCTACTTGTGCAACAGGAGCTGAAACTACAGGAGTTGAAACTTCAGGGGTTTTAACAATGCTCTCTTCAACCTTTGCTTCTTCTGTTTTTGGACTGGAGCTACTTTTAGATTGGGCATCTTTTAAAAGCGCATTAATATCTTCGCCTTCTTCTCCAAGAATGGCTAAAATCGAATCTACAGGAACTGTTTTCCCTTGTTCAACTCCAATATATAATAAGGTTCCATCCTGGAATGATTCAAATTCCATGGTGGCTTTATCAGTTTCAATATCGGCAAGGAGTTCACCTGATTCCACTTTATCTCCAACTTTCTTATGCCATTCTGCTACTACACCTTCGGTCATAGTATCACTTAATTTCGGCATATATACAATCTCGGCCATCTTTGTCTAAGTTTTTTATTAATCGGTAATGTAAGGGTAATCTTCCTGAACGTAAACGTCTTTAAATAATTCTTCTTTTTCAGGAAAAGGAGATTCTTCTGCAAATTTCACAGACTCATCAACTAGCGCTTTCACTTCATCATTTACTTTTTTGAAATCAGTCTCTGTCATCCATTTTTCTTTTTCAATACGTGTTTTCACGTAAATGATAGGATCCTGTTCTTTATATTGTTCTACTTCCTCTTTAGTACGGTATTTTTGAGGATCCGACATTGAATGTCCTTTATATCGGTAGGTATTTATATCTAAAAGCATTGGTCCTTTTCCGCTTCTTGCCCATTCTGCTGCTTCTAAAAAAGCATTATAACAATCATCAGGATTCATTCCATCTACTTCTTTATTTGGCATATGATAGGAATCAGCCAAATCTGATAAATTCGTCACATTCGAAGTTCTTTTTACCGAAGTCCCCATGGCGTATTGATTATTTTCAACACAAAAAATAACCGGAAGATTCCAGGTCATCGCCATATTAAAAGTTTCATGAAGAATTCCTTGTCGAGCAGCTCCATCTCCGAAAAAAGTAAAAGTGACAAATTTATTTCCTCTTGCTTTTTCAGCTAATGCCATTCCGGCGCCCATCGCAATTTGTGCTCCAACAATCCCATGCCCACCGAATAAACCAACTTCTTTAGCAAACATATGCATCGAGCCTCCTTTTCCTTTCGAAGTTCCGGTTTGTTTACCATACATTTCAGCCATAACATATTTTGGATGAATACCCATCATAATTGGATGCGCATGATCACGATATGCAGTAATTACCTTGTCGCCTTTGATCATTGCTTCGGTTAAACCTGCTAAAACGGCTTCCTGGCCAATGTATAAATGACAGAAACCACCGAATTTTTGTTGGATATATAATTGCCCTGTTTTTTCCTCAAATTTTCGAGCAAGTAACATGCTTTTATACCATTTTACATAGGTTTCCTTATTTTGGCTGTTCTTTTTTGGACTACTTTTTAAAGCAGTTTTCTTCGTTTTAGTGGCCATCTTAGTTTCAAAATTAGAGTTGCAAAAATAAAACAGTTTAATGAAATATTCATATTGTATGTTGTATCGTTGGAAATAATATTTTTGTATTGATTATTTAGCATGAGTTTAGAAACTAAAATTGAACAGTTTTCGTCTATTTCTCTTGAAGAAATGGATAAGGTAAAATTGATGAATCGAGTAGATGTAAAGTATATCTTTAATGAGAATATACTCCCTGAGTTACTGGATCTGATAAAAGAGGATTATTATATTTTATTTGCAGGAGGAACTCGAAGCGCTAAATACACTACGCTCTATTTCGATACGATCAAGAATAAATTTTACCTTGATCATCATAATGGAAAAAGTAATCGTTTTAAAGTGAGGTATAGAAAATATGTTGACAGCAAACTCACTTTTTTTGAGATTAAGTTTAAAAACAGCAAGGGAAGAGTAATAAAAGATCGAATAAAGGTTGATGATATTAAGCAAGAACTGGGAGCAGAGGAGTTAGCCTTATTGCATAAAAAGATCAGCAAAAAGATCCTTTTGGAACCTCGACTCGAAAATCAGTTTAATCGGATCACGCTAGTTGCTAAAAAAGGGATTGAACGACTTACGATAGATTATAATTTGCAATTCACCTTTAATAAAGAAAATCAAGGTTTTCCTTCTCTTTCTATTGCTGAAATAAAACAAGAAAGATATTCCAGAGATTCTAAAATAATGGATGCACTACGAAAGTTTGGAGTACGTCCTGCAAGGATGAGTAAATATGCTATTGGTATGAGTATCTTTAGCGGCGAAAAAGCGAATCGATTTAAAGAAAAAAGAATAAAAATTAATAAAATAATTAGAGATGATAATTAGTACTCTTTTAGAAATTCTAGATCCAAAAAATTGGATGTTTATTTCTCAATCTATTTTGGATCTTAATGGAGCATCAACAACCTTGTTCAATATTCCATTATTTGATGCCGATGATTTTTATAAGCTGATCTTTAAGTTTGCTTTTTATCTGCTTTTTACCACTATTTTAATACGTTATATCTACTATCCTACCTCTAAGAAAAAGAACTATTTAGTTACTTATTTTCTTATTGGGATCTCTGTATTTATGATCAGTATTACGCTGGAAAATGTAAAGCTGGAGCTAGGGTTCGCCTTAGGGTTATTTGCCATTTTCGGAATTATACGATACCGTACAGATGCTATCGATATTAAAGAAATGACCTACTTGTTTGTGGTTATTGGATTAGCGGTAATGAATGCATTGGCAAATAAAAAAGTGAGTTTTGCCGAGTTGATTTTTGCTAATTCTATAGTACTGATCATTTCTTATGGTTTGGAGCATTTATGGCTTGTAAAAAATGAGGTCAAACATCAAATCACCTATGAACGGATCGAGTATATAAAACCAAAGAATCATAAGAAATTACTAGCGGATCTTACTAAACGAACCGGACTTAAGATCAATAGGATAAACATTGGAAAGATCGATTTTTTAAGAGACGTTGCTCGAATTGATATTTATTATTTTGAAGGCGAGCAGGAAGGTTATTTTAACCCTGAGTTCGTTCAAACGAGTGCAATGATCGAAATGGAAAAAGGAGAAGAAGAAATTAATAAAGAAGATTAATCTATGGCTCGAGTATTAACAGGAGTACAAAGCACGGGAGTTCCGCATCTTGGGAATATATTAGGAGCCATGTTGCCCGCGATTGAAATGAGTAATCAGTCGGAAAACGAAGCTTTTTTATTTATCGCTGATCTGCATAGTCTTACTACAGTTAGAAGCGCGGAAGTATTGCGAAACAATACCTATGGTACCGCTGCAGCGTGGTTAGCATTAGGCTTTGATGCAGATAAAAATACCTTTTACCGCCAAAGCGATGTTACCGAAGTAACTGAATTAACTTGGTATCTGAACTGTTTTACTCCTTATCCAATGCTTGCAAATGCGCATTCGTTCAAAGATAAATCGAATCGCTTGTCAGATGTAAATGCAGGCTTGTTTATCTACCCCGTTCTAATGGCGGCAGATATAATTTTATATGACGCAGATGTCGTTCCCGTAGGAAAAGATCAGAAGCAACATTTAGAGATGACGCGAGATATTGCTAGTTCGGTTAATAGCCAATATGGAGATGTTTTTGTTTTGCCTGAAGCTGTTATTGATGAAAAAGTGATGATCATACCCGGCATTGACGGACAAAAAATGAGTAAATCCTACAATAATTTCATCGATATTTTTCTTCCTGAAAAAGAATTGCGAAAGCAAGTAATGAAAATAGTTACCGATGCAAAAGCTTTAGAAGATGTAAAAGATCCTGAAGATAGCATCATCGTCGACCTATATTCTTTTCTTGCAAATGATGAAGAACTAGGAGCGATGAAAGCTAATTACTTAGCCGGTAATTATGGGTACGGCCATGCAAAACAAGCTTTATTTGAAGTGATCTTAGATCGATTTGGCAATGCTCGACAAGAGCATTCTCGTTTAATGGCTGATTTGAATGCAATTGATGAGGTTTTACTCAAAGGAGCAGAAAAAGCAAGGCTAGTAGCTCAAAACACACTACAAAGAGTTCGTTCAAAATTAGGATATCATTCATGATCGCTTCGATCCAAATAGATGGGAAAGAGTATAAGGTAGATCTTAATGATCCTCTGGATATCTCAATGCCATTAAAGGCCGGAGAAGGGAATCCCTCTGCTTGGTATGTTGATGGAATTTCGATCGAAGCGGTGAGAACAGATGCTTTTTTAGGAAGCGTTGAAGAGGGAGGGAATGTTAATTTTAGAAATATCTCTTTTAATCCACATGGAAATGGCACGCACACCGAATGCTTAGGTCACATTACTCCAAAGGTATACTCGGTTAATCAATCGGTAAAGCGATTTTTTTCTTTAGCAAAACTTGTTTCCATTAAACCTGAAAAGGGTTGGAATGATGATGATTTTTGTTCAGATGATGATTTGATCTTAAGTCTTGATACCATTAAAAAAGCGACTAATGATCATTTAGAAGAATCGATCATCATTAGAACCTTACCTAATGAGCTAGCAAAAACCCATCGTAATTGGAGTGAGAGCAATTGGCCTCAACTGGATAAAAACGCAGCCGCTTGGTTTGCTAAGGAAGATGTGAAACATTTATTGATCGATCTGCCTTCGGTTGATCGAGAGATGGATGGTGGCAAATTGCTTTGTCATCATGCATTTTGGCAAGTTCCACATAATGAAAGATTAGATGCAAGTATAAGTGAAATGATCTTTGTTCCAGATAGTATCAGAGACGGATTGTATTTATTGGAATTGCAATTTGCCCCTTTCGAAAATGATGCGAGTCCAAGCAGACCGGTATTGTATCGCTTTTTATAACTTTGCACTTTATTTTTTATCATGAATATTGAAGAATACCGTGATTATTGTTTGGCTTTTCCCGGAGTAACAGAAGGTTTTCCTTTTGATGCTTCTACCTTAGTTTTTAAGGTGATGGGAAAAATGTTTGCGCTAACAGATGTAGATGATTTTAGAAGTGTTAATCTGAAAGCAGATCCTGAGTATAGCATCGAATTAAGAGAATTATACAGCGGAATAAACCCCGGTTATCACATGAGTAAAATTCATTGGAATACCATCGATATAGATGGATCGATAGATGATGAATTAATATATAAATTGATCAAGGATTCTTATGATCTGATCGTTATAAGCTTGACTAAGAAATTGAAGGAGGAATTAAAACAGTTAAAATGAAAAAAACATTAGCAATAGTTATCGGTTATTTTTTAAAAGGACTTTTATATACCGTTCCGCTCGCCATTACGGTATACGTGATCTATAATTTGTTCATGTTTTTTGATCGATTGATCATTTTGCCTTATGACTATGATTTCCCTGGGTTCGGAATATTATTCCTCTTCTTTTTTATCACATTAATGGGGTTGATAGGTTCGTCTGTGATCGTTCAGCCAATTTCAAGAAGAGTACTGGCTTTTATTGAAAAGACTCCTTTTTTAAAAACGATCTATTCTGCGGTTAAAGATATCGTGAGCACTTTTGTAGAAAAGAAAAGCTCCTTTCGGGTTCCTGTTTTAGTGAAGATCAGTAGTGATTCGAATTTAGAGAAAATTGGATTTATTACGGAAGAGGACCTTAGCGGATTGGGAATTAAGGATGGAAATAAAATTGCCGTTTATTTTCCTCATTCCTATGCCTTTTCAGGGAATTTACTCATCGTTGATCGTAAAAATGTAAATGTGATCGATCAGAAATCTGCGGATGTAATGAAATTTATTGTTTCCGGTGGAGTTGCGCATTTAGATCCAAATAGCAAGGGTTCAGATGATGAATGATCAATCGATTCACAATAAAAATTTATTTCTTCTTCATTTTGTCATTTTAATTTTTGGCTTTACTGCAATTTTAGGAAAGTTGATCACGATTCCTGCCGAGAACCTCGTTTGGTATCGAATGCTGATCGCTTTTATTGGCATTGCCATTTACCTTAAATTTAAAGGGAAACCCGCTTCACTGAGTAAAAAAGAACTTTTACAATATCTTGGAGTAGGTATAATTATCGCTGCACATTGGTTCACTTTTTTTGAAGCGATCAAGATCTCAAATGTTTCAATTACATTGGTCAGTTTATCTGTAACCTCATTATTTGTTGCTCTACTACAACCTCTTTTCTTTAAACAAAAATTAGTGTTTTATGAGGTGGTTTTAGGTCTATTTACTATCGTCGGTATTGCCCTTATTTTTAATATTGAAACAAGATATACTAATGGGATCTTAATGGGATTATTAAGCGCTTTACTCGCTGCTTTGTTCAGCCTAACGAATGCACGTTTAGTAAAGAAGAATGATGCAACGATGATTTCATTATATGAAATGCTGGGAGGGGTGTTGGTTTTTACGGTTTATTTTCTGTTCACCGGTAAATTTACTGCCGACTTCTTTCAAGTTTCTATACTCGATTGGATTTGGTTATTGATCCTTGGACTTATCTGTACTTCTTTTGCTTACGTAGCCACCGTTCATGTTTTAAAAGTGCTTTCTCCTTTTACAGCATCTATAGCCATTAATTTGGAGCCTATTTATGGGATCATATTAGCTATTTTGATCTTTAAGGATTCTGAAAAAATGCAGCCTTCTTTTTACCTTGGAGCTGGGATTATTTTATCGGCTATTGTTCTTAATTCTGTCCTTAAAAAGCGAGCATTAAGAAGAGCTAAGTAGTTTGTTCTTCGATTTGCAACGCTGCTCCTCTTACGATAAAATATTGTGCTAACATATAGGTGATCATGATTAAATAAGGAGCATAAATAATTTGATGATGAAATTTATTGATAGCTAAAATGCTATCAGAAGCTACAAAAAACACGGCGCCCATTAATATCCATGTAAAAGACGACAGTACAACTTTTCCATAGCGGCTCATCGCAACAGCAAACATGGTACTGATAATAAAAATGTAAATTAATACGGGGATTGACATCTCATTTAAGTGACTCTTTAACTCAGAATAAACATAGAAGGCATAGCCATATGGTATTAATAACATCCAAGGGTAACGTCGAAAGAGTTCGATATCTAAGGGTTTATGAATGGTTTTAGTAAATGCTACGATATAAAAGACATGACTTATTAAAAATGCAATAAGTCCAAATAAAAAGAAATTAGATTTTTGGTCAACAAACATCAATAAAATATCTCCAAACCAAGAAAAGACTAAGGCGACGATGATCCATTTTTTGAATGGAAGTTTACTTCCTGAAGTTGAGGCCAGAAGAAAAATGATCAGTGATAATACGATAAGTGGCTTGCTGATGTATTCGAACCAGGGATATAAGTCTTGATTATAAATCGCGAGCAATTCTGCTAACATAATAAGGATAAAAACAATCGTAAAGCGTTTCATAATTTCGTATTAACGAGTAAGTAATTTTTTAGATCTATACACTAAAGTTAGTGAAGAAATCAGTACAAAATACATTACTATTTTAATCCAAATTGAGGGGATTATACTTGCAAGAATAAGAATTATTAAAAGGCGTATCACTTCTATGATCCATGCATATTTTCGAGATTCGAACAATAAACCTAAGGAAATAATGGAGAAGCTTATTCCAACTGCCCAATATAAATTTGTGATCACTTGTTGATCTGAATAGGAAAACAAAAAATAAGCAGTAGTAGAAAGGATAAATAGAAAATGAATAAAGAGGTAGGCTCTTAATTGTGAAGGAGGCTTGACATCAAATTTTGTATAATCTTCTTTCGAAACTTCAGGAGGAAATTGAACTCCGCCATTTTCTTCTGGAAACCATCCTGGTGAATGATATAAGATCGCCACTTTATTCTTTATTCCGCTTACTTGTCGTGTGCTTTTTATAAGATCAATAAATGGCTGGATATGGGCAGAGACCGGATCCCAATGAGCCGTTGGTTTTGTAACCCCATAAACCGGAGTTTCTTCTTCCGCCTGAAAGGTACCGAACATTTTATCCCAAATAATTAATGATCCTGCATGGTTTTTATCGATGTATTTTGGATTTCGTCCATGATGTACACGATGATGCGAAGGGGTATTGAAAATCACTTCGAACCACCCCATTTTATTTATTTGTTCAGTATGAATCCAGAATTGATAAACCGTATTCAATGCTCCGATAATAACAAACCAGGTGGGATCAAAACCAACTATAGCCATTGGAATATAAACCCAAAAAGTAAATATTTTTTGAAATGCACCTTGTCGCAAAGCAACAGAAAAATTATAGTCTTCACTTTGATGGTGTACCACATGGCCTAACCAAAAAAGATTAACAGTATGACTCCAACGATGAGCCCAGTAGTATGAAAAGTCGATCGCCAGCCATAATAAAATTAGGTAAGGCCAGCTCGTAGGAATATCAAAGACACGAAAACGGTCATAGAAGAATACATAGACGCCAATCGTAAAAACTTTAGCAAAAACACCGGTAACCTGCTCAAAGATCCCACTACCAATATTTGCATAAGCATCAGCCATGCGATAGATCCCTTTCTTTTTAACGAGATCATAGATCCACTCAATAGCAATGAGGAGAAAATAGATGGGGATAGATAAGATAATTGGATTAAAATCCATACTGACTTTTTTAAAAACGGAAATTACTAAAAAGGATAAGAATAAAATGGACGAAATAGACAGATGTTTTACTTTCTATTACCTTTGCGAAAAGCGATTTATGATAATATACAATGTCACCGTTTCGATCGAGTATGAAGTTCAGGACGAATGGTTGGAGTGGATGAAGTCGGTTCATATTCCGGAAGTATTGGCTACTGGTAAGTTTATGGAATGCAGAATGAGTAAGATTATGGCTGAAGAAGAGGGTGGAGCAGCGTATTCAATACAGTATTTGTGTCAAAATATGGAAACCTTAGAGAGCTATCAAAAAGAAAATGCTCCCGAATTGCAAAGAAAACATCAGGAGAAATATGGAAGCAAGGCCCTTGCTTTTCGGACCATATTAGACATTGTACATATCGAAAGAAAGAATGGTTAAAGCGAAGAAGCATTTAGGTCAGCATTTCTTAAAGGATGATAGCATTTCGGAACGAATTGTAGCTTCTTTAACAAGCCACGGTAACTATGATCAAATACTCGAGATAGGACCGGGAACCGGTGCGTTAACTCAGTTTTTAGTTAAAACAAATTTTGATGTGAACCTTTTGGATATCGATCAGGAATCGATCGATTACTTGAATATCACTTATCCATTTTTGCTTAATTCAATTTTTAAATCGGATTTTATTAATGATCCTTTACCAGAGAAATTAAAAGCTCCTTTTGCAATCATAGGTAATTTCCCCTATAATATTTCAAGTCAGATCATGTTTAAAGTGATCGACTTAAAAGAAGAAGTTCCGGAAGTAGTAGGAATGTTTCAAAAAGAAGTGGCTGAGCGATTGGTATCTCCTCCCGGGAGCAAA
>JAHECK010000214.1 GCA_024641785.1 Flavobacteriales bacterium | reverse complement strand
TATTTGCACTACCCACGGCAACAGGCTTGCCTCTCAGCTCCGGAAAATCGCGCTGCTCAACGGAAGCGAAAAATGCATCCATATCCACATGGATGATCTTACGATAATCTTTATCAGAAAATATTTTCTTATTTGTATTCAACTATATTTTTTGAATTATAAGTTGTAAAGGTAATAGGAAAGTAAAGTCTTTGATAAATCTTATTTTGCATTGATTATTAAAAAGAAATGTCAGGCTTCATTTGGGTCATGATATTTAATAATCGAAATTTGGAAATGAATTTAACTGAGTTCTATTAAAATATGTACAAGCTAAAAAATTACGTCGGAGGTCAATGGGTGCAAGGTGCCGGAGAAGGGATCAAGTTATTTAATTCTGTTACAGGTGAGGCAATAGCCAGCACATCTACTGATGGGATCGACTTTGCAGAAGTACTGAATTACGGCCGAACAACCGGAGGTGAAGCCCTACGAAAAATGACATTTACCCAGAGGGGTCTGATGCTAAAAGCATTGGCACTTCATCTCTTTGCTATAAAAGAAAAATTTTATACCCTTTCGGCTTCTACCGGAGCCACACGGGTTGATTCATGGATCGATATAGAAGGAGGTATTGGAAATTTATTCGCCTATGCGAGTTTAAGAAAACAATTCCCTGATCTGCCTTATTATGTTGATGGAGAAGCTATTTCCTTATCGAAGAAAGGACATTTTAGTGCACAGCATATTTGCGTTCCAAAGGAAGGAGTTGCATTGCATATAAACGCTTATAACTTCCCTATCTGGGGAATGCTGGAGAAGATCGCTGTAAATTTACTGGCGGGTGTTCCTGCCATTGTTAAACCGGCTACCGTTACCTCTTATCTTACCGAATTGATGGTGCAGGAGATCATTGCATCCGGAATATTACCAAAGGGATCTCTTCAGTTACTGGTTGGATCTGCACGTGGAATTATCGATCATGTTGGTAGTCAGGATGTAGTTACTTTTACAGGTTCTGCCTGGGTAGGCCGTCAATTAAAGTCAAATCCGAATGTGATCAATAATTCGGTTCCTTTTAATCTCGAAGCGGATTCATTAAATGCTTCTGTTCTTGGAGCAGACGCAAAACCCGGAACACCGGAATTTGATCTGTTTATAAAAGAAGTTCATAGGGAAATGACTGTAAAAGGCGGACAAAAATGTACTGCCATACGAAGAGTGATCGTTCATGAATCGTTGATCGATGAAGTACAAAAAGCCTTAAGTGAGCGCCTGGCTAAAACAGTGATTGGAGATCCTTTAATCGAAGGAGTAAGAATGGGATCGCTTGCAGGATTAGAGCAAAGAGACGATGTAATTGAAAAAGTGCAACAACTCGCATTGTCACAAGAAATCGTTTATGGAGATGTACATAAATTTGAAGTAAGCGGAGCAGATAAAAGTAAAGGAGCATTTATATCACCTATATTATTTAGAAATAATGATCCTTTTGTAAAAACGGATGTTCATAATATTGAAGCTTTTGGTCCGGTATCTACACTGATTCCATATAAAACGATCGAAGATGCCATTGCTATTTCCAGGTTAGGAAAAGGTTCCCTAGTAGCTTCTATCGTTACCAACGACGATAAAATTGCAAAAGAATTTGTGCTGGGATCTGCAGCCTATCATGGAAGGATCCTTATTCTTAATAATGAAAATGCGAAGGAGAGCACCGGACATGGATCTCCGCTTCCAATGCTAACCCATGGAGGACCAGGACGAGCAGGTGGTGGAGAAGAAATGGGAGGCAAAAGAGGAGTACTTCATTATATGCAAAGGACTGCAATTCAAGGAACACCCACTACCCTGACCCACGTTTCAGGAGTTTATATTCCGGGAGCTGATCGACCTGAAGCATCTGAACATCTCTTTAAAAAACATTTCGAAGATCTTGTTATAGGAGAAACAGTATATACACATAAAAGAACGGTAACCGAAACAGACATTGTGAATTTTGCTAATGTGAGTTGGGATCATTTTTATGCTCATACAGATGTCACTTCTTTGGAAGGTACCATTTTCGAACAACGCGTGGCTCATGGCTACTTTATTCTATCTGCGGCTGCCGGACTATTTGTAGATCCGGGTAAAGGACCTGTATTGTTAAACTATGGTATTGAAGAAGCGCGATTTACAAAACCTATTTATGCAGGAGCTACCATCGGGGTAAAACTTACCGTTAAAGAGAAAATGGATCAGGAAAAGCGAGATGAAGAAGATATCTCAAAGGGAATCGTAAAATTCTATGTAGAGGTTTATGATGAAAGCGATGAAGTGGTTGCTGTGGCTACAATTTTAACAATGGTGAGGAAGAAGGATCAGAGTTAAATTAATGTGTAAATGAATGAATGTTTCATGTCAAACTGTGCTTTTATTTAACCACAATGAAACGAAGTAGGCACTGAGCTCACAGAGATTGAAGCAGATTATTACATTAACTTCTAACAATTCTCAGTGGACTTTGATCCAACTTTGAGAACTTTGTGGTTAAAAAAATACTTAAGCCTTCCCATCTAAATAGTAAGTTATCTTAACTGCCTTTCGACAGGTTCATGGTGACATGTAAAATGATATTTTATTGATGGCTTAGTTCGTCGACGGTCTGGTATTTTTCTCTTATGTTAGAAGTCCCCCTTATTCATTCACTTTTTAAAGGGTTTTATCCCCATGATGATTACTT
>JAHECK010000108.1:1506-10041 GCA_024641785.1 Flavobacteriales bacterium | reverse complement strand
CTGAAAGAATAAAGAGCTTAAGAAATTACGGATCGAGTAAGAAATACTATAATGATCATTTAGGTTATAATTCTCGATTGGATGAGTTGCAGGCTACTTTTCTTAGTATTAAGCTTAGATCGCTTGATGAGATCAATAAGCATAAGAGAAAATTAGCTAAGCTCTATTTCGAATTATTAGCAGAATCCCCTTTTATTTTACCTGAGGCGAATAATTCATTTTATGATGTCTACCATATTTTTAATATCCGACATCCTAAACGGGATGAATTGAAAGTTTATTTAGAAGAAAATAATGTAAAAACAGAGATCCACTACCCTGTTTCACCGGTTCATCAGCTAGCGATGAAAGGGATCATCGATCATATTAAAACGCCAATAGCGAATGAGATTAATGATACGACCTTAAGTCTGCCTATTTCCTTTATGCATAGTGAAATTGATGTTCGAAAGATTTGTGAGCTTTTACTTAGATTCAAATAAATCAATTTAAAATCAAAAGTTGCTCTAACTGAGCTTTGTCTCCTTTAAATACATTTAGATCGGTATTACCTTCAATACCATTTACTTTTCCTTGCTCAGTAAATTGCCAAAAAGTCCAAATTCTATCATTTAGTGGTCGTCCCACTTTATTATAATTTGCGATCCAAAAAATATAATCTTTAAACATTTCATGACTTAGCAGATCCTTATAATGACTGGCTCCGGAATAAATGATCGGTTTAACACCATAATGTTCTTCAACTGCATCAAGCCACTTTTTTAAGCCATTTCTCAATGATTGATTCGATTGTATTTTTGAGAAACGTTCAATATCCAATACAGGAGGTAGGTCTCCCTTTTCCAATCTCACTCTTTTTATAAATCGCTCTGCTTGTTTCAAAGAGTTTTCGTCCGGACGATAATAATGGTAGGCTCCTCTTACAAAACCATTTTCCTTAGCATGTTTCCAATTATATTTAAAGTACTTATCATTGCTGTCGTCTCCTTGAGTAGCGCGGATAAAGACAAAAGAGATTGGCTTGTCATCAATGGTTTTTACCTGATCCCAATTGATCATTCCCTGATAATGAGAGATATCAATTCCAACCACACTGTGTGCCCTTAACTGAAGTGGAATGTTTCGTTTACTCGGATAAATAATGTCAGGAATGCGATCGGTAATATTGGGAATCACTATTTGATCACTTAAGCGTACAAGCGAAATTGCACCAAAAATTATGGCCGCAATGGTACCCCAAATGATCGTGATCTTTAGTGACTTTTCCGTTTTCCTACTCATTATGATCTTGAATCGATGGCTTGTTCAAAAGCACGATAATTAAACCAATTCAATTTATATACCTTTTCAACAATACTTAGAATGCGATTTTCGTATTCACTATATAATCGATGGCTATCTAAATATCCTAAAGTTTCAATAAATGATTTTAGCATACTTATATAAAAGGACTCTTGTTTTATACTTTTTTCTTCGTTATAGGTTATAGCAATTTCGATATTAAACAACATAATCTCACTAAGAACCTGAGGATCAACTTGAAGCAAAATGCAGTTCTTAATTATTTTTTGAGCGACGGATCTTCTCAATTTTGCCTTTCGAGAGCTTAGAGGAAAATATTCCTTTGAGATCTTAAACTTACTCTCTTCCAGTAGCTTCTCTTCTTTCGGATTAAAGGCAAAATCATAATAGGCTTTAACCTCTTTAAAGCGTTCATACAAATCTAAAATTTGAGCTTCTAGTTGTGCTTTTTTTAGCTCTTTTAAATACTTTTTTAAATTTCTTTTACTCATTATTGCTTTCTAAAGGCCTGAGAAGACAGGATTTTTGGAGTGTCTTTAAATTAAATACAGCAAGGACAAACATAGAAGAAAAAATGACGCATCTTTACGATCTTAAATAACAATTTTGAATTATGATCAGAATGAAATCAACCTTTATCCTATTATTTTCCTCACTTTTCTTTTTGGGATGCTCTCCTAAACTGGAAGTAGCGCTTTACCATCAATCTGATAAAGAAGTGGATGCTTCACAATATCATACTTTCGAATACTATGGCTGGGCAGATAATAGTGCGCAGGTTTTAACAAGCATGGATAAGCAGCTTATTGAAAATGCATTTGCAAAAGAATTTGCAAATAGAGATCTTAAGTATGTTGAATCCGGTGGAGATCTGATCGTGAGTCTTTATTTAGTGACTGCAGAGGTTCAGGAAACCAAAGCGACCACTGTTTATAATGGAAGTGGATACGGATATGGAGGATATGGTGGTGCAGGTTATAATGGATATGGCTATAGCAGTTACGGTTATGGAAATTATTATGGCTACGGACCTGGATATGGCTGGGGTACAAGCATGTCTAGTTCAACTATCTATACAAATGTTACCGTAGATGAAGGAACTTTAATAATGAACATCTTTGATGCAAAGAAAAAATTATTGATCTATGAAACGGTAGCTATTAAAAAAATGGATGGCCAATTAAGGGGTGATCAACGTTTAACTGAATTAGTAGCCCGTTCAATGATGTATGATTTTCAAGTCCCGGTGGTAGATAAAAAGAAGAAAAAGTAGGTCATTTTTAAACTGAAGACCGAAGGGCGTCTTAACTATACTTCGACACGCTCAGGGTGACCTTCGTAAAAACACTTATGCATTCCTAACCTCAATTCCATCTCCACTTATTATCATCACCTAAGCTTACCAGACCTTCATCAGAAAAATTCCTTAACAGATCGATGATCTCTACTTCGTCGATAATAGGAAGTTCTTTTAGAATCATTTTAGTGTCTTTAGCGCCAGAGTTTAAGATGTTTTTTAATTTTACTTCCAGTTCCTTAAAATAAGCAGATGATCGATTTTTGCGCAGACAAACATCACATTTCCCACAAGGAATCGATTTTGGCTCTCCAAAATAGCGCAATAATTGAATACTCCTGCACTCTTCTGTCTTGATAAATTGGATCATCGCTTCACTTCTTTTTATCTGACGTTCCTTTATTGCTCCATAAGACTCATGACTAATATGCAATCGGTCGTCTGGTAGAATTTCTTTCAGAAAAGTGATCTGGGGTTTATCATTTGCTGGTAAATATTCGATCAATTCAATGCTATCCAGGTATTTTAATTGTTTCACTAAAACATTCACGTCCTCACTCATCCTCTTTGCAATCAGGTATTCATTTAATCTTACATAAGAGTCAAATAAACTTGAATAAGAGCGAAGCAAAGTCTTTAGAAGTATTTCGAATTGAGGATTTGCGACTTCAAAATAATAGAGATCCGATTGGTTTACTTTTATCTTGATCTTCGAAGGCTGATGCAGTGAGTCGCTTAATTGATAGAAACCATTTCGCTCAAGGATCTTAATACTGTTAAAAACCTCCAGAACGGGTAACTCAACTCGCTCGGCCAGCTTTGTAATATCAAAAACACGGGATTCATATAAACCTGAACCATGAGCTAACTGGTATAAATTGGCTATTCCTTTATACACTTTTTTAATGTTCTCGATCGGAGGAAATGATCTTTCGATGCGTTCGCTTAATGTTCTAAGATCTGAATCATTGTAAAGCATCACTCCATAGGCCTTTAATCCATCTCTTCCTGCCCTTCCCACTTCCTGAAAATAGGCTTCGATCGAATCCGGAATATCATAATGGATCACCGTTCTCACATTCGCTTTATCTATACCCATCCCAAAAGCATTGGTAGCTACAATGATCCGTATCTTTTCATTTTTCCAATCTTCCTGAATTTTATCTTTTATTTCAGGACTTAATCCTGCATTATATGCAGAAGCGCTGATCCCTTTACTGATAAGCCATTGAGAAAGCTCTCGGGTTAATTTCCTGCTTCGAACATATAGAATTCCTGAACCACTTCGTAATTGCAGTCCTTTTAGAATTCGTTCTCTTTTATTATCCTCTTTAATAACTACATAATGAAGGCTTTCACGAGCGAAGGAAGTGCTTTGAAGATTCTTCTTTTTAAAAGCGAGTTTTAGCTGAATATCATCCACAACATCCAGAGTAGCTGAAGCGGTTAATGCCAATATCGGTGCTTTGGGTTGAAATTCACGAATCGCTGCAATTTCAATATAAGACGGTCTAAAATCATAACCCCATTGTGAAATACAATGCGCTTCGTCTACAGCAATAAAAGAGACTTTCATCTGTTTGAAGCGCTCAATAAATAATTCACTCTTCAATCTTTCAGGAGAAACATATAGAAATTTCGTTTCTCCATACACGCAATTATCTAGGATGCGATCGATCTCTTTAAAATCCATTCCCGATACGACATAATCTGCAGAAATATTTCTGCTTCTCAAATTTTCAACCTGATCCTTTATCAAGGCGATCAATGGAGAAACAACGATGCAAATACCATCCAGCATAATACCCGGCACTTGATAAGTCATCGATTTACCACCACCTGTTGGCATTAAAGCCAATACATCTCTTTTATTTATTATTTCATTGATGATCGTTTCCTGCAAAGGACGAAAAGAGGTAAAACCCCAGTATTTTTTTAATGTGTCGAGTGCAGTTTCCATTTCTATCCTTTGCCGGTAAAGCGCTTTATTAATTTAGTGCTAAGGCATTATAAAAATATAACACAAAAGCCCTGAATACAAATAGAGGCAAATTAAGGCGACAAACTATTTTTTTAAACGTCTATTATTTAGTAAATTTTAATCGCAACTACTAAACGCAATTATTATGAAGACAATTAAACTCATTCTCAGTCTATTTCTAAGTGTGTTTTTTTCTACTGGCTATTCTCAAAATTCGGATTGTCTGGATCTATCCGGAATTGATTTCGGCCAATGCACTGCCGTATTGGGTTATGCAAATATTGGAGGTGAATGTACTTTATTATCCGGATGCTCAAGTATTGTTGATGATGTAGATTATGCTGCTTTCATTTACTCTAGTCCCGAGGAATGCGTTTCGAATTGTTCTATTGGCTGTCTGGATCTAATTTTCCTTGATTTTGGCCCTTGTGAAATGATTTTAGGTTATGGGATAGTTAATGGAGAATGCATGCCTATAAGTGGCTGCAGTACTGTCATTAATGGTTTTGATCTTTCGCCATATATCTATTCAACTCCTGATGAATGCGCGATGACCTGTGGACCAGTTTGCATGGATCTATATGGAATTGATTTTGGCCCTTGCGATATGTTTATGGGTTATGCTATGATCAATGGAACTTGCATTTCATTATCGGGTTGTGGTAGCATTGTAGATGGAATTGATTATGCTGATTTTATTTATTCGAGCGAGGAAGTTTGTATATCAAATTGCCAAGAGTCCTGCCTAGATCTAGCTAACTTAGATTTTGGAGAATGTGCAATGCCATTAGGTATAGCGATCATTGAAGGAGAATGCACTATGTTGTCGGGTTGTTCTTATGAAGTCAATGGAGTGAATTATGAAGATTACTTTTTCGAATCCATGGAGACCTGTATCTCAAGTTGTTTTTTTACAAGTGAACTTTGTATTATCCCTGAATTAATTGATTCGAATATGGCCTGTACTACTGAATATGAGCCTGTTTGCGGATGCGATGGAAATACCTATAGTAATGCCTGTGTAGCACGCTTATTTGGCGGAGTAGCCTATTGGACTTTGGGAGAATGTACAGTGAGCATTAATGAAAGAGAAGAAATAAATGCTAGTATCTATCCAAATCCGGTTCGAGATTTATTAACTATCGAAAATCCTGAGGCTAAAGATCTTAGTATTCAAATATTCGATTTAAGCGGAAAAATAGTACTTGCAGAACAAATTAATTCAACAAGCATTATTGATATTTCGTATATTAAGCCAGGGATTTATCTTCTGAAAATTATAGATGAGAAAAATAATTTATTGATTAATAAAATTATTATTGACTGATAATAAGATGTTTACATCAATAAAATAGAAATGTGTGCTTTGTACATTTTGTATTTTAGTCAACAACTGACAGTTCTAAGACAGGAAGAAGCTAATAAATTCATTAGTTTTGCAAATAATAAAATGATTTTGATATGATAGCACAAGACACGCGAATAGAAATAGAAAAAGCTTCAAACTCACGTTTAGCTCAATCTGACATTGATAACTGTGCATTTGGCAGGGTATTTTCTGACCATATGATGGTAATGAATTATAAAGATGGCAAATGGAGTAATGCGAGTATAAAACCTTTTCAAAATCTATCCTTAAGTCCTGCTGCTATGGTATTTCATTATGGTCAGGCGATCTTTGAAGGAATGAAAGCCTATCGTTTAGAAAATGGTGAAGTAGGTTTATTTCGTGCGATGGATAATATCAAAAGGATGAATATTTCTGCAAAGAGAATGTCGATGCCTGAAATACCTGAAGATCTTTTTTTAGAAGGTTTAAAAGCTTTAATAAACCTTGATCGTAACTGGATCCCTTCTAATGCTGACAGCTCTCTTTATATTCGCCCGGTGATGTTTGCAACCGACGAATTTGTAGGAGTAAGAGCTTCACAAGGGTATAAATTCGTGATCTTTACTTCACCTGCTAATGCTTATTACAACTCCCCTGTAAAAGTTAAAATAGAAACCTTCTATTCAAGATCTTGCAATGGAGGAACCGGTTTTGCGAAGGCAGCCGGAAATTATGCAGCTTCCCTCTACCCTGCCAATCTTGCCAGAGAGGATGGATATGATCAGCTTATCTGGACAGATGCTGAAACGCACACTCATGTAGAAGAAGCCGGAACAATGAACGTAATGTTTGTTATTGATGGGAAATTATTAACTCCGCCGTCAAGTGGAACTATTCTGGATAGTATTACCAGAAAAAGTGTGGTTACATTAGCTAAACAAATGGGCTTCCCGGTGGAAGAAAGGGTAATAACAATTACAGAAATAATGGAAGCGATTCATAGTGGAAAATTAGAAGAAGCTTTTGGTGCAGGAACGGCTGCTACCATCGCTCCAATCTGTTTGATAGGCTATCAAGGAAAGAATTATGATCTTAAAGATTCTAAAACCTGGAAATTTGCTCCCGCTTTGTTAAAAGAATTGAATATGATCCGTACAGGAAAAAAAGAAGACGTTAATAACTGGGTTACCAGATTATAATAAAGAATAGTACTTTTGAAGCTGCTGATTTTAATTAAGTCAGCAGCTTTTTTATTTATGAAAATACTTACCGTAGTTGGGGCCAGACCTCAATTTATTAAAGCAGCAGTATTAAGTCGTCTCATCGCCGAAGATCGTGATCTTGAGGAAGTTTTAGTACATACAGGCCAGCATTTCGATTCATCTATGTCGGATGTTTTTTTTAAACAGATGGATATTCATCCACCTAATTATCATCTTGAAGTGAATTCACTTTCTCATGGTGCAATGACCGGCAGAATGCTTGAGAAAATAGAAGAAGTCCTTTTAATTGAAAAACCGGATGTTGTATTGGTATTTGGGGATACCAATTCGACCTTAGCAGGAGCCCTTGCTGCTCAAAAACTTCATATTCCAGTTGCTCATGTTGAAGCAGGGTTAAGAAGTTTTAATATGGACATGCCCGAAGAAGCAAATCGAATACTGACTGATCGAATTTCTTCTTTTCTTTTTGCTCCTACTTCTACCGCAATTGAACATTTAAGAGCAGAAGGTTATGATCGCTTTAAAAGTAAGGTTTCATTATCAGGAGATATCATGCTGGATGCCGCTTTATATTATGCCAACAGATCGAATGATAAAGCAAAGATTGCTTTTCCCTTAAAAGAAAAATTTATCCTTTGTACTTTGCATCGAGCCGAAAACACTGATAATCCAAAACGACTTTCTGAGATTGTTCGTGCGCTTAATGATCTCCATAAAGAAATTGAAGTTGTACTTCCTCTTCATCCAAGAACAAAAAAGATGCTGGAGCTTCAAAATATCGATCTTCGGGTAAATACGATCGCGCCACAAGGCTACTTTGAAATGATCACATTAATAAAAAATTGCAAATTGGTAATGACAGATAGTGGCGGATTGCAAAAAGAAGCTTATTTCTTTAAAAAACCATGTGTGACTTTGAGGGATGAAACAGAATGGACAGAATTAGTCGATAATGGCTTTAATGTTCTTGCAGGCGCCAGTTATCCATTAATTACAAAAAAGGCGAGCATAATGATGGCCAAAAAACTTGACTTCTCGAAGCAATTATATGGTGATGGTAACGCAGGAAAAAAGATCCTTAAAAAACTTAAAGAAGGACTTAAAAAATAGCCTTAGTTCGAACTATTGATCGTCAAAATCAATACTAAGACGCTCAGTTAATGGATGTGCCTGACAAGTTAGAATGTATCCTTTATCAACCTCTTCATCTGTAAGCGCATAATTTTCATCCATAGATACTTCTCCTTCAGTTAATAAGGCTCTGCATGTTCTGCAAACTCCTCCCTGACAAGAATAAGGCACTTCAATACCATTGTCTTCGGCTACTTGAGAAATAGAACTTCCTTTAAAAGGGACTTCAATTTCATATTTTTGATCTTCGAGAATGATCTCTACTTTACTT
>JAHECK010000108.1:0-1478 GCA_024641785.1 Flavobacteriales bacterium | reverse complement strand
CCCAAAGCCAAGGTAAAGGTTCTTTTTTCTTAAAAAGATCATAAAAACGATATCCGATGTTGATATTAAAACTTGTATAAGTGTAATTAACGCCAATTTTTGACTGAGAACCTAAAGAGAAATTACTGTTGTATAATGACATTCCAACATAAAATTTATCACTGTTATAACCGAAAGAAGCTCTAAATAAAGAAACGAAAGAAGCACCTCCATTATGGAGCTTTCCGGCATCTTCGTAAAATATTGTACTTGAATTAGCGCCTATTCCTAATCCAAGGGTTAATGACATATAAAAATATTTAATCACAAAATTATAGGCATACCCTCCCACTACATAGTAATTTCCAATATTCACTTTATCAAAGCCTTCTGAGCCCTTACTGACTAAATAATCTTTATTAATAATAGAAGAATCTGCTCTTATAAAATATCCTGAAATACCTGCACCTAAAATGGCAGAGCCTGCGCTCTTTTTTTGCCGCTCATTAAAGGTAAACGCTGCTCGATATGAAAATTTACTATTATTAAAAATATAAAAACCTGCCATTCCGTAAGTTGAAACTTTCACATCACCTCTGGAAGGATAAGGATCACCATCATTCCATCCGGGTACAATTCCTTGAGGATTAGCCAAATAATAGCCCTTGTACCATTGAAAAGTAAAATCCATTACTAGCTTTCTCCCATAAATATGAGTTCCAAAATCAAACCTTTTGGTTTTCCCGTATATTTCATTTTTATTATTCGCCGATGGTAAATTAAATGCCAGATTAATACCCAACCACTTATATGAAAATCCAAATCCAATACTTACAGGATCATTTGGTTTAAAAGTGAGTGTAGTAGAATTTTCTGAAGTACTGTCAAGGTTTACCTTTTCAATATCAAACTCATTTCGCTTAGTCAAAATAACAAAGCGCGGAGTGAAAATGTCGGAATAGGAAACGATATAATTACTGTCAATTTCAGACTGTGTAAATCCATTTTCAATTCCAAAAAATGAAATCAGGAAAATAGCCAGAAACCACAATTTACCCATTTAATAATGACCTGTTGATCTTTCCATTCTTATTCAAAGGAAAGCTGTTTATATACCCTATTTCTCTCGGACGCTCATATTTTGTTAACATTGAAAAGTCCAGTTTTTGAAAATCAACGCTCCCTCTATTTTTTTCTTCAATAAGCAATACTACTTTCTCTCCTAAACGCTCATCCTTTTGCTTAGTGATAATAAAAGGAACGGAAATAAAGGGAAGAAATTTTCTTTCGATGATCTCGGGATACACTTTTATTCCTCCCGTATTTATTACATTATCAATTCTACCTAACCATAAAAAATGAGTATCATCGATGCGCTCGACCAAATCATTGGTCTGAATTGGAGATTCAGGAAGATGTTCAGCCTTAACCCATAAACAGGATGCATCATTTATTCCCCATTCAAAGCCATTTAATACTTCAAAGCCTGAATTTAAGTC
>JAHECK010000107.1 GCA_024641785.1 Flavobacteriales bacterium | reverse complement strand
TCGGCGTGTATTGAATGACTGAGTACTTTAAAGGTGTCCCTGAAAATAGCATTTGGACTTATTTGCCAATGTTCCCTTGGCGGAAAATCTCGCAATAATCTCTTAATGATCTTAGATACCAAAGCATCACCAAGACTGATCAATATATCCGGACGAAAATCCTGAAATCTATTCTCAAAGGTTATAAGTGTTTTATCAATAGAAGGAATGAAATGAGAAGAATGTAGATTAGAAGTCGATTCAGTAATAATAACAAGCTGATTTTTTTCCGCCAATTTCTCCAATATAATGGACAATTCTTTATTAGGAAGCATTTGACCACATAGGATCATTACTTTTTCACTATTTGAAACCGCACTAACAAATGAACTTAAGTCGATTTTATTTGGGGTCTTTTTAAGTGAATTGAATGATTTGATCTCCAGGTCTAAAGGAGAATTTACTTTTTGATAAAGGGGTTCTTCAAATTCAATATTTATGTGAACAGGACCCGGAATAGGTCCAAAAGAAATATCAATACACTCCCCTATTTTCTGATCTAAAATTGAATAATCGATCAGCTCGCTGTCCAATTCAATATTTAATTCACAATGAACGAAATTAGCTAATGCTTTTCGTTGTCTTATCGTCTGCCCTTCTCCTTTATCAATCCAAAAAGAGGGTCGATCAGCACTGATAACAATTAAAGGTATTGCCTGATAAAAGGCTTCTGAAACGGCAGGTGCATAATTTAGAAGAGCAGATCCACTTGTACATGTTATCGCTACCGGATTTCCTGTTTTTTGATACATTCCAATAGCTACAAAAGCAGCAGATCGTTCATCAACAATAGAATAAATATTTACATCCCTTCGATGACTAAGCTCCATAATAAGCGGCGCATTTCTCGATCCCGGAGAAACAATAAAGTCTCTAATTCCCTTTCTAATTAATAGTTCAATTAAATGAACGCTTGCTAATTTATCGGTATGCATTCTGCTTATTAGGTGTGCTAATTTCTAAAAATTTATAAGATACTCAATAATGTTTTTGCTTTCAATTCAGTCTCCTTCCACTCCTCTTCAGCAATTGAATCTTTTGTAATTCCACCACCTAAGTATAAATACATCATATCATCAATTATCATTGAAGATCTAAGATTGACAAAAATATGCTTATTCATTTCTTTTACAGGACCTATAAACCCTGTATAGTCTCTTCTTTGATGAAGTTCGGTGTTTTCAATGATCGATTTGGCTTTATTAACAGGAATTCCGCAAACGGCCGGAGTAGGATGCAATTCAAATACTAATTCATTAAAGAGCGTTTCGGATATATTTCCTTGAAATGTGCTCAATAAGTGTTTTACGGGTCCTGCTATACAAGTAAAGGGACCTCCCTTTATAAAATCGATCTTCTTACTTAATAAAATATCTTCAACATATTCTTCAACGTATGCTTGTTCCATATTTTCTTTAACTGTCCATTCCTTATTGCTATCAACAGCTAAACTTCCGGCTAATGCCATCGTTGTAAATTTCCCATTATCAACAGTGAGTAAAGTTTCCGGACTTGCTCCCAACCATAAATACTCTCCTATAAAATACAGAAAAACCATTGCTTCTGGATAAATAGCACTTAATTTCAAAAACAGAATAGCCGGATGCTGAGTGATCTTCTGCTTTAACACCCGAGAAAGGACCACTTTTTCAGCTTTACCTTCTTTAATGCTATTTATTATAGACTCACACTGTTTTAAATAATCGGATCGAGAGCTTATCCATGGAGAATCGTCAATTGATTTTGGATTTTCATGCAGATCATACTCCTCGGAAAAGGTATTTTCAATCTTTTTATCAGCCCTTATAAACTTTGCTATTCCATTATTTTTAAATGGAGAAACAATAAAACCCTCCCTAGAATCCTTATTATAGTTTTCTAAATGTGAATTGTTTTGGGCAATTCCTTCCCAAGCTGAAGACCCTGGCAAAGACCATAAAGCAAATGGAATTTCTCCCTTCTGTAGTTTATCGATGACTTTAATTAAATCACTTTCTTGCATCCACAACCATGTTAGTAAGTCGAACAATAGAAATTAACTTCTGTTCCTCATCTTCTATCCTAATATCCCAAATATGTGTTTTTGACCCTATATGAATTGGCCTTGCTGTAGCGATAACATATCCATCCTTTTTACTTCTAATATGATTTGCATTTATCTCCAGTCCAAAAACATTGTATTGTGCCGGATCAATGAGTAAAAAAGAAGCAATACTTCCCAAGGATTCAGCTAATGCCAATGTAGCTCCTCCATGCAAATAACCCAATGGTTGATGTGTTTTTGGAACAACAGGCATTTTTGCTTTAATAAAATCATCTCCCATCTCAATAAAAGTAATGGAAAGATGTTCAAGTAATGAATTTTTGGAAAAATGATTGATCTCGTCAAGATCCTTGGTTCTGAACATATTTTTTTAATTAAAAAAAGGCGGAAAATAGATTTCCCGCCTTCAAAAATAATCAATATCCTACTTTTAAATTAATTAATTCGTTTTAAGAAGTTTTTTCACCACAATTATGTCATCGACATAAAATTTTAAGAAATAAAATCCATTCGATTTTGAAAGCAGATTAATATTGTAGGTAGCTTCGGCTACTTTCTCAAGGCCGGAAGTCGAGATCAACTGACCATTACTGTTGATCACATCATAACGAACATTATAAGCATCTCCAAAATTGAATCTGATTTTAAATAAACCAAAACCCGGATTAGGATAAATTATTAAATTATCATCAATAAACTGCTCAGTCAATCCGGAGTTTATATCTGTAATTAATATTCCTTGGGTATCGAAACCAACACAACCACCATCTTCTATTGTAAGATCAACATTATAATAACCCGGAGTTATATAACTATGCGTTGGATTTTGGATATTACTTGTCGTTCCATCCTTAAAATCCCATAAATAATTTCCACTATTTGTTCCTTCATTGTTAAAAGAAATCAATTCATTTACTTCAAAATTTTCATCCGATACAACTATGAGTGCTTCAGGAGTCTCATTAATATTAACCGTTACCGTTGCGCTTTCAGTACCTATCGTATAGACATAATCACCCGGCAGATCATTTTGAGGATCTATGATCCCATTAAATGAAAAACCTTCAGGATTTATCCAATAACCACCTACATCAGCACCCATTAATAATGGGAATAAGTTACTTTCAGGATCCGTTGAACAGAAATAAACACTTGTACTCTGTCCTGCATTGGAGGATCCTGTAATAATAACTGAAACAACAGCATAGCTTGAATTACATGGAGGATCCGGATTAAATGAATAACTATAATCCCCTTCCACATTTGTTAATGGATTAAAAAAACCATCAAAAGCATCTCCGTTTGGATCAGTCCATACTCCTCCTTCATCAGCCCCCGCTAAATAATCTATAAGATCCACATCGGTCGAATTAATATTAACAGAAATAGAAGTCGAAATACCTGCATTAGGTTGTTGATCAACTGAAATAGACAAAACAGCAGATGCATCTTCACATGTTCCCGATCCTTGAACTACATATAAATAATCTCCTGCAACATCATTTTGTGGGTTGAAAGAACCGCTGAAAAGTGATCCATTAGGATCATACCATTGTCCACCCATATCAGCAGCTGCTAAATTATCAATAAGGTTTTGATTTCCTTCACCGGAACAAAGCGTAAGCTCTGTACTGATTCCGGCAAATGGTGCTGAAGTTACTTCAAGCACAATATTTTCTGTATTTCCGGGACATGAAGCATTATAAGCCGTTACAGAATAAGTTGTAGTGTTAGATGGAGCTACCGTCATTTCAGCTGAATCTGAACCTGTATTCCATAAATAATCTTCTCCTCCGGAAGCAATTAAGGTAATAGTAGATCCTTCACAAATACTTAAATTATTTTCAGAAACCACTGTAGTTGGCAACTCAGTTACCGTAATGTCAGCCGTTGTTGCTTCACCAACACAAGTACCGGTTGGAATAACACTAATACTCATATTACTCATCGGTGTAAGAACGACTGTAGAACCTGAGCTTCCATTACTCCAACTATATGAACTTCCCCCGGAGGCAGTTAATGTAATACTCTCTCCCTCACAAACCTGAGGATTCATTGGACTCACTATGGCTACCGGTTCCGGCAGAATAGTAATTGAAACCATAGCCTCGCTTCCGGTACATCCATTTGCTGAAGCCGTGACCGAATAACTTGTGTTTACCGTTGGATTTACAGTGATACTGGATCCGGTTTGATTTGTACTCCATAAATAAGAACTTCCTCCACTTGCGGTAAGCACTACAGAAGATCCCGGACAAATTGTTTCATCAGATGCAGAAACCATTGTTTCGGGCCCTTCAATTGAATTGGATTCAAACATAGGGGTAGGAAATGAACTTGCAGGAGGACTAGACCAACCTGAAGCTACTTCAACTCCATTGTCATCATTAAAGACATAAGAACCACTTCCCATTCCATCTCCATAAGATTCGTAAAAAACAAATTGATTACATCCATCAGGAAAACAAACACTTTCATTGATCGTCAATCCTGTTTGTCCATCACTATAAGGACCTCCAAATGCTAAAACTTCTAAGTTAGCATCCAAGACTTCCCAAGAATTTTCACTTCCATAGTTATCCAAAACGACTTCTAATGAATAAGGATCCTTATTTAATGTTTCGAAACTGATCGAGATACTATTATTTGCCGGGACATCATCAATAATATCAGGAGTAGCTGTTACTTCAAAACTATGAGGAGCATAAGTTAAAGCTTGCATTGGCAAACTTATTTGAATTGAATCTCCTGAACTCAAAAGGTTATTCCATGTGAAGGAATTTAGTGTTCCACCATCATAAGAATAATCAAATGTTATTGAACTAATATCGTTAGAACCAAGATTATAAACACTAACAATTGGAGTATAACTTGAGCTACATTGATAATCCTGATCATTTACAATTTGTGTTATTGCCAGATCGTTTTGGCTATCTATCGTACAAGTTGTACTACTCGCCAAAGAGGATCTCCAATAAGAAATTTGCGCAATCATTCGATCAGCTTGCCCTTGAAAATACATATTTGCACAGGTCTGATTTGAATAATCCATATAATTATGAACGACATCCTGAGAGGTGGTCCCTGTACAAGAATTCGTTCCGGTAGGACAATTACTTGATGATCTTTTATGTGGGTCTGTATCAGATACATAATCTCCATTTCCAGTTGGGCAACTCGCGCCTCCATTATCACCTTCAAAAGAATGATAAAGTCCCATTGCATGTCCTATTTCATGGGTTAATGTCCTACCCAAATTGTTCCATGTATTAACCGTTCCAAGACTACCAAAGCAAGTATTCATAATTACGGTTCCATCATAAAGACTACTAGATCCGGGCAAATAAGCATAACCTTGAATACCGTACCCTCCATCATTATCCATAATTTCAGAAACAACCCAAATATTATAATATTCAGTATTTGACCATCGGCTTAAATTTTTCATTGCCAACTCATTCAATACACAAGTGGCTGAACTTACACAGACTCCTCCTGTAGAATAGCCGGTTACTGAACTTCCATCTACTCTTACGATTCCATCCGTTGGATTACCGTCAGGGTCGATCGATGCTAAACAAAATTCGATTTCAGTATCTACTCCATCTGCATCTCCATGCGTTCCGGGAGTTTTACGAAATCGATCATTTAATTGCTGAATTGCAGAAAAAATTTGAGCATCCGAAATATTATTTGCTACCCCTTCTGCTTCTCCTAAATGAACCACATGTACTACAACCGGTATTACAGTGATCTCACCATCCATTTTACCAGCATAGGAGGTTTTCATATATTCATTAAAAGCTGCTTCTCTTTCAGATAGAGGCATTGCATTAGGCATTGCCAGCTCATTAGCCATCGCTTGCTCAAATCCACATTGTTCCATCGATAATTGGTCAATAGGAATCTCACTTGTTCTTCTATCATTTTTAATAGATCGCTTTTCCGCGCGATTCAACACCGTTTGAGCTATTGTAGCATAGCTAAATAGAAAAAATAAAATACCTGCAAATAATTTGATAAATGTATTCATTGTACGAAATGCTTTGAGTGAGTGTAGTCTTGTACGGTGAGGAGCTATTAAAGTTTAAAAAAATACATTTAATAGCACCGTTCAATTACCTAGCCACTAGCATAATAAGGTTAAAAAGTAAATAAAATCACATATTTCGGCGATATTGACCGCCAACATTAAATAATAATTCGGTCATCTGTCCAAGTGAACAAAGTTTCCCGGCTTCCATTAAAACTTCAAAAATATTCTCATTATCCAAGGACTTTTGCATAAGTGTTTTCAAGACTTTTTGCGATTCATTGGTATTTCTTTTAACTAAAGATTTTACCACTGAAATTTGGTCTTGCTTCTCTTCTTCTGTCGCTCTGATAACCTCTTTAGGAACAATCGTTGGCGATCCTTTTGAATTTAAAAAGGTATTTACACCCATAATTGGTAATTCACCGGTATGCTTTAATTGCTCATAATACAAGGATTCTTCCTGTATTTTAGATCGTTGATACATTGTTTCCATCGCTCCTAGCACACCACCTCTTTCTGTAATACGATCAAACTCTAAAAGTACGGCCTCTTCAACTAGATCGGTTAATTCCTCTATGATAAAAGATCCTTGTAAAGGATTTTCATTTTTCGATAAGCCTAATTCTTTGTTTATTATTAATTGAATAGCCATTGCTCTTCGAACTGATTCTTCAGTCGGAGTAGTAATCGCCTCATCATAAGCGTTGGTATGTAACGAATTGCAATTATCGTAAATTGCATAGAGCGCTTGTAAAGTAGTTCGGATATCATTAAAATCGATTTCCTGGGCGTGTAATGAACGACCGGAAGTTTGTATATGATATTTCAACATTTGAGCTCTGGGGTTAGCATGGTATTTCTTTGCCATTGCTTTTGCCCATATTCTTCTGGCTACCCTTCCGATCACTGCATATTCAGGATCTAAACCATTACTAAAGAAGAAACTAAGATTTGGTCCAAAATCATTAATATCCATTCCCCTACTCATATAATATTCTACATAAGTAAAGCCATTTGCCAAAGTAAAAGCCAATTGTGAAATTGGATTCGCTCCTGCTTCCGCTATATGATATCCTGAAATTGAAACGGAATAGAAATTCCGGATTTTATTAAGAATAAAATATTCCTGAACATCCCCCATCAATTTCAAAGCGAATTCGGTACTGAAAATACACGTATTCTGAGCTTGATCTTCTTTTAAGATATCAGCCTGCACAGTTCCCCGTACTTTTTGAAGTGTATCTGCTTTTATTTTGGCATATACTTCTTTAGGAAGGATCTGATCTCCATTCATTCCTAAAAGCATTAGGCCAAGACCGTCATTTCCTTCAGGAAGTGGTCCATTATAAGTAGGTCTTTCGGATTTTTTGCTTTTATAATAAGCTGCAATTTTCTTTTCAACTTCGCTCTCCATTCCATTTTTACGAATGTATTTCTCGCATTGCTGATCGATCGCAGCATTCATGAAAAAACTCAACATCATTGGAGCAGGTCCATTGATAGTCATAGAAACAGAAGTTAATGGATCACAAAGATCGAATCCACTATATAATTTTTTAGCATCATCCAGGCAGCAAATAGAAACTCCGGCATTCCCTATTTTTCCATAGATATCAGGTCTGATATCCGGATCATTTCCATATAAAGTAACTGAATCGAAAGCAGTTGAAAGACGCTTTGCAGGCATTCCAAGGCTCACATAATGGAAACGACGGTTCGTTCTTTCGGGCCCACCTTCTCCGGCAAACATTCGAGTTGGATCTTCTCCCTGTCTTTTAAAAGGGAAAAGTCCTGCTGTATAAGGAAATTCACCCGGAACATTTTCCTGGAGGGTCCATGAAAGGATATCTCCCCACCCTTTGTATCGAGGTAAAAGTATTTTTGGTATTTGAATATGGGATAAAGACTCTGCATGCGTTTCTATTGAGATCTCTTTATCCCTTACTTTAAAGCTATATATCGGTTCCTTATATTTTCTAACCTTTGCGTCCCATTCTTCAATTTTCTCATAATTATGAGGATTGAGGTCCTTAAGACGCTTATCAAATTTCTTTTTCAGATTCGATATCAAGTCATCATTTCCAGACTCATTCTTTAAAGTAGCTATAGTATGATCAAGAGCATATAACTCTTGTGCTATCTTACTTTGCTCACTTACCCAATGATCATAATTTCGGTTATTTTCAGAAATTTCGGATAGATAACGAACTCGATTTGGAGGGATTATATAAATTTTTTCGGATTGCTCCTTCCCTATTTCCTTATGTGATGTAAATGAAAAACTAGATTTTTCTGCGAGCACATTAAATACTGCATTATAAAGGTTATTCATTCCCGGATCATTGAATTGTGATGCAATAGTCCCGAAAACAGGCATGCTTTCTACATCACGATCAAATTGCTTATGATTGCGTTGAAATTGCTTTTTCACATCTCTCAATGCATCTAATGCGCCTCTTTTATCAAATTTATTTAAAGCGATAAGATCAGCGAAATCAAGCATGTCAATTTTCTCCAGTTGCGTTGCAGCACCATATTCAGGTGTCATCACATAAAGTGAAATATCTGAGAAATCAAGGATCTCAGTATCTGACTGACCAATACCTGATGTTTCAAGAATAATCAGGTCATAATTGGCATATTTAAGGATCTCAACTGCATCCCCTACGTGTTTTGACAGTGCTAAATTTGCCTGACGAGTAGCCAGTGAGCGCATATAAACCCTCGAATTATTAATAGAATTCATACGGATTCTATCGCCTAATAATGCTCCGCCTGTTTTTCGTTTTGAAGGATCAACTGATATAATTGCGATGGTTTTATCCTCGAAATCGTTTAAAAATCGACGAACAAGTTCATCAACTAAAGAAGATTTACCAGCTCCACCGGTTCCGGTAATTCCTAAAACCGGCGTTTTGGAATTTTTATTCTTAGTTCTAATCTCTTTTAAAATGGGGCTAGCTATTTCAGGGAAATTTTCGGCGCATGAAATTAATCGTGCAACCTGACCTTGATTTTTAGTAGTAAGTTTTGAAAGTTTTGAATCAACTTTATCCCCGATCGGGTAATCAGATTGTTTAACAAGATCATTGATCATTCCCTGAAGACCTAATTCTCTTCCATCATCGGGATGATAGATCTTAACGATCCCGTAATCCATTAATTCTTTAATTTCTATAGGAAGAATGGTTCCTCCTCCACCACCGAATATTTTAATGCCTTCTGCACCTTTTTCAACTAAAAGATCACGCATGTATTTAAAATATTCAAGATGTCCTCCCTGATAGGAAGTCATTGCGATCGCGTTTGCATCTTCCTGAATAGCTGTATTTACAACCTCTTCCACACTGCGGTCGTGACCAAGATGAATAACCTCACATCCGGTAGTCTGGATGATCCTGCGCATTACATTGATAGCCGCATCATGTCCGTCAAACAAGGAAGCAGCGGTTACAATTCGTACTTTATTTTTTGGCTTATAACTGTCGACAGGCTTCATAAAAGTCTTTTAGAGAATGCCGCAAAGATACTCAAATATCATGTTCTCAAAAGTCGGAAAGCAACCTATAACAGTAATTTAACTAACAAGTTATAAAAGGTTTAATAACTATTTTCTAAGGGGAAAATTATCCTGATCTTCAGCTTTTGTTTCTTCCGGATTTGCTTGAAATTCAACATCTGTAGCGAACACCTTGGTATCTCCTCTCCAAAATACCGTTATATAGCGCTCTATGTATTTTAAATTTACCCGTTGACCTGAAAGTGCAGCTTTATTTAGTTTCTCCATCAATTCATCATTTCCTCTTTCAATTGAAAAAGTAAACGTTTCGGAAATGATATTATTTGGATCCTTGATAGCCCCGAAAGTCTGAAGGTTCATCTGCCCTTCCCACGTTTTTACAATGGCCCCTCTTTTACTTACTTTCATTATAATACCG
>JAHECK010000014.1 GCA_024641785.1 Flavobacteriales bacterium | reverse complement strand
CCTGAAGGTTATGACCCTCACCACCAATGTAGGCATTAACCTCCTTACCGTTGGTTAACTTTACCCTGGCCACTTTTCGCATAGCCGAGTTCGGCTTTTTAGGAGTAGTGGTGTACACACGCACACATACTCCGCGTCTTTGCGGACATGAATCTAGAGCAGCTGACTTACTTGTCTTTACTTTAGATTCTCTTCCTTTTCTTACTAATTGCTGAATAGTAGGCATTATTAAACTCTAATTTTTAAAAATTATAACTAATCCGAATTCGATTTTCGGGGTGCAAATCTACAAGAAATAATTTAATTAACAACGGGTGGTTAAAATTTAATTTCAAATAATCATTTGCTCCGAAAGGCACTGAAATAGAATAGGTTCTCGAAAATTATCAATTTATGAACACCCTATTAAAAAATTATTTTCATTTTTTTCCTTTTTTGCCTTCTTTTTTTAGGCGATGATTTTCTCTAAAAACAGACAACAAAAATGGCTTTTTTTAAGCTAATCATTTATAGAAAAGAATGCTCTTGTTAATTAATAGTTTAAATAATTAATTGTTTACTAATTCGAAGATTTAACTTTGCCCCGTGAATTATCTTGAGGAATTAAACGATGCCCAGCGAAAAGCGGTAGAATCTACCGAAGGCCCTGTAATGGTTATTGCTGGAGCAGGATCTGGCAAAACAAGAGTACTGACTTATCGAATCGCTCACCTGATCAATAAAAAGGTTGATCCCTTTAATATACTTGCCCTTACCTTTACAAATAAAGCAGCTAAAGAAATGAAAAGCAGGATCGGGAACATCATCGGTTCTTCTGAATCTGCTAATATATGGATGGGAACCTTTCATTCCATATTTGCCAGAGTACTGCGTTTTGAAGCAAGCTTAATAGGTTACCCATCCAATTTTACGATATACGACACCCAGGATAGTAGAAATGCAATCAAGTCTATTGTTAAAGAACTGAACCTTGATGATAAAATCTATAAACCTTCATCTGTATATAGTAGAATTTCAAGTGCAAAGAATAATTTAATCGGTGCAGACGATTACCTGCAACATCCTGAATTGATCTCTCAAGATGAATCTTCTGGAAAATCACAGTTAAGATATATCTATAAAAGATATAGCGAGAAATGTAAGCGATCCGGAGCGATGGACTTCGATGATCTATTATTCAATACGAATATATTATTCAGAGATCATCCAAATATCTTACTAAAATATCAACACAAGTTTCACTATTTATTAGTTGATGAGTATCAGGATACCAATTATGCCCAATACCTGATCATTAAAAAATTAGCTGCACTTAGAGAAAATATATGTGTGGTTGGTGATGATGCTCAAAGTATTTACGGCTTTCGTGGTGCAGACATACAAAATATTCTGAGTTTTAAAAACGATTACCCTGATTACAAATTATTCAAGCTCGAACAAAATTATCGATCTACTAAAAGAATTGTTGAAGCAGCTAATTCGATCATTGAAAAAAATAAAGGCCAGATCAAAAAGAATGTATGGACCTCTAATGAAGAAGGTGAATTAATTAAACTGGTCAGAAACTTTACAGATAATGAAGAAGGATTGTTTGTTGCTCAAAGTATCTTTGAAATAAATAATGAGGATAAAAACCAATTCTCAGATTTCGCAGTCCTCTACAGAACTAATGCTCAATCAAGGGCTTTAGAAGAGGCATTGAGAAAAACGAACATTCCCTATAAAATATATGGGGGACTTTCTTTTTACCAACGAAAAGAGATAAAAGACTTATTAGCATATTTCAGGTTAACGATCAATCATAATGATGAAGAATCACTTATGCGCGTTATTAATTATCCAGCGCGCGGAATAGGAAAAACAACAATTGAAAAGTTGCAGGTGGCTTCATCAGAGTATAACAAGAGCATTTGGGAATTGTTAGAAAATATAGGCGCAATTGAGTTAAACCTTAATTCAGGAACTAAAACTAAAATATCGGAATTCGTTACTCTTATTAAAAGCTTTCGAACGATGCACGAATCGCATAGTGCTTTTGAACTAGGAGAACATATTTCTTCAAGTACCGGTATTTTAAGAGAATTATATTCTGATAAATCACCTGAAGGAGTATCCCGATATGACAACATACAGGAAGTTCTGAATGCTTTAAAAGAATTTACCGATTCTAATTTTGATGAAGAAAAATCGCTAAGCGACTTTCTAATTGATGTTGCTCTGCTTACCGATGCTGATCAAGATAACGAAGATGATTTAAATAAAGTAACTCTGATGACCGTTCATGCTGCGAAGGGATTGGAGTTCCCTTATGTATTTATTGTCGGATTAGAAGAAAATCTTTTTCCTTCTCAAATGGCCCTTTCTTCGCGTAGTGACCTCGAAGAGGAAAGGCGTTTGTTTTACGTTGCATTGACCAGAGCCAAAAAAAGAGTCTTTCTAAGTTATTCAAATACACGATATAAATGGGGATCACTTAATCAATGTGAACCAAGTAGATTTATTGATGAACTTGATCCAGCATTTCTTGAATTCCCGTCTCAAAATAAGATCGTAAAACCAGAGTTTCAAAGAGAAGGTTTTAGAAGAACAACTGGGAATACACCCCCAATTCGACGAAAATTGAAAGCAATCGACTCTCATTCACAAACAAATGTGAGCTCATCAGCACAAGGTGTGAAAACGGGTATGGAAGTGGAACATGAACGATTTGGAAAAGGAAAAGTATTACATGTAGAGGGAGATAAAGCAACTGTTTTCTTTCCAAATGTTGGACAGAAGCAACTCTTGCTTAAATTTGCACGACTTACTATCCTCAAATAAATACATTATAGTATGACAGAATTGAATATGGATTATAATTCAGAAAGACCAGATTTGGTTATTCCTGAATACGGAAGGAACATTCAGCGGATGGTTGAATATGCAGTGACTATTAACAATAAAGACTTAAGAAATCAAGTTGCTCAAGCCATTATTAATGTGATGGGGCAACTTTTCCCTCACTTAAGAGATGAGGAAAACTATAAGCACAAACTTTGGGACCATATATTTATCATGTCTGATTTTAAATTAGATGTTGATTCTCCTTATCCAAAACCATCACCTCAACAATTTCAAGAAAAACCTGAAATCGTAAAATACCCATCCAATGACATAAAATATGGCCACTATGGTCAAATTTTAGAAAAATCTCTGAAGGCAATCGTACACTTTCCTGAAGGAGAGGATAAAGATCGTTTGATCGTTGATATGGCTAATATGATGAAACGAATGTATATGACAGGAGCCGAGTCCAGTATAAGTGACGCAGTTATAATCAAACAATTAAAGGAATTTAGTGGCGGTAAAATCGAATGGAAGGAAGAATGGACTTTAACAGCCGCAAATGAATTAGTACCTAGAGAAAATATACCTAATAGAAAACGCAAAAAGAACATTAAAAAGAAAGTGCGTAGAAAAATATAAACTAGGTTTATAAATTATTTTAAGGGTGGTGAAAAAAAATAGTTCATCACCCTTTTTTGTGCCTTAATTTTCAATATTTTCCCTAGAAATAAAGATTAAAAAAATTCTTTCCTATGGCATCATTTGAAATTATCGGTGGAACAAAATTAAAAGGCGAAATTATACCTCAAGGCGCTAAAAATGAGGCGCTTCAAATATTATCTGCGATTCTCCTTACTGAAGATCCTATTACCATTTCGAATATTCCAGACATCATCGATGTAAATCGTTTGATCGATCTTCTAATTGACTTGAATGTAAAGGTCGAGAAATTAAGTTCTGATACTTATAAATTTCGAGCTAAAGATGTTAATATTGAATACCTCCTCTCTGAAAAATTTAAGAAAAAAGGAGCTGGATTAAGAGGTTCAATAATGATCGTTGGACCACTTTTGGCTCGTTTTGGTAAAGGATATATTCCTAAACCGGGAGGGGATAAAATTGGTCGAAGAAGATTGGATACTCATTTTGATGGCTTTAAAATGCTCGGAGCCAATTTTGTTTACGATAAGCAAGAGGAGTTTTATAAGGTAGAAGCGAAAAATCTTAAAGGCACCTATATGCTTTTAGATGAGGCCTCAGTTACAGGAACTGCAAATATAGTTATGACCGCTGTTCTGGCAGAAGGAGTAACCACCATTTACAATGCTGCCTGCGAGCCCTATCTTCAGCAATTGTGTAAAATGCTAAATCGTATGGGAGCAGATATTTCAGGAATTGGATCTAATCTGTTAAAAATAACTGGTGTTAAAAAACTCAGTGGCACAGAACACCGAATTTTACCTGACATGATTGAAATTGGGAGTTTTATTGGCCTAGCAGCGATGACTCAATCAGAGATCACTATTAAAGATGTACACTATGATGAACTTGGCAGAATTCCAGCAGTTTTTCAAAGTTTAGGGATAAAACTGGAACGAAGAGGAGATGATATTTTTATTCCATCCCAAGATCATTATGAGGTTAGTACTTTTATTGACGGTTCTATTCTAACAATATCTGATGCACCATGGCCCGGTTTTACACCTGATTTACTAAGTATCATTTTAGTAGTTGCATCTCAAGCAAAGGGAAGTGTTTTAATTCATCAAAAAATGTTTGAAAGCAGATTGTTCTTCGTTGATAAACTTATTGATATGGGAGCTCAAATTATCTTATGCGATCCACATCGAGCTACCGTTATCGGCCTAGATAGAAGTTCTCCTTTACGTGGAATTTCGATGACTTCCCCAGATATTCGAGCTGGTGTTTCCCTCTTAATTGCTGCGCTTTCGGCTAAAGGTAAGAGTGTAATACATAATATTGAACAAATTGATAGAGGCTATCAAAATATAGATATCCGCTTAAAGCAACTAGGAGCTAATATTGTACGTTTAGAAGATTGAATGTCTTAGACAAATGTCATAAATAGGACTAAATGGCAATTTTATGCTATTCATAAAAATGAATTGGCATTATTTTAGTTATTTAGCTGCTTCAACAAAACTTATAGAAATGAACAGAATTACAAAAACTTTAGGAATCATTAGCTTTGCTTTACTCCTTTTTGGGTTTAACGATCAAAGTAGTGAGATCCTAGCTTCAGAAAAAGCGATAACCTCGTTTAAGATCGGAGATAAAGCTCCGGATATTATTGCAAAAAATCCAGATGGTAAAGTCATTAAATTAAGTGACCTAAAAGGAAAAATGGTCCTAATTGATTTCTGGGCATCATGGTGTGGTCCATGCAGAAGAGAGAATCCAAATGTAGTTGCGAATTATAATAAATATTCAAAGGCAAAATTTAAAGACGCCAAAGGTTTCGAAATATTTAGCTATTCTCTTGAAAATGCTGGAGCAATGGACCGATGGGTTGCAGCAATAAAACAAGATGGTCTTATATGGCCTTATCATGCTTCTGATTTTATGGGTTGGAAATCACCTGCTTCTATGCAATATGGTGTGAATTCTATTCCGGCAAATTTTTTAATAGATAAAGATGGAATTATCATAGCCGCGAATTTAAGAGGTCCTGCATTAGGTAAAGAGCTGGACAAACATGTGAAAAGCTTTTAATCCACAGCTTAAAAATTAATTTAACTGAAAAACCCGTCAAATTGCTTTAAAAAAGGCGCTTTTTTAGTCAAAATACGAACCCTGACAGCATAGTCAGGGTTTTTTCTTTTTTTTTAATGACAACTTGTCTCAATAAATTCTTTGGTTGTATTTTTGCCACCCAAAAGAAAAAATAAAAATCATGAGTGAAATGAACGATGAGCAGTTAGATGAAAATATAGAAAATCTGCAAAAGAGTGAAGAAGAACAATTGGAAAACGAAGGTAAATTACCAGAAAAAGAAATCGATCCGATTAGTGAGCTCCAAGAACAAGTATCTCAAATAAATGATAAATATCTTCGCCTTTACTCAGATTTTGAGAATTATAGAAAAAGGACTGCAAAGGAAAAACTTGAACTTATTAATTCAGGAAATTCTTCTCTTCTTTTAAAAATACTTCCTGTAATAGATGATTTTGAAAGAGCGATTGAATCAAATAAAAAAGTAGATGATCCAAAAGTATTAAAGGAAGGATTTCAACTGATTTATAATAAGCTTAATAAAATACTAGAAGCAGAAGGAGTAAAAGAAATGGAAACAAATGGAAAGCCTTTTAATGTGGATTTTCATGAATCAATTACAAATATTCCGGCTCCAAGTAAATCCCTAATAGGAAAAGTAGTCGATACTACAGAAAAAGGATATTTCCTTAATGATAATGTTCTTCGCTACGCCAAAGTAGTTGTTGGATCATAATTTAATTCAATATGGCTACTAAGAGAGATTATTATGAAGTTCTGGGCGTTTCAAAAAATGCAGATGCATCAGAAATAAAAAAAGCTTATCGTAAAATGGCGATAAAATATCATCCGGATAAAAATCCTGATGATAAAAGTTCGGAAGAAAAATTCAAAGAAGCAGCATCTGCATATGAAGTTTTAGGTGATCCTCAAAAAAAACAACGCTATGATCAATATGGTCATGCAGGATTAGGAGGAGCCTCAGGATTTGGTGGCGGAGGAATGAATATGGATGACATCTTTAGTCATTTCGGAGATATCTTTGGAGGTCACTTCGGAGGTGGCGGATTTGGCGGTGGTGGTAGATCTTCACGGCGGATTAAAGGTAGCAACTTAAGGATTAAGCTGAAATTAACATTAGTTGAGATCATTAATGGTACTACAAAAAAAATAAAGGTCAATAAGCTTAAAATGGCCGAAGGTGTTGAATACGACACTTGTAATACATGTCATGGTAGTGGACAAGTGACGCGAATTACCAATACTATTTTAGGGCAAATGCAAACCGCTTCTACCTGCCCTACTTGTCATGGAACCGGACAGCAATTAACCAATTCTCCTTCTGGAGCAGATGCTCAGGGAATGGTTAAAAAGGAAGAAATAATTGATATTGAAATCCCTGCTGGTGTTGAAGATGGAATGCAAATTAGCATCGCTGGAAAAGGAAATGAAGCACCATTTAATGGTGTGCCCGGCGATATTATTGTACTTATAGAAGAAGAAGAACATCCTGATTTAAAAAGAAATGGGCATAATTTACATTACGATCTATACATCAATTTTATTGATGCGGCATTAGGTGGAGTGTATGAAATCCCAATGGCTGAAGGAAAAGCAAAAATTACCATAGAGGAAGGAACACAAAGCGGGAAAATACTGAGACTAAGAGGAAAAGGGATTCCTGATATTCAAGGTTATGGTAAAGGAGATCTTTTGGTCAATATCAATGTTTGGACTCCAAGGAAACTTTCCAGTAAGGAAAAAGACATTTTGACAAAATTAAAAGATTCAGAAAACTTCAAACCAAAGCCGACTTCCAAGGACAAGGGATTTTTTCAAAGAGTTAAAGAAATGTTTTCGTAAAAAATTGAATATGAAGCAATTCAATTACTAAATGCTTCATATTTCTTTCTATCTTTGCAGCCCTTTTTAAAAAGGTATATATTATATGAATTCCAATACTGAAAAACCTAGAGGTTTACTTGATATTATTAAGGAAAAACTTGATCTGCGTTCTAATACAAAGGCGAGAGAGATCATTAAGTCCGGTAGAGTTAAACTGGACGATGAGACTGTAAAAATACCTTCCCGAACTGTTGAAGTAGATCAGAAAGTATCGATCGTTTCTGAAAAAAAGAAATATGATTTTCATAAGGCTGAAAAATCGGATTCCGAACAGAAAGGTTTTTCCACCATCTATGAAGATGATCATTTTATTGCTTTTGTAAAACCCTCAGGATTACTTACTGTTAGCACATTAAAAGCAAATAAAAAGGAAAAGAATTTTAATGACTTTGCGATTCGTCAGTATAAGAATGAAAGAGGGCAGAAAGAAGAACTGTACATTATTAATCGTTTAGATCGTTTAATTTCCGGAATTATATTATTTGCGAAATCTCCTGAAGATGAATTTGCCGTCAGAAAAAAATGGGAAGAGAATACAAAGAGATATTATGCTTTAGTAGATGGTGTTCCACCTAAAGATAATGATGAAATTAAATCAGAGTTAAAGCAGAACCGTATTGGTCGTGTTTATAGCGTTCCAAAGAGTCAATATTCAAAATTGTGTATTACGTACTATCGCGTTTTACAAAAAAGCTCAAAAAATTGCTTATTAAAGATCGAAGCGAAAGAGGAACGTAAAAATTCTATTCGAGCTCAATTATCGGAAAGCAATATGCCTATTGTTGGGGATAAAGATTACAAAGGGAAGCCCTCACCTATAAAACGATTTGGTCTTCATCTTTTTTCACTTCGATTTTATCATCCTTTTGAAAATCAGGAAGTCGAAATAAAAACACCTATTCCAAAGGCATTTAAAAACTTCTTTAAGAATACTAAATAAACAGCTGTATCAAATAAATAGAGACAGGCTTGTTGATTTTGAAAACATTTTAATTTGCTATTCGATGACTACCTCATCGTTTAGAATATCATGTTCCTCGAGGAATTTAGTGGTGAAGTTCCCGGCGACAAAATCAGGATTCATAAGAAGTCTTTGATGAAATGGAATGGTAGTTTTAATCCCTTCAATGACGTACTCATCTAAGGCCCTTCTCATTTTTGCAATTACTTCTTCACGAGACCTAGCATAAACGATCAGTTTACTGATCATACTATCATAATTTGGAGGTATGGTATAACCGCTATATACATGCGTATCAACTCTAACTCCATGTCCACCTGGTTGATGATAATCTCCAATTTTTCCGGGTGAGGGCCTCCAGTTATTAAAAGGATCTTCTGCATTGATCCGACATTGCATTACATGAACCTGAGGTTTATAATCTTTACCGGTAATTGGAATTCCGGCTGCAATTTTTATTTGTTCTTTGATCAAATCCCAAGAAATCGCTTCTTCTGTTATGGTATGTTCAACTTGAATTCGAGTATTCATCTCCATAAAGAAGAAATTACGGTGCTTATCTACCAAAAACTCAACCGTACCAACTCCTTCATAATTCACGGCAGCTGCAGCTCGTTTAGCCGCTTCTCCCATATCTTTACGAAGTTTTGTTGTCATAAATGGAGAAGGCGTTTCCTCTACCAGTTTTTGATGTCTTCTTTGAATGGAACAATCTCTTTCACTCATATGGCAATAATTCCCATACATATCACCTGCAATTTGAATTTCAATATGACGTGGTTCCTCAATGAATTTCTCCATGTACATACCATCATTCCCAAAAGCAGCTTTTGCTTCCCTTCTCACTTTTTCCCAGGCATCCTCTAGTTCTTCATCATTCCATAATACGCGCATACCTTTTCCTCCACCACCGGCAGTAGCTTTCATCATTACTGGGTAAACAATTTCACTCGCTGTTTTTTTAGCGTGAGCCAAATCCTTTAAAAGACCAGCTGATCCGGGAACACAAGGAACTCCTGCAGCGATCATTGTTGCTTTTGCAGAGGCTTTATCACCCATTGCATCGATCATCCCAGGACTTGCTCCAATAAATTTTATATCGTTATCCTCACACACTTTGGAGAATTTCGCATTTTCTGATAAAAACCCATAACCCGGATGAATCGCATCTGAATTTGTTATTTCTGCGGCCGAAATAATACTTGGAATACGAAGATATGATTCTGAACTTGGAGGAGGACCAATACAAACGGCTTCATCAGCAAAACGAACGTGCAGACTGTCTTTATCAGCAGTAGAATATACTGCAACCGTCTTAATACCCATCTCCTTACATGTACGAATTATTCTTAAGGCGATTTCGCCTCTATTTGCAATAAGAATCTTATTAAACATAATATCTTACTTATTTATGATGGGTCAACAAGAAACAAAGGTTGGTCATATTCTACAGGAGAAGCGTCATCGGCTAAAACTTTAATTATTGTACCTGAAATTTCAGCTTCAATTTCATTAAATAATTTCATCGCTTCTACGATGCAGATTACATCTCCGGGTTTTATAGCATCCCCTACATTTAAATAAGGGGGTTTATCCGGTCCTGATGAACGATAGAACGTTCCGATCATTGGAGATTTAATAGTAACATATTTACTACTTTCTTCAACCTTTTCTACTACTTTAGGTGGAGTTGCTGCCGGGGCAGCTGCAGCTACCTGCATAGGCATTTGCATTTGAGGCATCCCCATCGGCATATGCGACTGTATAATTGTTGTCTCCCCCTCTCCTGATTTTGTTGTTTTTGTTTTACCTTCTGATTTAACAGTGATTTTGAAATCTTTTTGTTCGATTTCTACTTCAGTGACCCCTGTTTTTGAAACCAGTTTTATTAAATCGTGAATTTCTTGAATCTTCATGGTTAATGATTTATGTTATTCGAAGATAATAATTTTTATGAAGGGTCGTAAGCCCATTTTAAATAGATTGCTCCCCAGGTAAATCCCCCGCCAAATGCGGATAATATTAAGGTATCACCTTTCTTTAATTTATTTTCCCATTCCCATAAACATAAAGGAATAGTACCATTAGTAGTATTACCGTAATTCTGAATGTTGATCATAACTTTCGAAGAATCTAAGCCCATTCTTCTGGAAGTGGCATCAATAATTCTCAAGTTTGCCTGATGTGGTACCAGCCAGTCAACATCTTCGCTCTTAAGATTGTTTTGCTCCATTATTTTAGCTGAAACATCTGCCATATTACTTACAGCAAATTTAAAGACAGATTTCCCTTCTTGATAAACGAAATGCTCTTTAGCATCTACTGTTTCGTGACTTGCCGGTTTTAAAGAGCCTCCAGCTTTTTGATGTAAATATTCCCGCCCTGATCCATCCGCATGCATGATAGAATCAATAATTCCATATCCTTCTTCATTTGGCTCTAAAAGAACTGCGCCTCCTCCGTCTCCAAAAATAATACACGTCGTTCTATCTGTATAATCGATGATAGAACTCATTTTATCAGCGCCAACGACGATTACTTTTTTATATTTTCCTGTTTCTATAAATTGACTTCCTACCGATAAAGCGTAGATAAAGCCTGAACAAGCAGCATTTAAATCAAAACTCCAGGCATTTTTTAACCCTACCTTATCAGAAACAACATTTCCAGTCGCTGGAAAAACAAAATCAGGGGTAACAGTAGCACAAATCAGTAAATCAATATCTAATGGGTCGGTATTCGTTTTTTCAAGTAAACCTTTTACTGCCTCAGCGGCCATATCAGATGTCGCTAATCCTTCTCCTTTTTGAATATGCCTTTCTTTGATACCTGTTCGACTAAAGATCCACTCGTCATTCGTGTCAACTAGTTTTTCAAGATCTTTATTCGTAAGTAAGTCATTTGGAACATTTCCTTGTATTCCGGTAATCGCAGCATTAATTTTACCCATAATAAACGCTTTCAAGATGTATTAAGATGCCAATTTATAAAGGATTAATAGATAAACCCTAACAAAATCCCTTTTTTACAAAAAAAATACGGTGCAAATTAATTTTACGCCGTATTAAATAGTTTGAATATAAGTATTTTAAACCTATTCCATTTCCATTACAACCTTACCCTTGTAATACATTTTTCCCTCATATACATGGGCATGATGATACAAATGAGGCTGACCTGTAGTTGGACAAGTAGCGATATTTGGCGCTGTCAAACTATCGTGACTACGTCTATTACCTCTTCTACTTTTCGATATCTTTCGCTTTGGATGTGCCATTATAATTTATTTTAAATCCTTTTTTATTTTTTTCAATTTATCCCATCTGGGATCACTTTGTTCAATTGGATGACTTTCTAATTTATTAAGATTTGATATTACTTCTTCATTGCACTCTCCTTCAGAATGTACTCTTCTGACCGGAAGCGCTAAATGAACAAATTCGTAAATCAATTCAGCAACGTTAATTTGATGTTCATGATGAGGAATTACCCATATTTCATCACTTTGATCAATTTCTTCGTTTCCGAATTTAACAATGATTCGATCTTTAAATGAAACCGGCAGCATAAAATCATCTCCACAAGTATCACACATTACTTCAACTTCACCATTGATACTGAAATGAAGTATCATCAGGCTTGATTGTTTCTCAAGATCTAAATCGATATTAATATCAGATTTACTTATCTCACTAAATTCAAAGTTATCAAAGAACGTTTTATCAATATTATATTGATAATGATGAGTGCCTATTTGTAAGCCAGTAAACGGAATATCAAATGTTCCCAATTTTCTCATCACATCAATGTCCCAAAAAATGGAGCGCAAAGATATATTTATTTTTTGTATTTTAAAAAGCTAATCTTCAGATTTTTCCAATTGAATGTCTCCTTTGGTTTTTAAAGGGTTTTCATTCCACTCTTTCATCCTCTTTCGGGTCATATAAATATCAAGGGCATAATAGACCGCAGTTCTAAAAGAAGATTCATTTGCGATGCCTTTCCCTGCTATATCGAAGGCGGTTCCATGTGCCGGAGAAGTACGTACAATAGGCAATCCAGCGGTAAAATTAACTCCTCCCATATAGGCTAATGTTTTAAATGGAATGAGGCCTTGATCATGGTACATTGCAAGGATTCCATCGAAGTTATTGAAGTTACCTGATCCGAAAAATCCATCTGCAGAAAAGGGTCCAAAAGCAAGAATACCTTCTTCATTTGCCTTTTCAATTGCCGGCAAAATGATATTTTTCTCCTCATCTCCTATTAAACCATGGTCCCCAGAGTGAGGATTTAATCCTAAAATAGCAAGTTTTGGTTTTACTAACCCGAAATCATTAAGCAAACTTTGATTAAATATTCTAAGTTTATTTAATATCACTTCAATACTAATATTCGAAGCTATTTCTTTCACCGGAATATGACCTGTTACCACACCAACCCTCAGGTTGTCCTCGATCATCAACATTAAAGCTTCATTAACATTCGCCATTTTTGTCAAATATTCCGTATGTCCCGGAAAATTAAATCCCTTTGACTGGATAATGTTCTTATCTATTGGAGCTGTTACAATTGCATCAATCTTATTAGATGCAAGATCTGCTGTTGCTTGTTCAAGTGATTTTAAAGCCAGTTCACCTGTTTCTTTGCTTGGAACCCCATAGTTTAATCCTATTTCATTTGTAGAAACATCTATAATATTTACACGTTTAGGGTTTGCTTCCTCGCAGTTCTTTATCAAATTAAAGCTAAAGTCATTTATATTAAGCCCTTTCCGATATGCTTTTGCTATTGATGAATTTCCGTAAATTATTGGTGTAATTGCATCAAATATTCTTGGGTCGGAAAAGGTTTTGATAATAACTTCTAATCCAATACCAGCAACATCTCCAATGCTAATTCCAATTTTGATTTTACTCTGATTTTGATTCTTTTTCACTTTTGATTATTCTAATAAGATTTTCAAAGATAACTACTTTATGCATTCCTGATTATGATGAAGTTCCTTTTTCTGAAATGTAATTCTTTATAAATCGAAATAACGCTCTAACACCGGTACCAGTACCTCCAATTGGCTTATAATCTTCTGGTTTTTCAGTAAATGAAACTCCTGCAATATCTAGATGTATATAAGGAGCTGAAGTAAAATTTTCTAGAAATTTACCTGCAGTGATCGCTCCTCCATTTACTCCCCCTAAATGTTTAAGATCCGCTATTGATGATTTTAATTCATCAGCAAAATCATCCCAAAACGGCAACTCCCAACATCGCTCTCCACTTAAGAATGAGGCTTTGCTTAAATTTTTCAATTCCTTTTCTGTATTCCCCATACTTGCAAATGCTCGTGATCCAAACGCTCGGGCTGCTGCGCCTGTTAAAGTCGCAACTGAGAAAACTAATTCAGGGTCAAATTTATTTGAATAGCTAAGTCCATCCGCTAAGATCATTCTCCCTTCGGCATCTGTATTAATAATCTCTACAGTTTTTCCATTCATCATCGTAATCACATCGCCAGGAACAATTGCATCTCCACCTGGTCTGTTATCGGTTGCCGGAATCAAAGCGATTAAATATACTGGTAAGTTATTCGAAGCAACTGCTTTCAATAAGCCTGATACAACTGCCGAGCCCGACATATCACTTTTCATTGTCTCAAGAAAACCTGTCGGTTTTAAATTGATTCCACCCGTATCATAAACAACTCCCTTCCCAACTAAAACAATTGGTTTAGTATTAACTGCATGGTCTGGCTTCCATGTTAAAACAGAAAAAGTAGGAGCTTGAACACTTCCTCGATTTATAGAAAGTAGCCCTCCCATTCGAAGTGATTCTATTTGAATTTTATGAAAAACCTCAACATTTAGTCCCTCGATTTCGGAGGCCATTTTTTCAAATTCATTCGCTAAAACGGTGGCTGTCTGATGAGCAGGTGGCTCGTTCACAAGGTCTCTTACCCAAAATACTGCCTTAAGTAAATTTACTATTTCATCATTTGCAACAGCAGAATAAATTTTATTTAAAGAAAATACCTCTTTCTCTTCTTTAAACTTATCAAATTGATAAGATGATAATATTAAACCTTCAAAAAAAGCACTTTCAATTTCTGAATTATTACTGTACAACTCTACTTCATCGAAATTATTTGCCTTTAACAATGCATAGGTTTCGGATGCTTTTTTTCTTGCAAACTCTAATCCTTTGTTAGTTTCTATGTCTTCAGGAATAGTGACAAAAATTATCAGTTCAATTGCTGATCTTAAATAGAATAAGTCCTTTTTTAAGCCCTGCTCTTTTTTAAAAAATTCAAGTTCATCTTCGCCCTGAATTACATTAGAATAACTGCTCGAAAGGGCTATAATAAAGATCTTCGCCTTAAAATCAGTGCTTCCGCTTTTCTTATTATAAATTTCTGCTATCATCTCCCAAAATTAAACATTTCTCGATTTGAAAAAGAGATTAATTATTTAAATAAAAATTAAAGAAAAGGGCATCTAATGTCATTTTATCGCGTTAAATAAAAGAACAAGTGCAATAGCAAAACAAGAATCTGTATCTTTATTCCAAAAATAAACCCATGTTAAAACGGCTTTTGTATCTCATATTGCTGGTTTTTTCTATTCCAGCTTATGCTACTCATAATCGGGCAGGAGAGATTACTTACGAGCATATTAGTGGTTTACAATATAAAGCTACCATTACTACCTACACTAAAACATCTGCTTTTGCAGCTGATCGACCTGAATTAGAGATTAAATGGGGTGATAATACCCTTGATACTATCCCGCGGGCTCAAATTATTTATTTATCAGGTGATGCTCAAAAAAATCTCTATTATGGATATCATACTTATGCAGGTCCGGGAACTTTCGTTATTTCTATGGAAGATCCGAATAGAAATGAAGGTGTTGTAAACATCCCTTCTTCAGTTTCAACTGTATTTTATATTGAATCCGTTTTGACCATCGATGCGGTTCTAGGTTACAATAATTCAGTTCAATTAACCAATAGCCCTCTTGATAATGCTTGCATTGACAAACTTTTTATTCATAACACCGGAGCGTATGACCCTGATGGAGATAGTTTGTCATTTAGTCTAGTTCCTTGTCAGGCCTTAGATGGTCTCCCAATTCCCGGATATACCTATCCAAATCAGTGGCCAACCGGACCGGATAATCAAATTTACTTGGATCAGCAAACTGGAAATTTCTTTTGGGATACCCCACAATTACAAGGAGAATATAATATAGCCATATTAATCCAAGAATGGAAACAGGGAATTTTAATGGGTACAGTTCTCAGAGATATGCAGATCACGGTATTCTTTTGCGATAATAATCCACCTGAAATAATCCCAATTCCGGATACGTGTATTCATGTTGGTGAAACATTGATCATTAATATTACTGCTACAGACCCTGATAATAATCCTGTTGATCTTGATGCATTCGGAGAGCCATTTGAAATAGAGAATGATGAGGCTTCATTTACTCAAAGTTCATCCGGACCACCTGCACAAGGAACCTTTATCTGGACACCGGATTGCGAGAGAGTTAGATTGAATCCGTATGTAGTCTACATAAAAGCAAAAGATAATTCAACGGAAATTGACCTTGTCGATTTTGAATCTTTTAATATTCACATAATCGCTCCCGGACCAGATAATTTACAGGCAGATCCTCTGGGGAATACTGTTAATCTTTCTTGGGATCAATCTGAATGTGATCATGCTTCGGGGTATGCTATTTATCGAAGACCGGATTCATTGGGCTATATTCCTGATTATTGTGTTACAGGTGTCCCCCCACCTACAGGATACGTCCTTGTTGGCAATACCGTCGGAATAAATAATACTACTTATTCTGATAATTATGGCCTCGCTTTGGGACAAAAATATTGTTATATGGTATGTGCGGTTTTTCCAGACGGTGCCGAAAGTCAACCCTCTCTTGAAGCTTGCGCTATACTCATAAAGGACCTACCTGTAATTACAAATGTGAGTGTAGGTTTTACTGATTTAACTTTAGGAAGAGATACAGTCGTCTGGTCGAATCCGACGGAACTAAATGAAACACAATATCCAGGTCCTTTTCATTATAAGGTCTTTAGAGGTGACGGATATGCAGAACCTAATAATTTAGTTTATACTTCACCTCTTTCAAGTACTATAATTGGCTATGTCGATACTTCATTTGTAAATACTAATATAAATACAGATTCGCAGGCAAATACCTATAGAATTGATTTATATAGCGATGATAATTTTGTTGGATCTACCTTTTCTACTCCTTCTATTTATATAAGTACTCAAGCCGGAGACAATAAATTAATATTGAATATAAATGACCAGACACCCTGGATCAATTATTATTATCAGATCTACCGCTTTGATGACGACCTAGGAGAATTCATTTATATTGATTCAACTATTCAACCATTATATATTGATTCAGGCCTTGTAAATCTTCAATCTTACTGTTATTATGTTAAATCAATAGGAGGATATGCGTCAACTACAATTATCCCAATTTTGATTAATTATTCTCAAGAAACATGCGGGATTCCTTGGGACAATGAAGCTCCATGTCCGCCAGTATTATCAATCGAAAGTGAATGTGAGGATGCTGAAAATTTGCTTACTTGGACAAATCCAAATAATTATTGTGCAGATGATGTAATGATGTATACTATCTATTACAAAGCATACGAAAATGATGAGGAATTTGAGCCTATCATTACAATAAATAATGCTTTGGATACAAGTTATCTATTTACAGATTTATTTTCTGTTGCAGGGTGTTATGCTGTAACTGCAAGTGATTCTTTAAATACAAGTCCGGATGGAACGGTATTTAGAAATGAAAGTGATTTTAGCAATATTGTTTGTGTTGATAATTGTCCCGAATATGAATTGCCAAATGTTTTTACCCCAAATGGGGATAATGTTAATGATTTACTTAGACCGGTCTTAAGCAGGAATGTTCAAGATGTGATATTTTCGATCTACAATCGTTGGGGAACTCTCATTTTTGAGACAGATGACCCCGAGATCAATTGGGATGGAAAAGATATGAATTCGAACAAAGATGTTAGTGAAGGTGTTTATTTTTATACGATCACGATTAATGTAATACGCTTAAATGGAAATGAAACTTCAGCAAGCGCTGGTTATGTTTATATTTTCAGAAGCGATCAAAATACAAAGTAATATGTTTACAGGAATAGTTGAAGAATTTGGAATAGTTCAAAAAATAGAAATAGAGGGAAGCAATAAGCATTTCACCATTAAAACAGATCTTGCGAAACAATTAAGACCAGACGAAAGTGTTGCCCACAATGGCGTTTGCCTTACTGTAACTGAAACAAATGACACTTCTTTCAAGGTAACAGCAATAGAAGAAACATTATTAAAATCAAATCTTGGAATTTTAAAAATAAATGATTTGGTAAACTTGGAAAGAGCTATGCGTTGGGATGGCCGTTTAGATGGGCATATGGTTCAGGGCCATGTTGATCAAAGAGCAACATGTATAAAAGTTGAAGAAATGGATGGAAGCTATTATTTTCATTTTGAACACCCTTCCATTGATTTTATCAATGTAGAAAAAGGGTCAATTTGTGTCAATGGTGTTTCACTGACCGTTGTAGATGTTTGGGAAAATGGTTTCTCAGTTGCGATTATTCCTTATACAATTGAACATACAAACTTCAAGCACATAGTGCCCGGAAGTGAAGTAAATATCGAATATGATATAATAGGAAAGTATGTTACTAAAATGATGGAGTCCTATAAAAAGGTTATTTAAATCTTTTAATTGCCCCGGATTTTACTCTGATTAAATAATCTTTTAGATCGATTCGAACTTCTTTAGATAGAATGTACAATCCAATGATATTTGGAAATGCCATAGCCAGTATCATCATATCCGAAAAATCCATAACAGCACTTAAGGTAGAGGATGATCCAACAACAATGAATCCGAGGAAAATAAGTTTATAAATGTTTGCCATTTTTTTAGATTCCCCAAAAAGGTAGCTCCACGCTTTTAATCCATAATATGACCAAGAAATCATCGTTGAAAAAGCAAAGAGGAATACCGCTAATGCTAAAACCGATGGGAACCATGAAATAGCACTTCCAAAAGCAGAAGATGTTAATTGAGAGCCTTCTAAGTCATAACCGGTATATCTGCCGGTAATTACAATTACTAAGGCTGTCATTGTACAGATTACTACCGTATCAATAAATGGTTCAAGCAGGGCAACAAACCCTTCACTTACTGGTTCGTTTGTTTTTACTGCAGAGTGAGCAATAGCAGCAGAACCTACTCCTGCTTCATTCGAAAAAGAAGCCCTTTTAAATCCGGTTAAAAGAACGCCAATAAATCCACCATACATTGATTCTGAACTAAATGCGCTATCAAATATCAATAAAAAAGCACTTGGAATATGCTGATAATTAATTCCCAGAATAATCAGAGCGGTCAGCACATATAAAACGGCCATAAAAGGAACTATTTTTTCTGTTACTTTAGCAATGGATCTTATTCCACCAATGATTACAACTCCGACCAAAATTGCCATTCCAACTCCAAACCAAAAACCATGACCTTCTAGAAAAGTCATTTGACCTTCCAACTGAGCAAAAGCTTGATTAGCCTGAAACATGTTTCCCCCTCCAAAGGAGGCTAAAATCGCAAGAATAGCAAATAAAACAGCTAATACTTTTCCCAGCTTAGGCATTCTATACTTTGATAAACCTTTGGTTAAATAATACATGGGCCCACCGGACACATTCCCATCTTCATCAATATTCCGATACTTAACTCCTAAAGTACATTCTGTAAATTTTGTAGACATTCCTAAAAAACCTGCAATGATCATCCAAAAAGTCGCTCCCGGCCCGCCAATTGTAATAGCAACTGCAACACTTGCAATATTACCTAATCCAACAGTCGCTGATAGTGCAGTTGTTAAGGCTTGAAAATGAGATACCTCGCCTTTGTCTTCTGGGTTATCAAACTTTCCTTGCACCAATTGAATTGAATGCTTAAAACCTCGAATGTTTATGAAATTCATTCTGAAAGTGAAGTAAATAGCTCCAATTACTAACCAAACAACAATTATTGGTACATCAGAACCTATGTCAAAGCCCATCGCTTTAAAGGGATCCCAAAAAAAGACTTGCGCTAAAAAGTTTACAATGGGTTCAAACTTACTATTTACCCAATCTCCAATATGAATGGTTTCTGTTTCAACCAAATTTTTTCCCTCATGCCCAAAAACTAGGTTAGCAAAGGACCCAAAAATAAAGGTGCTAAATATATTTTTTTTCATTTTCAATTTCAGTAAACAATACGATGTAAGAAACACAATAATTTTTAGATAGTAAAATTTAGGATCTTCAAATGAATGAATAGTATAAATATCACAACCTTTATACATTCATAATTTTATTAAATTGAAGCTTCTTATACTTTGAATTATATTTTTTTGTGGACTGACTATCCCTGATGCCATTTTTTTCGTCTTTGTTAATGAAAGCAATAATTTAAAAGAAAATCCTATGAAAAAATTAATCTACTTATTTACAATTAGTATATTCCTTAGTTTAAGCCTTAATAGTATAGCCCAAGATTCGACAGATGTTTACGGATGTATGGATCCGGCTGGATTAAACTATAATCCTCTTGCCACCATTGATAATGGTTATTGTGTTTACTATTGTGATAGTACTAGTGCTTATTTTTGGTATCCAGCGATCACTGATAGTGCTATTTATGTTCAAAGTTTCGCTTACAGTTTGTCTCCTATAACAGCTTATTTTTGGGATTTTGGCGATGGAACTACCAGCACGCTTGAATCGCCTACTCATTTTTATAATGAAGAAGGATTATACACTATTTGTTTTACTGTTACAGCTTTAGGAGAGGATCCTCTTTCGGTATGCACTACTACCTTTTGTGATTCAGTTTATGCTCCTGCTGGAACAATTCTCAATGTAAATAGTGGACTTATTTATGGCTGTACGGATCCAGCTGCTACAAACTATAATCCTCTTGCAAATGTCAATAATGGGTCATGTGTTTATGATAATTCAGAGGTATATGGTTGTATGGATTCTACTGCAATAAATTACAATCCCCTTGCTACTATCGATGATGGATCATGTATTTATACAGAGGTATATGGTTGTACCGATTCTAGTGCTCTAAATTATAATCCATTAGCTACTATCAATGATGGATCATGTATATATAATGACACAACTTATATATATGGTTGCACGGATCCTTTAGCAATAAATTATAATCCATTAGCTAATATGGATGATGGATCCTGCATATATATTGGTGATTCTACAGCTGTTTTTGGTTGTACCGACACTTCAGCTTTAAATTACAATCCATTAGCAACAATAGATGATGGCTCTTGTAGTTACTACTGCGATAGCACAGCCGCCTATTTCTATGTTTCAAGTATTGATGAAGCTACAGGAATCATTTATGTCGTTAATAATTCCTATAGTTTAGATCCAATAACTGAGTTTATTTGGGATTTTGGAGATGGCCAAACAAGTAATGAAGAATTCCCTGTCCATGAATACGAATCAGAAGGTTTTTATATGCTTTGCTTAACAATTCTTTCTGAAGCACCAAATGGATTTATGGTATGCACAAGTACCTACTGCGATACTATTGGTATTAGCCAAATGATGCTGAAATCGAATGGAATGACATTAAATGTGATTTCCGAGTTAGCAACTGGTATTGAACAACAAATACAAAATATAAGTGATATCAATCTTTATCCAAATCCGGCTAATAATAACATAACACTTAGTTATAATGTAAAAGAAAATGAAATGCTTACAACTACAATATATGATGTAAGCGGAAGAACTATAAGTAGTTCTAGCTCGATACCAACTATTGGTTACAACAGAGTTAACATAGATCTTAGTGATCTTACTACTGGAATGTATCAGATTGAATTGCGCAACAAAAACTCAAGGAATATTCTAAGGTTCCAGGTTATAAAATAGGGATATACTCCCCCTGGCAAGAAAAGCAGGGGGAGTTTTCTTTTTTATTTATGAAAATTGATAAGGATTTAATTAATGCTTGTATTGATGGTGATCGAAAGTCACAATCAAAACTGTATGAGTTATCCTTTTCATCACTTATGAATATTTCTTATCGCTACCAAAAAAATCGATCCGATGCCGTTGCTTTAGTTAACCAATGTTTTTTAAAAATTTTATTGGGTTTAAAGAACTTCGATAATACAAATGGGGTGAAATCATATTTTTCTTGGATTCATAAAATTATGATCCATTCAGCAATTGACGAAATCCGTAAAAATAAAAAGCAAAATGATTTTCATGTATCTATTGAAAATGAAAGCCATTTAGAGCAACTTTCAAAAGAAGAATTTAATTTGATCGAGAGCACAATTGAGGAAGAAACGCTTCAAGAAATGCTAAATAACTTATCAGAAATACAAAAGAATGTTTTTAACCTTTTTGCAATTGATGGCTTTAAACATGTAGAAATAAGTGAAGCGCTTTCAATAAGCATTGAAAACTCAAAATGGCACTTAATGCAAGCGCGTAAAAAGTTGCAATCATTATTGAAAGAAGAGTTGGAAAAACAAAGAATTAATGGTCATGGATAATAATTTAGATCAATTTTTTCAGAAAAAACTTAGCAATAGGAAATTTAGTCCTATGGAAGGGGATTGGGCAGCCATGGAAAATTTATTGAATTCCAAAGGAACACCTCCTCCTAGTTCTTTATCTATTAATTGGCTCATAACTGCTTTGTTTTTGGTGATAGTTGGAGCAATCATTTATGCTGGCATCAATGGTAAGGTAGATCTTCAAAAAGAGCAATTAAGTGATCATTCTCAAATTGAAAATGATCAAAACAAAGGGGATTTAAATACCCAAAATAACACTGAAATTCGAACTACAAAAAACAAATTAAATTCAGAATCAAAATCCTTTGATTCTGAGTTTTCAAGCTTAACAAAAAAAGATGAAAAAAATAAAATCGAGCTTTCAAAGGAAGATAATTTAATAAGTCATTCTAATGAAAATTCAACTGCTCTTTCAAAAAACTTAAAAGGCCACCAAATACCTGTAAAAGAAAGCAATTTAGAAATTGAATTCGAAAGCAATGTTTCCGAAATTAGACCAAATAATATGATTGAAAGGGAGAATGAAATTTCTTTTGTTAATATGGCGCCCTCTTTTTTAAAAGAGGCGAAAGAAAAAACCAATTCCGGAAAGAATAATCAGAATGACTTAGAATCAGACGAATCAAGTTTATTTGTATCTACTACAACTACTAAAAATAGCAGGTATGATATTGGAAACTATTTTAATGAATCAAAATCAATTAAACCCTCAATGTATTTACATTCTTCTTCTATTAAAAGCTTTGAGGATATTTTAGGCTCACGATCAATCGTTACTATTCCAAAACAAGGAGAAGCAACATTCAAAATTAAGCCTATTAAGCCAAAGAGAAGCCTACCCATTCAACTATCAATAGCTGCATTTGGAGAAGTATCCTACATAACAAAGAAAATCAAAGGAGATAATGAGTTTGCATCTTTAATTTCTATAAGAAATTCACAAGAAAAAAATATAGTAAGCGGAGGTGTCGGTGTTGAATTACAGGCTAGTTTTAAATGCTTTGGTCTTAGCTCCGGAATTACATTAAACCAATGGGGAGAAAACATCCAATATGAAGAAAAATATGCTAGTACTTGGGAATTAAGCACGACTGAAATAAACGATACCTTGTGGACTCAAGATATCATTTTTACCTATGATAGTATAATAAACCCCATCGATTCAGCCACTTACATCGTATACGTCGTAGATTCTTCCTTTGTAACGGTAGTAGATTCCATTCTAATCAATACAATTTATGACAGTACTGAAGTTTATAATGCAATAGGATTATCGGTTCAAAACGGTCGAACTAGCGTTCAATATTGGGAAATTCCACTTTATTTTTCTTATCAATTTGATGTAGGTGACTTTTATTTAAGACCTGGAATTGGAGTTACGATTGGCTTTTTAAAAATCACAAAGGGATATTATATGGCTGAAGACCTAACAAGCCTTATTGCGCTAAACACAAACTATGCGGTATTTAAGAAGACATTGGTGAATGGAGTATTAAATTTTGGCGTGGGTTATCGATTAGGAGATCGCTTTTCAATTGAAGCAACTCCTTGTTTTAGATTCAATCTCTCAACTATTTTTGAAGATCCGGGATTGATACAACGCTATTCTTCTCTTTCTCTACAATTTAAATTGAGATACTATTTTTAGTAAACTTATAGGATTTCCCATTGAATCTCAATAAGAAAACCATTTTCATACCAAAAACTTAATCCTTCATCTTCATTGGTTAGTAAATCTCCCCCTTCTTCAATTTCTTTAAATTCTTCCCATTTAGAACTTAAATCCATTTTTTTAAGCAGTTCATCAACCCTTTTACGACTTAAGCCAATGAGTTGCTCTCCTTCAAATAAGTAATGATCAGAGCTAACCGAGATCGTACCTAATTCCATTTGTTCAAGCATATCGAAGGATAGCGATAATTCCAGATCATCATAATGCCACTCTTCAGAATAAAAATCAGGATCAACCTCAGAAAAATTTTCGGCCTCTTTTTCATCTGGTTCTCCAAGGATATCAACTACCATTTCAGGAGTCATTCCAAATTTTAATTCCCCTATCCCTATTCCAATCTCAATATTTTTTAATTTGTTTTTCATAGGAAATGTATTTTTTAATTATTTTTTTCGTGTTCTGATCTAATTTTAAAAACTTTATTCAGTAAGCTGATTTGTCTTTTTGTTCCTAATACAAATAGCTTAGAATTTGGTGCAAGGCGAGTGTCGGGATCCGGATTAATAATATATTCTCCTCCACTTGTTTTAAAACCAATAATATTAATCCCTAATTTATTTCTAGCATCAAGCTCCTTTATACTTAAATTCCTTAGCTCATTTGGCATATCAGAAAAGGAAACTTCTTCTAGATTTACTTCGGCAGAACCCTGTATAGAAATGTGTTCTAAAAATTCGACCACATCAGGATTTACAACTAAAGACGCCATATGTGAACCACCAAGAGTATCAGGCATAATTACATTTGCTGCACCCGCTATTTTTAATTTTTTAGCATTTCTTGGATTAGATGCCCGGCTAATGATCAGGGTTTTATTACACATTTCCTTAGCTGTAAGCACGACAAACATATTGTCCGAATCACTTGGCAATGTGGTTATTATTGCCTTTGACTCCGTGATGTTGGCCATCTCTAAATTTATTTCATCTGTTGAATCACCTTGCATATAAAACAAACTTTTATTTTGCTTTATATTTTCAATCGCTTTTTCATCAACTTCCATAACCAATACTTTTTGATTATGAATTAAAAGATCCTTAACAGTTTGCTGGCCAACTCTTCCGTAACCGCAAACGATAACATGGCCTTTTAGTTTCTTAATTTCATTTAACATTTTTGTCTCAATAAATCGTTTTCGGTATTCACCGGTCATAATATACGAAGTAATTGTGGTTACAGAATATGCAAATACTCCGAATGAACTAATGATCAATCCGGAAGTAAATAATTTTCCCAGATCGCTTAAAGGATGAACTTCTTTATAACCCACCGTTGAAATGGTAATAATGGTCATATAGAAAGAATCGATGAAAGAGAATCTCTCTTCAATCAATTCATAACCAATGGTACCAACCATAATTACGGCAACCAGTAATAATAAAGCTTTTACAAGCTTTTTAATAAAATAGTTGGGAAAAGAAGTGTTAGCTGCCATCAAATATCCCAGATCGTTTTTCTTACAGGTGATTTAAAATAATCCTTATTCTGCAGAATAAAAACCATTATTAAATACAAAATAATTGGAGAACCAAAAGTTAAAAACGACAAATAGATAAAAAACAATCGAATCGATTGAATTTTAATCCCCAACTTTTCACCCCACCAAGAAAGCACTCCAAATGCTTGTCTTTCAAAGAAATCTAATATTTGTTTTATCATATTATTTATTATTCAAAATCCAAATTCCGGCCTTGCAAGATAAGCATTTTTTAAATGAGCAGTAATTGTTTTTAAGTTCTATCAAACCTTGTGATTCTAAGGCATTAAAGCTATTCCCTATGAGTAAATTCCATTTTTCAATAATGGAATTTTTCTCCGGTTTTATTGTTTCAAGAAAAGAAAGTGCTCTAAATTTGATTTCTTCATTATCATGTTGTTTTCCAAAGGCATACATAAATGGAACAATCGAATTAATTAAAATACTATTATACATACTCTTCCCCATTTGTATTTTCTTTTTACTTGATTTTACATCAAAACGATAATGGCAATCCCAATATGGATTAATATTTTTTCTGAAATGTTCTTCCAAAAGTGAAATATCTTTTTCATAAAAAACAAGATCACAAATGCTGGTCCATGATGAAAGTAAACTTGAAAGCTGCCCTAAACGGACGGTCGGAAAATTTGATGGCCGCATTCTCATGAATTTCCAGCGCTCTCGTTTAATATTTATAAAATCATATTTCCTCCTTAAAAAAGAAAACTGTTTTTGTAATGTACGAGGGTAGTTATCCTTCAAATACCCATCTAAAAAACCTGCAATTCCAAATATTAGTGCGTCTAGTTTTTCCTGTTCATTTTCAAATCTTTTTATCAAAGTAAATGGTAAGATCAATGCTAAAGAATGGAAAGTATCTTTATTAACTTTAGATCCAAGTGCACTTACAATGGATTGCATTAAAGCGTTTTCCCAATTTCCATTTAATCGATAAAGTTGTATTTCAACTTCTTTTACTTTTCGCTCTAATCTTTCAACTGCCATTCTGTTTATCATCTGATAAATTATTATTGAAGGCACATTAGTGATCAATGATTCACATGGAATCCAGCTTTTTTTACTCTTTAATTTTTTCCATTCATGATATTTATGAAGGTCTACTCTCTTTTTAAGCTCAATTAGGGGAATATAAGTGGATTGGTCTATCTCCCAATTTTCGGCATTGTGATTATATACAACATGCAGTATTACATTCGAATATGCAGCATCAAATTGATGTTGATGCAAAAACCAATCGCTCGTATTAACATGAATTTCTACATTTCCGATCCAAAGATTACCCCCTATTAGAATTCTTGCTTCACTAAAGTCCGGACCGCTATTCGTATTATGTATTCCGGATTGAATGATCTGAACTTCTTCTCCATTAATACTTGTTAAATCATTATGATCAAATAATTGATAGAGCCAGATGAAGTGTAAAAACTCTTCTTCCATAAAAGATAATTTTTTAAGAAAATTACCTTGTTTAAAAAGGAAAATAAATCCGTATTTAACAGGAAAAAGACTAAGATGAAACGCTTAGAATTTAATTTAGATGAGTCCTGATTTTAAAAGTACCGACTCCATTTCCAATTGGATTTCTTTTGCAGCTTCCTGAGCTTTTAATCCAAAATCCTGATCATTTCCCGCATAAATAATTCCGCGAGATGAATTTATAAGGAGGCCAATATCTTTATTTAATCCGGCGTCAGCAACTGCTTTTAATGAACCTCCCTGAGCTCCCACACCAGGTACTAAGAAAAAATGATTCGGAATACTTTTTCTTATGTCTGAAATGTATTTTTCCTGAGTGGCACCAATAACAAACATCATATTTTCTTCACTCCCCCATTGGCTGCATGTTTGAATCACCTGTTCATAGACTTTTAGCCCGCTTTGAAGCAATTGATTTTGAAAATCCATTGCTCCGGAATTCGATGTTAATCCGAGTACAATAGCCCATTTATCATCTCGTAAAAATGGCGTTACAGAATCACTTCCCATATAAGGAGCAATCGTTATTGCATCAAACCCGTAAGTATCATAAAATGTTCGAGCGTAGTAATTTGAAGTATTCCCTATATCGCCTCTTTTTGCATCTGCAATAGTTAGGATGTTCTTTGGGATATAATCGATCGTTTTTTTTAGGCTTTGCCATCCTGAGGGTCCTAGTAATTCAAAAAAAGCGATATTAGGTTTATATGCAACTGCGAATTGATGAGTGGCATCAATTATTACTTTATTGAATTCAAAAATTGGATCTTCTAATTCGAGCAGGTGGGATGGGATTTTATCCAGGTCCGGATCCAAACCAACACATAGAAAAGATTTTTTGATCTTAATTTGCTCAATCAGTTGTTTACGGTTCATTCTTAACTAATTTAATCTCCCTCTGAAAGTTTTTCTGCATTCTCAGCAAATTTCAGTTTATCTATAATCTCTTGAATATCCCCATCGATAATACTCGCTAAGTTATACAAGGTTAAGTTTATTCTATGATCGGTGACTCGTCCTTGTGAATAATTATAGGTTCTAATCTTAGCTGATCTATCTCCTGAAGAAACCATACTTTTTCTTTTTATAGAATCTTCAGCTAATTTTTTTTCTAATTCCATTTGATAAATCCTTGTTCTAAGAACAGAAAGTGCTTTATCATAATTTTTAAGCTTCGATTTTTGATCTTGGCATTGTGCTGTAATTCCAGATGGAATATGTGTAAGTCGGATTGCAGAATAGGTAGTATTAACTGATTGACCACCGGGTCCACTTGAACAATAGGAATCAACACGTAAATCAGCCTTTTTAATTTCAACATCAAATTCATCGGCTTCAGGAAGTACCATTACCGTAGCTGCTGAAGTATGAACTCTTCCTTGAGTTTCTGTAGCTGGAACACGCTGAACACGGTGAACTCCTGCTTCAAATTTCAGATCACCATAAACATCGTCGCCATTTACTTCAAAGATGATTTCTTTATATCCGCCGGAAGTTCCGTAATTCACATCTACAATTTCCGTTTTCCAATTTCTGGATTCGCAATATTTAGTATACATTCTGAAAAGATCGCCTGCAAAAATACTTGCCTCGTCTCCTCCTGTACCCGCTCTAATTTCTACAACAGCACTTTTTTCATCTTCCGGATCCTTTGGAATTAAAAGTAATTTAACTTCTTCTTCAATCGTTTCAATTTGTTCTTCAAGTTCACTAAGTTCTTCTTTGGCCATCTGAACAAAATCCTGATCTGATTCGTTATTTATGATCTCTTTAGAAGACTTAATATTTTCCAGAATATTTTTATAATTCAAATAGGCGCTAACGATAGGTGACAAATCTTTATATTCCTTGTTAAGCCTTATGTATCTTTTCATATCGCTAACAATCTCGGGGTCGATAATTTGTTTACCTACCTCATCATAGCGTTCTTTTATATATGATAATTTCTCTATTAATTCACTCATAATCCATTCAACCTTATTACAAAATTAAATCCTTCGACCATTTTAATATTCAAAAATCCCATAAGAACTATCGATAGTCAATCGTTTTTTGTCCGATGAATCCACCCTGCCAATTATTCTTGCATCAATATTAAAAGATTTCGAGATCTCAATTATTTTATCAGCATATTCTAAAGGCAAGTATATTTCCATTCGATGCCCCATATTAAACACTTTATACATTTCTTTCCAATCTGTGGATGATTCCTTTTGAATCAGTTCAAAAAGTGGAGGAGTTGGGAATAAATTATCCTTAATAATGTGTAGATGGTCAATAAAATGTAAAATTTTAGTTTGTGCACCGCCTGAACAATGAACCATTCCATGGATTTTGCCTTGAAATTGCTCTAGTATTTTTTTTATGACCGGAGCATAGGTTCTAGTCGGAGAAAGTACCAGTTTTCCAGCGTTTATTGGGCTTCCATCTATTTCGTCACTCAAGTTTTTAGTCCCTGAATAGACCAATTCATCAGGAACTTCATGATCATAACTTTCAGGAAATTCAAGTGCTAATTTTTTATTAAAAACATCATGACGAGCTGATGTCAATCCATTTGAGCCCATCCCCCCATTATACTCATTCTCATAGGTCGCCTGCCCATAAGAAGCAAGACCTACGATAACATCTCCTGCTTCAATATTAGCATTATTAATCACTTTGTTTCTTGGCATTCGACAAACTACTGTGCTATCGACAATGATCGTCCTTACAAGATCTCCAACATCGGCAGTTTCACCGCCGGTAGACTGGATTCCGATCCCATGAGAACGTAAATTCTCAAGTAATTCTTCTGTTCCCTTTATGATCGTAGAGATAACCTCACCAGGAATTCTATTTTTATTTCTTCCTATAGTAGATGATAATAGTATATTATCCAAAGCGCCGACACATAAAAGATCATCGATATTCATTATCAAGGCATCTTGTGCAATTCCTTTCCAAACAGATAAATCACCTGTTTTTTTCCAATACATATAGGCTAGTGAAGATTTAGTACCTGCTCCATCTGCATGCATTACAATACAATGATCTTTTGAACCGGTTAAGGTATCTTCTACTATTTTACAAAATGCTTGAGGAAATAGTCCTTTATCTACATTCTTAATCGCTTCATGAACGTCTTCTTTCGACGCAGAAACTCCTCGTTGATGATACCTTTCTTGCATATGTATATATACTAAAAAGCATCCCAATTAACTTAGAATGCTTTTAATAATAATTGGAGTGCAAAGCTACTCTTCTTTTGGGACGTAATCAAAACTGAGTACTGTAAATTCAGTACGTCTGTTTTTTTGATGTGCTGCTTCTTTTTCAGCTTGAGTAGGCATATTATTTATCTGATCGTCAGTGATTTTCAAACGAGTTTCCCCGTAACCATGGGCAACCATACGCTGAGAAACAATTCCCTTAGTAATTAAATAATCCACACATGACTGAGCTCTTTTTTGAGATAAGACCATATTCGCATCATCACTACCTCTACTATCGGTATGTGCCTGTAGCTCGATAATAATTGTTGGATTATCAACTAAAATATTATATAAATAGTCAAGCGAATCCTTTGAATTTTCTAAGAGGCCCCATTTTGCAAATTCATATTGGACTTCAGGAAATTCAATAGGTTCATCACTAATTGGCTGAATGAAAAATTCTTTTATAAATGTAGTAGACTCACCTAATCCAACCGTTGTAATTTGATCTTTAGCAACCAGATAATCTTCCCCTTTACTCACAACAATAGAATAAGTCACATCTGAATTAATATATCTTTCAGCACCATTTTCTGCAAATCTAAACCCGCCATTTTCATCCGACATGGTTTGAAAAGAGGATCCGTCTGTTCCTGCAACACGAACAAATGCATTGGTCACTGGAACTTGCGTTTCCTTATCATATATATTTCCTTGCAAGACATATAATAAAGGGGGCAACATAAAATTAAAAATATCGGACTGCCCTTTTGTTCCTGGTCTGTTACTTGTTAAATAACCCCGTTCGTTTTCAGCTTCAAATACAATTGAATAATCATTATAACCTGAGTTGATCGGATATTTCATGTTTTCAACTTGTCCCCATTGATTGATATCTGTTGGAACTGCTTTAAAAATATCAAGTCCACCCATACCTCTTCTTCCATTAGAAGCGAAGTAAAGTGTTCCGTTAGTATGAATAAAAGGAAATAATTCATCCCCAGCAGTATTAATTTCAGGCCCAAGGTTCTTTGGTTTACTCCACACAGAATTTTCATTTGCTCGAGTGATCATCCAAATATCTCTTCCTCCTTTTCCTCCTTCCATATCAGAAGCAAAAAAGAATGTTTTTCCATCTTTACTAATTGAAGGGTGACCAACAGTGACCGTATCAGCTCCAAATGGTTTTAATTCAAGTAAGATTGGTTCAGACCATCCTTCACCTACATATACAGAATAAAAAATATCACAACCAAGATTTCTATCTTTTTCTTCAATACAACGTGTAAAATATAATGTGCTTTTATCTGCCGAAAAACAGGCCGCTCCTTCATTAAATTTAGAATTAATTAATGGAGAAATACCAGCCGGTTCCGACCATTTACCTTTCTCGTCTCTTGTTGTCAAATAAATATCCTGATAATTTTCACCTGAACGGTTATCAATTTTAGAACCTTCTGATGCTTCTCTTGAAGAAGTAAAAACAAGCGATTTGTAATCATTACTTGCATAATTTGCTGAAAAATCAAATTGAGGAGAATTTAATTGCACTTCTGGCAATACAATAAATTTTGTTGGATTATCTACCCAACTTTGAGCTGCTACACATGCTTCCATATCTAACATTGCCACTTTATCCTCATTGACATTCTGGAAGTACTGCTTGTATCTTCTCATTGCCTCACTATATTTTCCTTGATTTTGTAAGGCAAAAGCCAATTTATAATACACAATTGGATCAGAATATTTCGCCATAATCGCCTTCCCAAACCAAACTTCCGACTGCTCATAATCTAAAATAGCAGCATAAGATTGTCCGATCATAAAGATCAATAAAGCTTTTTCTTGCGGATCTTTCTCTTTAACATATGCCTTTTTATAAAGATCAATCGCTTCATAATAAGCCATATTATCAAAAGCATTATCCGCTTTTTCTACAGCAGTGTGCTGTGCATTGAGCGCTACAGTTAATCCTAGCAATACAATCAATGAAAATATCTTCTTCATATACAATTTATTCGAGTAATTTTTACTGTAAAAATACAGTTACACTTAAACCCTCGAAAATAAGTAATATTTTTCCATTTTAACAAAAGGACTGGAGGGTTCAATTAACTACTATTATGTTAAACTTAATATTCTCTCTCTGGACAATAACTATTCCATCTTTAAAAAAAGCAATCGTATGGCTTCAGATGCAGCATTTAAGCCAAATATTGCCGGCATATAAGAAATTGTCCCATAAAATGATTTCTTATAATTTAATCCATCTGTAAGCTTTAAAGAGTCATAATTTTGTATTTCTGTTGAAAAAACAGCACGAATTCCTTTATTTATGTTTAATTCTTTCAGTCGTTTTCTGATTTTTTGAGCTAATAAACAACTATGAGTAGATGAAATATCTCTAATAATCACTTTTGAAGGATCTATTTTTCCACCTGCACCCATTACACTCACACATTTAACTTTTTGTTTTTTACATTCTTTTAATAAGCTAATTTTTGGAGAAAGAGAATCAATACAATCAATCACAACATCCACAGTTTCATTTTTTAATATTTCTCCAACTTTATGAGGTTCGATGAATTCATGAATGGTTTTTACATTTATAAAAGGATTGATGTCTTTCACCCTTTCGCTCATAACATCCGTTTTATTCATTCCAATCGTTGAATGCAAAGCTACTAGTTGTCGATTAATATTACTTTCTTCAACTACATCTCCATCAATTAAAATCAAATTTCCAAGACCCGCTCTTGCCAATGCTTCGGCCGCATAACTGCCAACTCCTCCCAATCCGATAACCATAACCTTTGATTTTCTTAAAAAATCTATTTTTTCTTTCCCGATCAATAATTCGGTTCTTTCAAGGAAATTGTTTTCATTGATCTTCATTAAACACTTTATTAAAATTCAATCCGATTTTTTCTTTAAGATCATCCAGGTTAATCCCTAAGATACGAGCACTTTCTGTATAGATGTCTTCAATTTTATTTTTTTCGTCATTATCAGTTTCAAAAAATAATCGCTCTATCGGGATATTTTTTAAAATATTTTCCAATTTTTCACTATCGCTTAACTTAGTACCAATAGAAAGGTAAAAGCCATTTTTTATAAGTGATTTTGCAAGCTCTGAACTTTTATTGAAGCCATGTAGAATCCATGCCTGCTCTGATTTGCTTTCTTTTTTTAGATTAATGAGATCATTAAAAGCTTTTACACAATGAATAATTAGCGGCTTTTTAAATTTTTCTGCCAAATTGATTTGTGCACTAAAAAAAGCTAATTGAATATCTTTAGGTATTTCAATATTATAATCCAGTCCGCATTCTCCAATTGCAATTGCCCCACTATTATTTTCCAAACAAGAAATTACAAAGTCTAATTGATCGGTTTTATTATTTATATACCATGGATGAATTCCAATAGAAAAGCACTTTGATTCTTCTTCAACATTTAATAATGCATTATAGATTTCAATATGCCCAATAGTATTATGACGCTTATGATGAGTGTGGATATCAATTAAAGGAATCATGATGTAAATTTACATCATTCACAAAGTCATTAAAATTTTATTTTAATCTTGCTTGTGCTTCTTCCATAATATATTGATAACGCTTTAAAATTCGATTCCACTCTTCAAAATCCTGATCATCTTTAACACTCACAACATTATCCGCTCTTTCACTTGCAATTTTCAGTACATATTTTAAGGGGTTTGAATCTCCCAGCTTTACAATTACACGCGTTCTTATAGTGCTTTCATTATTAAAACTTTGAACTTGCCATGCGGTTCTTATATATCCTGTTTCTTGATCAGTTACTTCTAAAACATCAAATTCTGACATAACAATTGAGCTTAATAACTTCCAAGCCTCAATATCAGATATTGATTTATTGACCTCAATCGTAACATTTACATTAGCCATATCAGTTGACACTGAAGTTTTAAAAGCCTCATCTTCCATTAATTCTATATGGTCAGTTACAGGTGGCTCTTGGTATTCTTTACTATTACAATAATTCAGTTTTCTACTGATGTATGCATCTTTTAATATAATTACTTCCACACATTCATTATTCGGAACCTTTACTTCATAACTCCCATTTCCTACGATCTTCCCATTCATTTTTATTTCAGCAGTCTCAGGAGTAGTATTAACCTTTACCACCCTGTCTGTAAGTGAAAAAGCATAACTTACAGGTGGTTCAGGATCTTTCTTACTATTACAAAATACTTTTTCTTCATTTACAAATCCTTCCTTCTCAACCCTTACGGTAACACACTCATTCTGATGAATTATTACATCTTCACTCGATTTAGAAACTAATTTCTCATTGATGAAGATATCTGCATCAGCTGGTGTAACGCTTACTTCTACCATTCTGCTTTCAAGGGTTAAATGATCCTTAAACGGAGGATCTTCCTGACCATCCTGGTTATAATAAACCTTTTTATTGGTTGCAAAACCTGCTTTCTTCACCTCTACAGTTTGAGATTTACCTTTTGGGAGAATTAAATTATATTTTTCTCTACCAACGTTAATTCCATTTACATAAATATCAGCATCAAAAGGCTCTGCCATTATCTGTACCATTCTGTTTTCGAGATTTACCCGAATTTCTTTAGGCCACTTTTGAGATTTTGGATATTCTTGGACAAGGGGTTCAAATCCCTCTTTCATTATAACAATTTTGTTAAACGAATTCTTATCCAATTTAATAACAGCTGACCCTGTACCAATTGCAGGCTTTAAGATCGTATTTCCTACTAAAGCATGAATTTTAGCATCAGCATAATTTACTGTAATCGTTATTTTTTGTGAAAATACAATAGAGCTGGAAAGTGTAAATACCAATCCTAAAAAGATCATTTTAATTAATTTCATATTCCCTGTAACTTATATGGTTTCGACGAACAAATATAAGTTTTCAGCTATATAAATCAAGTTTTTAACAGAATTAATCTAATTACTACCGAAAATCAAAGTCGTTTTTCCCTCCTCTTTTAGAAAGTAAGCTTGTTTTTGTTATTTGCATCGACTGTGAAATGGATTTACACATATCATAAATAGTTAAAGCTGCAATAGAAGCTCCTGTTAGCGCCTCCATTTCAACACCCGTCTTTCCTTCTAGCCGAACTTCACAAATAATAATAGCATCTAAGTCTTCTCCTAACTTAATTTTAATTGAACAATGGTCCAAGGATAAAGGATGGCACATAGGAATGAGTTCGTGGGTCTTTTTTGCTGCCATAATTCCGGCAATGATAGCTGTTTGGAATACCGGCCCTTTTTTAGAATGAAGCTCATTATCTTTAAAAAGACCAATAATCTCGTCGCCTAAGAAAATTCTACTTTCTGCAACTGCACTGCGATAAGTCACTTTTTTATTTCCAACATCAACCATTCTTGGAGCCCCTGAATCATCAAGATGACTAAAATCCATGTTTTTTTCCTTCTCCATACAAACGTAAATTCTAACTTTGATTGCGCAATTTAATACAATTATGATTTCAGCAAATAAAGCATATGAGATGATTATGCTAAATAAAGGAAAATGGGGCACAGAAAAGGTCGCATTTCAAAATTCCGTTGACCGGATATTAATGGAAAATATTGTTGCAGATAGAGATTTTCCTCCTTTTGATAGAGTGACTATGGATGGGATCGGCATCTCCTTTTCAGACAAAAAAACTTTTAAAATTAATGGAATACAGGCGGCCGGTATGGGTCAAAAACAGCTTGAAAACAGTGATGAATGCATGGAAGTTATGACCGGAGCTATTTGCCCAAAAGGGATCGACACCATCATTCCTTATGAAAATATTTCAATTGTTGATGGTTATGCAACTATTAACAAAGATGTTGCTAAGGGAAAAAATATTCATTACCAGGGTTTTGATAAAAAAGAAGGAGCCATTTTGATTCCAATCGGCAAAAAAATAAGTACAGCAGAAATTGGTGTGATCGCCAGTGTTGGAAAAGCAAGCATAGAAGTAGCTAAATTACCTCGTGTAGCTATTGTTTCTACGGGGGATGAGCTAGTAGATGTGGATCAGGTTCCAATGCGTCATCAAATTCGTAAATCGAATTCATGGGCCTTAAATGCTGATCTTTCTAAATTGAAAATAGAATCGGATCTATATCATTTAAGTGATTCAAAAGTCGAAATAAAGGCGTCAATTGAACATATCTTGAAAAATTATGATGTCGTTTTACTTAGTGGTGGTGTTTCAAAAGGAAAATTGGATTTCATTCCGGAAGTAATGGAGTCTCTTAATGTAAAAAAGATCTTTCATAGAGTCAAACAGCGACCGGGAAAGCCTTTTTGGTTTGGTGATTATAAGAACAAAGTTCAATTTTTCGCTTTCCCAGGAAACCCTGTTTCAACTTATTCTAATTTTCACAGGTATTTTATTCCCTGGTTAAATCGATCTCTTGGAATGGAAGAAACTCCATTATTTAAATTAAAACTCTCCGAAGAATTCAATTTCGATCTTGAACTTACTTACTTTTTACAAGTAAAACTCATAGCCACAAAAGAGGGTATCCAGGCCAGACCGATGATGGGAAAGGGAAGTGGTGATTTAGCCAATCTTTTAGAAACAGATGGGTTTTTAGTCATTCCGGAAGAAATTGATCATTGTCCAGCCGGCTCCGAATTTGAGTACATTCCATTTAGAAATATTGGTCTTTAATCTGCCCTATTGAACAAAAAAAGAATAAATAGCTTCATTTTACTTAGTCAATGGATATTGAGTATTTTATTGGCTATTTATTTACTTGTCCCATATTATGATTTTAGTCCGAGACAATGGGTAGGAGATAAAATTTACTCCCCTTATAAAAATTGGAAACAAACTCCTCTTAATCCGATCCACATTAACAATTCCATTATACATGGCACAAAGCCTGATAGTATTGTTAGGATTTATCCTTTCTTAAATGAAGAGGAGATCGTGATATTAGACTCTGTAGAAAACGAATTTTATTCCCCTTTTCTTTTAGGAAGATCAGGAAATGACCTTCAATATCTAATTAATACTTCGGAACCTCATTCTTTTTTAGTTTATAAATCGGATACTCAATTAGAAAGAAAATTTCAAGGAATTAATGCTCAAATTATCTCTGATATAGAGGATTTAGACAAATTGGATAAGGCTTTAAAAAATGGAATCAAAACAGTGATTTTTGCTGGTGAAGGAGACTCCGGCTATCTCTACAACATGCTTCTTTCAAGCTCAGCTTCTCCTAAGGAATGTCTTAGTTCTTTAAAACGAGGAGAAAATTTATTAGTCATTTCTCAATTTGAGATCTTTAATTCAGAAATTGAAAAAATACCTGTGATACGAAAAATTGAATGGGAAGACAATGAGTTATATCTCGATCTTTCTCAAAAGGGAAACATTCAAATTATATCCTCAGATTTTACTTTAGATACACTATCAAGCAACTTACGATTAAAAATAAATGATAGTAATTGGTTTCGTTTTATGGTAAGTTTCGATGCTGATCAGATTCTTTATATTTCAAATTCATTTTTCAAATACAGTAATGAGGTCTTTGATGCAAGTACCATAAAAACAAACAACCAGCTCACAATTTTTTTAAATCTGAGCTGGTTGATTGGAATTATTCTTATGAATTCAATGGTCAATCGACTAAGGAAAAATTATTTATAAATTACTTTTTTATCGCTTTCCATTTAGCGATATTTTCAGTATTCATATCGATATAAGGCTGATATTCTGCTTCTTGACTTAATTTCAAGGATCTTTCGGCAGTTTCAATCGCCTTTTTATAATCTCCATTAGCAGCATAAGCTTCTGAAAGTACTTTTACATTATAAAATTTTGCATCTGCCTCAACCGACATTTGTGCATATTTTAAGGCCTCAGCATTATTTCCCGTTTGAAGATAGTAACGAGCGATACCATTGTAAGCCCCAAAAGTATTACTCATTTCATCCAATTTAGCATTGATATTGGCTATGGCTAATTCGCTTGAAGGAGCTACAATTGAAACTTCTACTCGTATTCCAGCCCAAGCAAAATACAATTTAGCATTGTCTCCCTTAATTGCATCAAATCCAATCGTCCAAGATTCGGAACCAGGATTTTCTTTTCCAACTTTAGCTGTTAATGTAGCTACATCGTTTACAGCATCATAATCACCGGTACCAGAAGTATTCCAAACTGTATTCAATACAATTCTCCAACTATTTTCTTCAGGGGTAATAAAAATGGAATATTTACCTGGCTCAACCTTGGTTCCATTAAATTCAACTACTGATGTAAATTCTATTGTAGTTGCCATATTAGCTCCTGCTCTCCATACTTTACTATAAGGAACTAATGTTCCAAAAATCGTTCTGTCATTTACATTTGGTCTTGAATACTTTACCACAAAATCGGTTAAACCCACTCTTTGATGCACTTCACCACTAGAACTTGGAACAGGTAATTCTTGAGCCTTTAAGTTTGATATACTTGCAATAGACAGCATTAAAATGCTTAATAGAATTTTAATTTTTTTCATAATTTTTCTTTTTAAGATGCTACTTTCAGTTTATATAGTTTTGATTTTTCAAAGTGCTTCTGAGCGTAAGCCTCCGTCACTTTTAATGATTTAATTTCAGGTTTTGAAGGTAATTCAAACATGGCGTTCGTTAAAATGGCTTCAATAATCGATCGTAATCCTCTTGCTCCAAGGTTATATTCAACTGCCTGGTCAACAATAAAATCAAGCGATTTTGCATCGAAACTCAATTTCACTCCGTCCAATTCAAATAATTTGACGTATTGTTTTAATAAAGCATTTTTAGGTTCCGTGATAATATTTCTTAAAGCCTTTTTAGAAAGTGGTTCTAAATAAGTTAAGACAGGAAATCTTCCAATAAGTTCCGGTATCAATCCAAAAGACTTAAGATCCTGAGGAGCTATATAATGCAAAATATCTTCCTTATCAGCTTTAAAATTCTGTTTTGAAGAAAATCCAATCGGAGAAGTATTTATTCGTCTCCCAATAATTTTCTCAATTCCATCGAAAGCCCCACCAGCAATAAACAATATGTTCTTGGTGTCGATCTGAATCATTTTTTGTTCAGGATGCTTTCTTCCTCCTTGAGGCGGGACATTTATAACTGCTCCTTCTAAAAGCTTAAGTAATGCTTGTTGAACGCCTTCGCCACTAACATCTCTGGTAATAGAAGGATTATCGCTTTTCCGGGCAATTTTATCTAATTCATCAATAAAGACGATTCCTCTTTCGGCTTTTTTTGGATCATAAT
>JAHECK010000106.1 GCA_024641785.1 Flavobacteriales bacterium | reverse complement strand
ATATACCCCGACAATGCTCTCAATTTACTAATATCAATCGCTTTTTCGTTTTCAGTACCTGTTACAATAGGGAGTTCATAGACTTTTCCATTAAGTTCTAATTTTGCAACTTCGCTCATAATAATATTTATATTAATTGGATAACGTTTTTTTTATTAGTGTGTAAAGTTAATAAAGAAAAAGCTTTGAAGTATTGATTTATATCACAATTGAAAGAATAAATAAACTTTTTTTCCTGCTTATTTGTTTCAAGAAATAAAAACTGACCTAAGTCAGTACTTCAAGCTTTGGCAGCTTCAAAGCTTAGCTTATCTTTGTGCACTTTTTAAAATTTATGGATAAGAATTCAATTACAGGTCTTTTAATAATAGCCGTTATGATTATCGGCTATTCAATTTACACGCAACCTAGTCAGGAAGAAAGAGAAAAAGCGCTAATAGAGCAGGCAGCAAAGGATTCTTTGCTCTCTGAAACTCAGGTAAGCCCAGAGAAAGTTCAAGAAGTAATTGCTCCAAGCAATGAAGAAATTGTACTTGATAGTGCAGATCAAGCGATCAACGATAGTAAAATGACCTCTCTATTTGGTGATCTTGTTTTAGCAACTAATGGAGTTGAAGAGGATATCATTCTTGAGAATGATCATTATAAAGCGATTGTGAGTACAAAGGGAGGATTATTAAAATCTTTGCTACTTAAAGGATATCAAACTTATGATTCGATGCCTTTGATCATGTTTGATCAAAATAAATCGCTTCAGAATCTTGTATTTGATTATCCGGGATTTGGGAGAATTAATTTTACTGACCTCTATTTTACTCCAAATAAATCGGAGATAAATATTAGTGGCGAAAGCAGCGATAAATTAGTACTTAGTTTGAAAGGGCGTCAAAATGGTCAGGAATTGAAATTAACCTATGCTTTAATAGGGAACGCTTATGATCTAAAACTTTCTATTTCAAGTACTGGATTTAATGGTTTTGATAATTTCAATACGATCCCTTTAAAAATGGATTGGAAGATGACAGGCCTTAAAAAGGAAAAGTACCTTCCATGGGAACGAAATGTATCTACTCTATTTTTTAAGTATCATGACGAGAGCCGTGATTGGCTGTCGGAAACTAAAGATGATGAAACGATATTAGAGCAAAACACAGATTGGGTTGCATTTAAGCAGAATTATTTCTCAGTTATATTGTTTTCTGATAAAGGATTTGTAGCGAATGAATCGAATTTAGCTGTAGTCTCTTATCCGGCTGAAGAAGAATTATATGTTAAAGACTTCCTGGCTGTGTTAAGATTGCCGGCAGCAGAAGAAGGGAAAATCGAATTAAACTATTTCTTCGGTCCGAATAAAATGCAATTATTAAGTAAATATGAAAATGAAGTTCCAAAGATCATTAATTATGGATGGAGCTTTATAGGTTGGATCAATAGAAATATCATACTTCATATTTTTGATTTCTTTTATGGTTTAGGTTGGGGAATCGGATTTGCAATTATTATTCTAACGGTTATCATTAAAACGCTATTAGCACCATTAATGTTAAAGAACTATAAGTCGAGTGCTAAAATGCGAGTTCTTAAACCCGAAGTAGATAAGATCAATAAGAAATTCGAAGGAAAAGATAATACACAGAAACAACAAGCGGTAATGGCATTGTACAGGGAAACGGGAGTGAATCCGCTTTCTGGTTGTTTGCCGATGCTATTTCAAATGCCGGTATTATATGCGATGTTCCGATTTTTCCCTTCAAATATTACCCTAAGAGGAGAATCTTTTTTATGGGCAGATGATCTTTCATCTTATGACTCCATTTATAATTTAGGATTCAATATTCCTTTATATGGAGATCATATCAGTTTATTTACATTAATGATGGCTGCTACCACCATGGCCTATACTTATATGAGCAGTGGAAACATGCCTGAGACAAATCAGCCCGGAATGCCGAATATGAAGGTGATGATGTACATCTTTCCGGTGATGATGATCTTTTTCTTTAATAATTATTCCTCTGGACTTACTTTTTACTATTTCTTATCTACTTTGATCTCCATTCTTCAAATGTGGATCATAAAAGTATATTTCATTGATGAAGAAAAGATACTTTCTACACTTCAAGCAAACAAAGCGAAGCCTAAAAAGCAATCAAAATTTCAGGCTAAGCTTGCAGAGATGGCAAAACAACAACAACAAAAGAAAAAGTAATTTAGTTTGAAGTTTAGTTCAGGAATACTCCTTTTTATCTTTCTACTTTCTTGTAACTCCGGTTCCAAGATAAGTAAAGAAGATTATGATGATTTGAAGCAGCAAATTGTTGTTTTGAATAAGCAAATTGAAACTCTCGAAAATGAGTTGAAAGTAAAATACGATATTCGAGATCTGCTTGAGCATGATTCATTATTGTTTTCTTTTCGACGAACTGCCTGCCTAGGTAATTGCCCTATCTTTAATTTTAAAGTTTATCAGGATGGATGGGCAAGCTATGAGGGAAAAAGTTATGTAGATATGCTTGGGATCTATACTGCAAATCTTACTCAGGAACAAATGAATAAAATTGAAGTCATTTTTAGAGAAGCTCATTTTTATGCTTTCCGTGATGAATATAATGATAATAGATTGGATATTCCCTCAATGATAGTTGAATACCACGGCCCTCAGGGTATAAAAAAAGTAAATGCAAGAACGGAAATACCACACGCTTTTAGAACCATGGCTGTTGCTTTAGAAGAATTAGCAGATGAAATAAAATGGTACCCTATTCAATAATTCTTCTATGATCTCAATATGCATACCTGTATATAATTATCATGTAATACCTCTTATAAAAGAGCTTTGTAAAATACGCGATAAACAAGGTCTGGATATTGAAATTATTATTGCGGATGATAGTTCTAGTCAGGAATTTTCTGATCAAAATGAAGAACTAAGAGAATGGAAGTCAATTCTTTATTTTGAAAAACAAAATAATATCGGGCGTTCAGCTATTCGTAATTTTTTAGCTTCAAAATCGACAAAAAAATACATTCTTTTTATTGATGCAGATTCGGATCTCGTTTCAGATGACTTTATTAGTAATTATATAAATGCATTAACAAAAGCCGATGTTATTTGTGGTGGAACTGCTTATGGAGATAAACCAATGGAGAAAAGTTTTATTCTTCGCTATGTGTATGGAATTAATCGTGAAGTTCGAAGTGTCGAAGAAAGAAATAAGAACCCATATCGATCATTCTCAGCAAATAATTTTTGTATCGAAAGAGCGCTTTTTTTTAAACATCAATTTGATGAGCAAATAAAATCTTATGGTCATGAAGATACTTTATTAGGTCACAGACTTAAAAAGGATGGGATTACAATTCTTCATATCAACAATCCTTTAGTCCATATTGGTCTTGAACCTTCTTTGGATTTTATTGAAAAGACCAATACCGGTTTAGAAAATTTAATTCTTTTAGTTAATAATCGGCCCGAATTGAATGAAATGGCTGAAGAAGTAAAGGTACTTCACTACTATTTTATCCTTAAAAAAATGGGATTAGTTTCTTTGATCAGCAAATTGTTTTCTAAGTTTCAAAACAGATTATTGAAGAATCTCACAAGCGAAGAACCATCGCTTTTTTATTTTGATCTTTATAAGTTGGGTTATTTATGCAGTCGGGCAAAAGAGTTACAATAGTAATTCTAAATAGGCTACATCGATCCAACGGTTCATTTTAAAACCTACTTCTCGTAAAACACCTGCTTTTTTAAAGCCAAATTTTTCATGCATCGCAATACTCGTTTCATTTGGAAGTGAGATTCCACCTAGCACACTATGAATCGAAGTCTTTTTCAGTAAGTCGATGAGTTCGCTGTACAAAGCACTGCCAATTTTCTTCCCTTCAAAACCTGGTTTAAGATAAACGCTACTTTCGACCGTAAAATCATAAGCTTGTCTCACTTTCCATCGAGCGGCATAAGCATAAGCTACGACTTCATTATCGACTTCATAAACTAAAAAGGGATAGTCTTTTGTAATTGTTTCGATTCTAGATAGCATTTCTTTTTCACTCACTTCTATTGTTTCGAAAGTAGCGTAGGAGTGAAGTACATAATAATTGTAAATGGCGGCTACCGACTTGCAGTCGCTGGCTTTTACAGGTCGAATATTGGAAGTATTTTCTTTAATGGCGATGGCTTTAATTGAATACTAAATATAGTTAATAGATCTTTTCTATTTATACTTATTGAAATAGAAGTACTGAGTCCAATTAATGAAAAAAAGTAAGGCAAAGAAAACGAAGAAGCGCAAATTAGGCTGAGATTTTTAAATATTCTTTTCGAAACTCCGCGACCCGATTTATCGGGCATAGCGTTCTCCTCTATCCAATTCTATTCTACTATTTTTTTTAAAATTTCCCGCAGATCCCGCAGGTTCCTCAGATTTAATATTCTGAACTACTGAACTTCTTTTGACACCCGTCTTCGGTCTACTGACGTGTAATCGCAGTCAGCACAAGTTCGGTCTTCCGTCCTTTTTTATTTACTTAACATTATAATCCAACTTCATCGTAATCGACGCTGTCTTCTCCTTTGACGAAGTATTAAAAGCACCACCCCAAGAATAGTCTTCATTCGAATGCTGACCGGTGATTTGGAAGATTCCCATTTTACCGGAGATCAGATCGCCTAGTTTTGATTTTGAATTGGTCGCTATTTTTTCCGCTCTGCTACGTGCATTTTCTGTTGCTGCAGAAACCATTTCAATTTTTAAGTCTTCTAATTTAGTATAATAATAACGCGGTGGATTTGAATACAGCTGAAGCCCTTGATTTAGTAGTTCCGTTATTTCTCTAGCTATTTTTTCGATTTTCTCGACCTCTTTCGACTCTACAGTAACGGATTGGCGAAGCACATATCCAACAAATTCATCGCCCATATAATTTCCATTAGCAGAATAAACATTTTTGCGTTGCTGATCTGTTTCTACCGCGCTAAAAACGATCGCTTCTTTTGGGACGCCTTTTGAACTTAGATAATCGGAAACGATCTTTTTATCTTTTTCCAGATCGGCATAGGCTTTTTCTAGTTGGGTATTGGTATTTGAGAACGTACATTCCCAAACGATAAGATCGGACGTAAAATCTGCTTTGCCTAAACCGGTAACGGAAATACTTCCAATAACACGATTTCGATTGAGATAGGCATTTCCAAGAATGATGGAAGCGACTATAATGGCGACAGAAAAGAGGATAGAACTGATGTTATTTTTCATTTTTTTAAAATAAAGTAGATCGAGTGTTGTAAGGGTCATTCTTAAAATGAATGAGTCAAATTTATTAAAATTAAGAACTCTTTTATTTTCTATAAAGTATATTTTATTCATCATTTTAACGAACTTTAGCATTATTCAAAAATGAATAGAAAATGGAAGAAGTATTTGCCAGACTTAATAAATTAAGATCGAAAATGCAGGAATATAAGATCGATGCATTGATCATTCCTTCAAGCGATCCTCATCAAAGTGAATATGTATGTGATCATTGGAAAGTACGAGAATATTTTTCAGGATTTTCCGGGTCATCGGGAACATTAGTTGTTTTTAAAGATTATGCCGCTTTGTGGACAGATAGTCGCTACTTTATACAGGCTGAAATGCAATTGAAAGGCTCGAGCATTATCTTACATAAACAAGTAATCCCACATGCCCCTGAACATGTGAAATGGATGAGCGAACAATTAGAGAAAGGGAGTAGGATTGGAATTGAAGGTCTTTTGTTTTCTATTGATCAACAAATGTATTTGAACGATCATTTTGCAAAGCATTCTCATGAATTATTAAATGTTGATGGGATGATCAGTGAAGTTTGGAAAGATCGTCCGCTTAAGCCTGAAACAGAAGTTTATGAGCTTGGAGTTAATTTTACAGGTAAAGACCGAATGCAAAAATTGCAGGAAGTAAGAGATCAAATGAAAGTTGAAAATGTGGATTTTTATTTGATATCCGCACTAGATGAAATCGCATGGTTACTGAATATTAGGGCCTGGGATATAGAATTCACTCCCGTTGCTCTCTCTTATTTATTAGTAGGAAAGAAAGATGCAAAGCTATATATCAATAAAAAGCGAGTAAAAAAAGAAGTGATAAAAGTGCTTGAATCAGAGAATATTAGTCTTGTTGAATATGAGCAGATCGCTAATGATCTAAGTAAAATCGGAAAAAACAGTTCGCTATATATCGACAAAAGCAGCTTAAGCTTTACCTTGAATTCGAACCTTCAATGTAAAAAACATTTAGGAGAATCAATCATTAATCCTTTGCAAGCAATTAAGAATGATACAGAAATTGAGAATATAAAAAATGCCCTGATCAAGGATGGAGTAGCTTTAGTCAGATTCTTTATGTGGTTAGAATCAAATTATAAAGAAGGGCGATTAAAAGAGATCGATCTTGTGAAAAAGGTGGCTTATTTCAGGTCTAAACAAGCACATTATGTAGGAGAGAGTTTCTCAGCGATCGTCGGTTTTAAAGGAAATGGAGCCATTGTGCATTATAGTCCTGATGAAAATAAAAGCGCATTAATAAACACTGATGGTATGCTTTTAGTGGATAGTGGCGGACAGTATTTAGATGGTACCACTGATATTACCCGGACGATTTATCTTGGAGAAGCGAAACCGGAACACAAACGAAATTTCACACTTGTATTAAAAGGAAATATCGCCCTACAATGTATCCAATTTCCAAAAGGAACTTGCGGTATGCAGTTAGATACCTTAGCACGAATGCATTTATGGAATGATGGATTAAATTATGGACATGGAACGGGGCATGGAGTTGGGTTTTTCTTGCGAGTTCATGAACCACCTCAGGGTTTTGCAACTTCAGCAACAACCAGCAGGGGAACAGGAGCCCATAAAAAAGGAATGCTTACCTCAAATGAACCTGGTTACTATAAGGAAAATGAATATGGAATTCGAATTGAGAATCTTATGATATGTGAAGAAGTAAATGAGAATAAACAAGATTCATTTTTAAAGTTTAAAGCGGTGACCTTATTTCCGATCTCAAACAAATTGATGGACTTAAACATGTTGGATGAAAAGGAAAAAACCTGGATAAATGAGTATCATTCAGAAGTATATGAAAAGCTATCTACTTCTTTAAATGAAGAAGAAATGAAGTGGTTAAAAAAACAATGTGAAGCTATTTAACGCTAATTTAATTTAGCGGCCAGTTCATTTATATCCTTGTTATATAAAATAGTGCTTTCAGCCCCATGAAGCGTAGTATAGACCATTGCTTTACCAACATTTTCAGTTGTTGTTACAGAATTAGGACTAATCAATTTTACTACAGGGATTATAAATTTAAATACTGAATATAAGCTATTGTATAAGGGAGTTTTAGATTTTATTCCCTTCCCAGGTCGAATAAAACCGGGTCGAAAAAGAAAAGCTGAGTTAAAAGGAAGTTTTAAAATAGCGTTTTCCGTTTTTCCTTTCACTCTTGCCCACATACTTTTTCCTTTTTCTGTGGAATCGGTTCCAAGTCCGGACACATAACAAAAACTCATTTTTGGATTGATATCACTAAGTAATTTAGCGAGGTGAAGTGTCAATTTATAAGTTATCTCATTGTATTCTTTTTCTTTCATTCGGAAGGAGGAAACACCCATACAAAAATAACAGGCATCATAACCCGTAAATTGTTCTCTTAAGGGAGATAGATTATGAAAATCCTTCTGCAAGATCTCTTTTATCTTTTCATGAGTGATCCCAACCGTTTTTCTGTTTAATAATAGAATGGATTCTATTTCAGGTCGTTCAAGGCATTCTAGAACTACCCCTTTTCCTACCATTCCGGTCGATCCGGTAATTATCACTTTCAAGCCCATAGTTTTAATTTATGTTTTTTTCGAAGTGGAATTTCGTTGTTTGAACGATCAAATATTATTGCTTAGCAAATAAAGTGAAAATATATGAATGCTTGAACGCTTGAGCATATGATTAGCTGTTTCATTTTTATTTTTAATTCATTCATTTATGCATACTCACATTTTTGCATTTTCATAGATCATATTTCTTCATTACAAAGGAAAGTAATTCAGTACTATTTTTCAATGTATTATTTTGAAGTTCATTTCCCATTCCTTCTAAAAAGAGGACTAAAAATCGGGCTTCATATTCCGGTTCATCAACATATAAATTTTTAAATTCCTTTAATAGAATAGTGAAAATGAGGTCCATTTTCCAAAACAGATCCCCTTTTAATTCCTTTTTTAATTGATAATTCAAATTCCAGTACTCAGGTTCTTTTTGCATACTTTCGAAAGCCTCGGTGAGTGTTTTACCGATTACTTTTTTCGGATCTTTTTCAGCAACAATTAAAGAAATTGAGCTGATAAATCGCTCTTCAATTTTATGAACAAGAGAATTTAAAAGTCCTTTTTTATTTCCATAATGCCGAAAAATCAATGCTTCGGAAACCCCAGCATATTCAGCAATTTTTTTAGTAGAAGTAGATGCAAATCCTTCAGTGGAAAATAATTTTAAGGCGGCTAAGGATATTGCTTCTTTTCTATGAGTCATATATGTGAGTAAACACTTACAAATATGCTTATTTTAAGATTAAGGAACAATAAAAGAGACAACATCCACAGTTGTTGGATTAAGGTTTGGAAAAATGGTGGTGCCATCCGGTTGTTCATACATATTGCTCCAGTAAGAATCACCATATACTCTGATAAAAACCTCGCTTGATGATGCAAATCCAATATTATTTAATTCCTGTTGGGTTAAAGTTATCACAACGGGGTCGCTATCTGCAACTACTACCATTGACGAATACATATATTGGCTGGATGAAACTCCTGATGTGAGTCCCAAAAAATAGCGAATGTAACGTGGATTATCAACGCTGGCGGCAGGAGTGCATGAAACATTCACTAAAATATCAGTTTCAAATTGAAATGCGTCCACAAGTGTAATTTCTGTACTCGATTTTTCACCTAAAGAGGGTACGACTGAAACATTGGTATTACTTCCACTATGGTTAAGTCCATAGAATTTGAAAGTACCGTAATTTTCTTTAGCGAAAGCAATGGTATAGATGTCAAAATCAAGATTTTCAAAAATAAAATCTCCATTTGTATCCGTAAAAACAAAGATCTCAGGATCTGTATTTTCTAAAGATACTTTCATGCTATCCTTGCTAAGCGGAACAAGTCCCTCATCAAACAAGTTCACGCTACCTTTCAAATAACCTTCGGTAATAACAGCAGGAGGGTTATCACTTGCCTTGTTACACGACATAACAAAAAGCAGATACATTGATAATACTGAGAAAAGAATTCTTTTAATCATTGTTCGAATATTATACAAAGGATGGAGAATTAGCTATTTTAGATAAAAATAATGTATTGAGTTTAAATCATGATAAGAAAGCACCTAATTATTCTCTTAAGTATTTTGTTTACTCAAACACCTTTCATTTCATTTGGACAAGTACAATTTTCAAAACTTGATAGTTTAAGAGGGTCGATCACAGTAGATCGGGAATGGTGGGATTTAAGTTTTTATCATCTATATGTAAATGTTGTGCCGGAAGCTAAATTTATTGAAGGGAGCGTGAGGGTTCAGTATAAAGTTTTAGAAGAAGCTACCACGATGCAAATCGATCTCCAGGAACCATTATTTATTAGTAAGGTTCTTCAAGATGGAAAGGAACTCTCCTATACCCGTTTTGGACCGGTTTACTTAATTAAGTTGAATAAGAAGCAGATTCCCGGAGCGATCGAAGATCTTTTTATCTATTATCAAGGCTATCCGCTAGAAGCAAAAAGAGCACCATGGGACGGAGGATTAAGCTGGAAGAAAGATAAGAACGGAAAGGATTTTGTCGCTACTTCATGTCAGGGGATAGGAGCGAGTATCTGGTGGCCTTGTAAAGATCATATGTACGATGAAGTTGATTCCATGCTTATCAGCGTTGAGGTTCCGGAAGATCTGATCGATGTATCAAATGGGCGCTTAAGAGGGATCGAAGCGCATCCCGAACGTAAAACAAAAACCTTTCATTGGTTTGTTTCAAATCCGATAAATAATT
>JAHECK010000013.1 GCA_024641785.1 Flavobacteriales bacterium | reverse complement strand
TATACACATCTGGATACCGATTATCTTAGATCTGCTATTTATGATTTCCACCCTCGTTTTAAATAGGTGAATTATACGTTATAGAATTTTGAAATAATGTATTCGAACAGTCGCGCAGGTAGCAACTTATGCATTAGGATCGATAATTTTTGCTTTAAGGGTGCTGATGTAAATCGAAGTCTGGGATATTTATAATTAATAATACGCTCTACATCCTTTGCAATTTTTTCAGGAGACCAAGCGGTATTAACCTCATTAAAAACCTGATCTAATGTTCGGTTAAAAGAATGATAATAGGGTGAAGACGGATTTAAACTCTCTTTGGAAATTTTCCGATTTGTATTAATATTTGTTCTGTAATCTCCAGGTTCTAAAATGATGACCTTTATATTAAATGGTCTTAATTCCATGCTTAAAGCTTCACTAAAGCCTTCGATGGCATGTTTTGTTGCATTGTAAATTCCTCTGTATGGAAGTCCGATTTTGCCTGCAATACTCGATGTATTGATGATCAATCCATTATTTTGCTTTCTCATATAAGGAATAACTGCCTTGCACATCGCGTGTAAACCAAACACATTTGTATCAAATATTGATTTGGATTCTTCTATCGTAGTATCTTCCAATGCACCGATCATACCTAAGCCTGCATTATTTATTAAGATATCTATCTGGCCTTCTTTTTCAATTACTATTGATATCGCTCTTTCTATACTTTGTTCATCTCTTACATCAAGTTGCAAAAAATGAAACTTATAATCAACATCAGATCGTTTTTTTCTACTTGTCCCATAAACAATAAATCCTTTATCGGATAGTCGTGTGGCGATTGCTTCGCCAATTCCGGAAGAAGCTCCAGTGATAAATACAATTTTTGTCATGGCTTATTTTAGGACTGCTAAAATACTCTTTTGAAGGGATTTTTTTTCCTTCATTTAACAATGAAATCTTCCATTTGTACTATTTGTAGCTTAACAATTCTACTATTTCCCTTACTTTTGTAAAAAATTATTTTAGATGAATTGGTATAAGAGAATTGCTTACTTAATGTTTTTTTTAGTTACCACAAATAGCTTTGCACAGCATGAAACGATTCAGTGGATGTCGATCGAAGAAGTTCAGGAGGCAATGAAAAATGAACCTCGTAAAGTGATGATCGATGTGTATACACAATGGTGTGGACCATGTAAAATGATGATGAAAAACACCTTTACAGATCAGGATGTGATCAATTATGTTAATGAAAATTATTATGCTGTAAAATTTGATGCGGAAGGACAGGAAAGCATCACTTTTTTAGGAACGGCATATAGCAATCCGCAATATGATCCAAGTAGAGGAACAGGTCGTAATGGTACTCATGAATTTACAATGGCTATAGCTCCTGTTAATGGAAGGATTGCTTATCCTACTGTTGTTTATATGGATGAAAATTTCACTATTCTGTCACCGGTTCAGGGATATCTGCAGCCGAATCAAATTCTGCCAATTCTACATTATTTCGGTGATAATGCTTACCTGGATCAAAGTTGGAGTGATTACTCTTCCCTAATTCAGAATTAGCTAAAGTTATTCACATATAAATGCATTTGTTGAAAAAAGGCCCTTGCTAAATAGGGCCCTTTTTAGCAATGCAATTATCTTTGACCCTTATGGAGCAATTTGTTGTATCAGCTAGAAAATACCGTCCCGCTACTTTTGACACTGTAGTAGGGCAGTTAAATATTACTGAAACATTAAAAAATGCTATAAGAAATCAGCATTTAGCTCAAGCTTTTTTATTTACAGGATCGCGAGGAGTTGGAAAAACAACCGTAGCAAGGATTCTCGCCAAAACGATCAATTGTATGGATCGGACCGAAGCGATCGAGCCTTGTGATAAGTGCGATTCATGTAAGTCATTCAATGAAGGTCATTCCCTCAATATATATGAATTGGATGCGGCTTCAAATAACTCTGTTGACGATATTCGTACACTGATCGATCAGGTTAGAATGGCTCCTCAGATAGGATCGCATAAAGTATATATCATTGACGAGGTCCATATGCTAAGTTCTGCGGCTTTTAATGCCTTTTTAAAAACATTGGAAGAACCGCCGGCACATGCCATTTTCATCTTAGCTACAACAGAAAAGCATAAGATAATTCCTACCATACTTTCTCGATGTCAGATATTCGATTTCAATCGGATCCGAATTCCTGATATGGTAAGCCACCTTTCTACTATTGCAACAAAAGAAAATATTAAGGCTGAGGATGAAGCGCTTCACATCATCGCTGAAAAAGCGGATGGAGCATTAAGAGATGCATTATCCATTTTTGATCAGCAAGTGAGTTTTTCTGGAAATGAACTTAGCTATTTGAATGTAATAGAGAATTTAAATATTCTTGACTACGATTATTATTTTAAGATCACCGATGCTTTATTAGCTAATAACATCCCAAGTTCTTTAGTTCTTTTTAATAGCATTTTAAGTAAAGGATTTGAAGGTCATCATTTTTTAAATGGATTAGCTGGTCATTTTCGAAACCTAATGGTTTGTAAATCCGAGGAAAGTGTTAGTCTTTTAGAAGTAAGTGAAAAAATTCAGCAGAAATATAAAGCACAGGCTAAAAAGACCGATCATTCATTTCTTTTTCAATCGATCGATATTTTAATTCATGCTGATTATCAATACAAAGTCTCGCAAAATAAGCGGCTTTTGGTGGAATTGAGTTTAATGCAAATGGCTTCGTTAAGTTTAGACGGGGTTGAAAAAAAAAAGCCCATAAATACCAAATAGCTCCAATGATAACTGCTTTTAAAAAAGCAGTTGTTCCCAAAGAAAGAATTGAGATTACTCCTTCAATAATTATTGAAAAGGTTGCTGATGAAAAACTAGCTCCAATTATTACTGAAAAAATCATAAAAGAGAAAGCAACTCCTGTTAAAACAAAAACAAGTCTTACTAAAGGGAAATTCAGATCTCCTAATTCGATTGAAAATATACTGAAAGAAGAAGGATTAGCAGAGGGTTTGAATACTGAGTTGCTCGGTGGAGAGGATATGCCTAAAACGCCTTTCGGACAAGATCAAGTGGACCGATTTTGGAAATTATACATTCAAAATCATGTCGACACCAATAACCGAAGTCTGTATACTACTTTAAATCAGCGAAACCCAGAGTTAAAAGCCCATTTTAAATTGATCTTCCCCATTGAAAATAATATTCAACTAAATCAAATCGATCTGATTAAGGTTGATATGGTCAATTATTTAAGAAAGCATTTAAATAATTATGCCTTGACTTTTGAAACCCCTATTAAAAAGTTAAAGTCAAAAAAGCATGTTTATTCCGATGAGGACAGATATAAATCAATGGCAGAAAAGTATCCAATACTGGAGAAATTAAGAGAGGGGCTTGATTTGGATCTAATCTGATTTTCGGTCTCCCGTCTTTTTTCACTCTGTAGGAAACTTCACTAAATAATTCACCCTTACATTTAAGTTTTGGGTTCCATTGGATCCGGGAGACCATGATGGGATTTTTTTAATCATTTGTGCAAGGGTTTCCATTTCATCCATTGTCAATCGATCATCATATTTAGTTTCTCTAACACTCCCATCATTACCGATTAATAATTGGATAGCTACAGGAGAATAGGATACAATATCAAAAGCACGTTCTGCGATCACATTCTTAATGATATATTCTTCAAAATTTAAAGAATCAACTTTGGGTTTTGGCATAACGAGCGCACTATTAAAAACAATTGTATTCATGTTAACATTACTGTAATGTCGATCTGGTTTCCTGCTGCCATCTTCGTTATAGCGTTTCCACACACCTAATTTCTGGGAACATTTATAGGACCCCTGCGCTTGTAATTGCCCGTTTTTATAATACCATGTGCTTTCGCCATTAAGTTGCTGTCCCAGACTGTCTAAAGAAAATCCTGACATCAATAAATGATCATCTGAGTAATATATTTTAACAATATAAATCCCTGAATCACCGACTTGATATTCTAAATTATAAATGGGGATTTCACCTTTTTTTATCGGATGAAGGCTATGATTTAGTCCAACACTATTTTGTGCATTAAGAGCTAATACAAAAAAGACTGAAGTTAGTATGGTTATAAAATGCTTATTCAATTATCTGAAAAGATGTAAACTTCCATTATAGGCTTTTCCTGAGGAAGAATCTTTTAGCGTATAAAAGTAAACACCGGTATCTGCTTTGACACCTTGAAGATTAATTCCATTCCAGGCAGCACCTTGAGCCTGTTGAGTTGCAAATACTAAACTTCCCCAACGGTCGAAAATCATCATTTCCCAGGAACCAACAAGATTATTGATTTTGAATGAATCATTCACCCCATCATTATTTGGTGTAAAGACGTTAGGAATAACAGGTTCCTCAGTTGTCGATTGCGCAAAAAATGGGACGCTATAAAGCATTCCAAAAAGGAGGAACAATAGAGTTAGGTTTTTTTGTCTGGTCTTCATCAAGGATGAAATTAATGGCTTAAAACGTTGTTTGAGAAGCTCCTTAAAAAAGAAATTCACAATCTAGTTTTAACAGTGTACGCATTAAATTCGTCCGGGATACACTTTTAATGCTTCTTTTAGAATAATGATCGATTTTTTTAATGCTTCTTTATTTAGAACATAGGCCATTCTTACTTCATTTTTACCTAAGGCTTTATTCGCATAAAATCCTCCGGCTGGTGCCATCATTACAGTTTCTCCATTATAATCGAAATCAGAGAGGATCCATTTGCAAAAATCTTCACTGTCTTTTACAGGTAAAGATGCCATGCAATAAAAAGCGCCTTTCGGTTTTGGACAGAACACTCCGGGAATTGAATTTAATCCGTCGACCAGAATATCTCTTCTTTGAACATATTCGTCAATCACCTCTTTAAAGTAGGAAGCGGGTGTTTTTAAAGCAGCTTCGGATGCGATTTGTCCGAAAGTCGGAGGACTTAAACGTGCCTGAGCAAATTTTAATGCCATTGCGATCAGTTCCTTGTTTCTGCTGATCAATGCGCCGATTCTGGCTCCACACATCGAATACCTTTTAGAAACACTGTCGATCAGAACAATGTTATCATCGATGCCTTCTAAACTCATTACTGAATGGGCTTCTGCACCGTCATAACAGAATTCTCTATACACTTCATCCGCAAAGAAATAGAGATCATGTTTTTTAACAAGGTCTCTTAGTTTTTCTAATTCTTCTTTCGAATATAAATATCCGGTTGGATTACCCGGGTTGCAAATTAAAATCCCTTTCGTTTTTTCATTGATCAACTTCTCGAAATCTTCGATAGGGGGAAGGGCGAATCCATTTTTAATATTAGCTTCAACAGGAACCACTTTTACACCTGAACTAACAGCGAATCCATTGTAATTTGCATAAAAAGGTTCCGGAATGATGATTTCCTCACCGGGATTTAGACAGGTTTGAAATGCGAATAATAACGCTTCAGAGCCTCCCGTTGTAATAAGGATATCCTCTGTTTTTACATCGATTCCAATATTAGTATAATACTTTGCTAAACCCTGACGATAGCTCAATATGCCTTCCGAATTACTGTATTCGATCACACGTTGATCGAAATTATGCATCGCATCTAAAACCACTTGAGGGGTTTCAATATCAGGCTGACCTATATTAAGATGATATACTTTTTTTCCTTTTCTTTTTGCTTCTTCGGCATAAGGAACCAGTTTTCGAATAGGGGAGGCGGGCATGTTTTTACCCTTAAGAGATAAAGTAGGCATTCGACTAAAATTTTAGAATGCAAACTTCGTAAAAAGGAGAGTATAAATAGGAGAAATTCGAAAAAATTATTTCTCGTTAATTACGGTGAGGGTAAATCGAATTTTCTCAGGAGATTTTTTAGCATTCGAATAGATTTCGATACTTCGATCCTGATAGCCAATTTTTTCCGAACTATCGAAAGTTACTTCAAGAGCTGCTTCTTTTCCCGGCAATATGGGTTCTTTTGGAAAAATAACTTTCGTGCAGGAACAAGCTACTTTATAGTCGCTAATTATTAATGGGCTATCTCCTGTGTTTTTAAATAAGAACACTGTGCTTACAATCTCTCCTTCAGTGATTTTCCCAAGTCGGATCGTTTTGTCGTAAAATTTAAATTCCGCCTGCTGAGCGATGCTCAGGGCGGAATTTAAAAATAAAATAAATATTAATGTTCCCTTCATTTATTCAACAACAGGAGCACCATCAGAAGTTTCCATAATTGGAGAAGCACCTGCTTCTTCTGCTTTTAAAACATTTCCTTTAATTCGGATCACTTTTGTTGGTGTATTTATTGCGTTCGAAGTAATGGTTACCGATTTATTTATCGGGCCTATACGGTTTGTAGCATATTTTACGTCGATTACAGTCGTTCCACCTGGAAGAATAGGTTCATCAGACCATTTAGGTACTGTACATCCACAAGAACCTTTAGCATTACTAATAATTAAGGGTTGATTACCCGTATTAGTAACTGTAAAATGACAAAGACCATCAGCATTTTGAACGATAGTACCATAATCATGAATTTCTTTGTCAAGTGTTAATTGCGGTCCACTCTGCAACTGCACTTCACTTTGTGAAAATGCGACAAAGGCAATAAATAGGGCAACAAAGCTTAAAAGTGATTTTTTCATCTTTTGAATTTTAATTTTACATTACATTATTCTACAAAAGTAAACGAAATAAATAAACCTAGGTTTGCTCTTAAAGCAAATAAACATGGTTTTTTGTTAATTATTTGTTAAAGTTAGACTGTTTAAGTCCCAATCATATTGAATGATCTTTTGATCGGATGAATTGTAAGTGATTTTTTATTGCTCTATTCCTTAAATAAATCGGATTTAAAAAGCTTTTGTTCAATCTTCTTCAAATCTTTAAAAGCGATTATATTTGCTAAATCAGATTGATTACATGAATCCAAAAAAAGAGAACAGCTTGATCGATGCCGATGACATGCGGATCATTGCAAAATTTTTTGCGAAGAATTGGATGCTATTGGTTTTATTGCCTGGAATTGCAGCCATTTTTTCTTATATCTACACCTATCGTTTACCTGATATTTATGCTGCTAAAACAGAGATTATGATCAAATCTCAGGAAAGTAGCATGATGGAAAGTAGCCTTGTCGGTACGAGTAATCCTTACGCTCGTGTTTACCAACAGTATGGGAATATGCAAGATCAAAAACGAGTAATAAAATCTTTTGACCTAGTTGCTCAGGCAATTTCTAAATTGGATCTAAGTGTCTCCTATTTTATTGTTGGTCGATTAAAAACATCAGAACAATTTCAAAATCCCTCATTTACGATTAAGCTTAATACTGTAAATTCATTTTTATATGAATCGGTTATCGATTTTAAGATCCTTGATAAAGATAATTATAGTTTGACCTATTTAAAGAATGGTGAGTATGTAACAAATAAACATCCATTTAATCAGGAGGTAAGTAACCTAGACTATATCATCACAGTAAATGCTAATTTATCAGATAGAGAATTAAGCACATTAAAAGATATTGAGTATCAGGTGGTTTTCCATAGTACCGGGAATCTTGTTTCAAAATTTGTTTCATCAATGGAATTGGAAGACGAAGCCTATACTTCTATTTTGAAAGTTCAGGTTACCGATTATATTCCTGCAAGAGCAAAAATGTTTCTCGATACCCTTTCTGAAATTTATATTGGATATACCTTAAAAAAAGAGATTGATATTAATGAAAACACATTGGTATACATTAACAAACAATTAGAAGAGGTTACCAATATTTTAGATTCTCTTGAAATAAACTTAGAAAAATATAAAGCGAATCAGGCTATCTTAAATATCTCTAGAGAGGAAGAAGAGTATTTTAAGCAATTAGCTGAATTTGAAAAAGAACGAAGGATGATGGTTTTGGAACTAGAATCCATTTATTCTTTAAAAGATTATATTATTACTAATGAACAAGATCCATTGGTCCCCCCTTCATTATATATTTTAGATGATGAATTTTTAAAAAGTTCTATAAGTGAGCTTTATGGAATGCAGATCAGTAAATCGTCGGAGCTTTTTGGTAAAACAGAAACAAGTCAGTCTGTATTAATGGGAGATAAAAAAATGGAAGATCTGAGAACGACCATTTTGGTTTATCTTGAAAAGAATAAAGTTGCCATCAAATCTAAAATAGGAGATTTCGACAAGCAAATAAATGAATTAAAGGAATTGATACGGGATGTTCCAAAAACCCAGCGTGACTTATTAAATATTGAGCGAAGAATTCAGGTCAACGAAAAAATGTATCTCTTCTTGTTAGAGAAAAGAGCTGCCACGGTAATTGCCAGAGCTTCTATTTTACCTGAATCATCTATATTGGAAAGAGCCAGAGGATTAGGGGTTGTTGGACCTAATAAATCCAGAACTATCATTATGGCTACCGGTGCCGGTTTCTTATTAGCTATTTTATTAGGTTTTATTCGTTTTGTATTCTTCAATAGAATTGAATCCACCCGAGAATTGAAAAGCATCACAAATCTTCCTGTCATTACAGGAATACCCGTTTTTGATGATCAGGTAAAAGGGGAAGTAGAGGTGAGTATCCAACCTCGATCTGCAGTAGCGGAAGCTTTTAGGTCGATCAGGGCCAATTTACCCTATTTCAGCAAGAATAAAGATCTTAAAACCATTTTGGTCACCTCACTTCATCCCGGTGAAGGGAAGACCTTTGTAGCGAGTAATCTTGCAGTTATCCTTGCAAAGGCAGGTAAAAAAGTGCTATTGCTAGACTTTGACCTTCATAAGCCAAAGGTTCATAAGCGTTTTGATCTGCATAACCAAAAGGGGACATCTTCCTATTTAATTGGTCAGGCCGGTTTTGAAGAGATTGTTAATCGGGATGTTGTTGAGAATTTAGATGTAATCACCGGAGGTCCGATTCCTCCTAATGCCTCCGAACTTATATTGAATGAACGAACGAAATTATTGATTAATGAAGTTCGAAAAAGCTATGATTACGTGATCGTTGATACACCTCCATTGTTATTGATCTCTGACTCTCAAGTATTGGTCAATTATGCTGAGATGGCATTGTTTGTCCTTAATTCTAAAAAAGCACATCATGATGGAGTGCGTTATTTAGAAGAGTTTATAGAAAAATTGGAAAATAAAAATGTGGGCTTGATCCTGAATAATATTCAGATCAAGAAATGGAAATATTACTATGGTAAAGTGACGGGTAATTATGGTTATAGCGATGGTTATATTTATCAATACGGTGAGAAAAAGAAGAAGACTTAAAATTTCCGATTACTTTTCGAACATTATCTAGTATTTCCTAATTTCAACACAGAAAATTAAATGATCGCATTTTCTGCGGACAGGTTTAAGTATTTTTATTAACACAATAACACCCAGCAAGCACTGAGTTCACCAGATAATATTTTGCTTTAATCTTTGAGAGCTTTGAGTCTATTAAGTGACTTTGTGGTGAAAGAAGGTAAAGCTTACCCAATTATTTAGACTTATAGTTTTCGATAGCTTTTCGAACACTGCAATGTTCTTTCAATAATTCATTCGCTTTCAGATAGTCAATATTTAAGGTGTCCATCACCATCAAAGTTCCACGGTCGATCAGTTTATTATTGCTTAACTGCATGTCAACCATTCGATTCCCTTTGACTCGTCCTAACTTGATCATTAAGGTAGTTGATATCATATTAAGCACGAGCTTTTGAGCCGTTCCTGCTTTCATTCTGGAGCTTCCGGTAACAAATTCAGGTCCTACAGCTACCACAATCGGAAATGTCGACTCACTCGCTAAAGGACTGCCGGGATTAACAGTGATACCTGCTGTAAAAAGCCCTTTTTCATGTGCCGTTTTAATAGCGCCAATTACGTATGGAGTCGTTCCTGATGCGGCTATTCCAACGATCGAATCCAAGGAATTGATCTCATGTTCCTGAAGATCTTTCCAGGCCATCGTCTCGTCATCTTCGGCGTGTTCAACCGCTTTACGAATGGCTTTATCTCCTCCGGCAATAATACCAACCACTAATTCGTGTGAAACACCGAAAGTAGGAGGGCATTCAGACGCATCGATGATACCTAGTCGTCCACTTGTTCCTGCACCGATATAAAACAGTCGGCCTCCTTTCATCATATTAGGTAAAATGGCGTCGATAAAAGCTTCAATGGCCGGAATAGCTGATTGAACAACAAAGGCAACTTTTTGATCTTCCTTATTAATATTACTGAGTAATTCCGAAGTACTCATCATTTCGAGTTCGTTATAATAGGAAGGCCATTCTGAAATTCTTTTCATGCTGCTAAGATAGGAAGGTATTAAAATAAAAAAACCTTCCGTTTCGGGAAGGTTTTTTTATTCAATTTTAAAAACAAATTATTCTATCACTAATTTTTTAGTCATTTGACCACCTTCTTCAAAAAGGATGGTTACGAAGTACATACCTGATTTCCATCCTTCGTGATTAAGACGGTATTCGAAAGCATTTACATTCGTTCTTAGGACAACTTTACCCATTGTATCCATAATAACAATCTCGCTCATTTGTGCTTTTTCATTTCTGATCGTCACAGATGAATAACTAGAAGGATTAGGGAAGATATCCATTGCACTTTGAATAGCAGGATTTTCAGCAATTCCTGTAACAAGGTTACATGCTAGAACAACTCTTGGGTGTAAATATCCTTGAACAGTATCGATATACGCCAAACCTTGTTCAACACTCATATCCGGATTTGAAAATAAACCAGAAGCATTTAATACATCAGCATCGAAAGAAGTTCCTTGTGCAGCGTTAGTACCTGCTACAACAGCAACTAAAGTATTATAATCCCACCAATCCCAAGGTGAACCTTGATTTCCGAAAACACTAACATCTCCGTTTAAAGGTTTAATGAAAGGATATAATCCTTCTGGTGTAGGTTTTACAGTCATTGTAGGCTGAGTAGCATAGATATAATCATAAGTTACTCCATAAGTAGCTCTTGCAGCATCTGTGTAAACATCTCCATCGGGGATACTTGCAAATGCATCATTATTTCCTAAATTATTTGCTCTCTGAATAAATATATTTCCTCCATCTACTTCAACAACATTTTCATTTGTAGTAGGCACGACAACCATTCCATGATCGAAAGGAGCATAAGGGTCTCGAACACATTGGAAAGTAACCATAGGTGGTTCACCTGCATTTAGCCATGAAGAATCTGCCAAAGCACCACCCATATTGGCAGTCATACAAATATCTTTGGAAACTAATCCTTGTAAAGGATCAATTAAACGTAAAAATCCGGGGCCACCGTCAAGTGTTCCGTCTCTTGTTTCTATAATAAAAGGAAATCCAGTATCAGTATTAATAAATTTTGGTAAACTAGCAACTTCAGTTATATAATCGTCTAAAGTAGAATAGGCTACTGCAGTGTATCCACCTGATCCGGTACCAAATAAGGAAATTTTATCTACATCAACACCATACAAAGGAGATAAAACTTTTAAATATCTTACTGCAGTTTGAGCATCAAGAATTGAACGAAACACTGCTTGCAATAAAGTTCCTTTACGAGTATTTTCATTGGTTGATAATGGATTCCAACCTAATCTGTAATTAATGGCAGCTACTACATATCCTCGCATTGCCATTTGCTTACAAATATTCACTCCAACGCTATCTCTCTTATCACCTGTTATTGATCCATTGTAAAGCGCAGGTAAAAAATTACCTGTATGAAGATAAACAAATGTAGGTCGATTAACTACTTCATCTGTAGCAGGAGGTAAATAGACATCCATTGTTAATGGCGTAATTTTAACCATCGTAGAATCAAGACCGGGAACCGCACCATTTGGATAAAACCACTTTGCATAGACAGGAGAGGTGAGTGTATCAGGATTATTGACCGCTGCATACAATATCAAATTGTTTAGTGTATCCATTTCAGATTGCCATACTGCTTGTTCAGCAAGGTTTGTAGGAAAAACTGAAAATAGGGGTTGAACATTTACACCAAATGAAACATCTTGAATGACCTGATATTCATCAAAAATCTCAGTAAGGTAACGTTGTGCATTCATAGGTGAGGCTATTGCCAAACCAAGAAGAATCATATTAATTTGTAAGAGTTTTTTCATAATTTGTTTTTTAAAATTTGCAATTAAAGTTAATAAAATAAATCGTTTTTTATTGATTATCTATTTATCCAGTCATAAGAAATGGAAAAGTAGGCTAATCTGCCCACTTGAGGCCCTCCATAAACTTGATAAATGTTATTATTAAGGAGGTTTGAAGAGCCTAATTTAAAAGTCAAGTTTTTAGCAACCCAATTATAATTCACTTGTGCATCTACCAAATAGTAGGTATCTACAAAACCGGTGAATTGAGGAGAACCCTCAAATTCGAAACCTTCAATCCATTTAAAGTTAAGCCCAAAACCAAGGTTTCTAATTCCAAATAGGGTAAAATCTCGTCCATTAACACCCACATTGAATTTATTTTCAGGAGTATTAAAAGCAGGAATGATAGGGTCTTCAGAATTATTTAAGTCTAATTTATTCCATGAATAATTGGCATTAAATACCCAATGATTCCCTAAATAATAATTTGTTCCAATGTTTACTCCTTGGGTTGTTACTATATCTACAGCATTCGCTGCAATACGATAAACCTGGAAAGCAGAAGGAAGTATATTTGCCGGATTATAATCGATATCCACACCTATGTTATAACCAATGAAATATTTATACCAGCTATGATAGTAAGATATATCTACATAAAACTTTTTATTGATCATACCTCGATAACCCAATTCAATTGTTTTCACTTGCTCAGGGCGTATAGGGTCCACATCAAAGAATGAAAGCTTATTCCAGCCAAAAGTAGGAGAAGAGTTGATCGCATCAACAAAAGAATCAATGGTAACCAAAGAATCCTTACCATTTAAATTTCCAATCAAAATCGCTCTACCTACATTATAGTAAAGATATTGATCAGCCATCGTAGGATTTCTAACAGCAGTACTAAAAGTCATACGAAAGGTGTGGTCTGGTTCTGGACTGAATACTGCAGATAGTGCAGGTGAAAAAACAGGGTCGAAATTCTGGCCTTTATCAACACGCAAGGTCGCATCGAGAATTAATTTTTCTGAGAATAATTTATAATTTATCCCTAAATAAGCCCCCACATTCCAATTTGTAATGTTGGTTCCTGCAGTATCTTCAAAAATGGTCCCTTTCGAATCGGGAGTATAAAGTCTTCCATTGATACCACTTGTGAAATTCCATTTTTCACCCAAAGTAAAAAGATACTGTGCATCCATGTTATATAAGGCCGATTTATCATATAATCTTGAGCCTCCCTCATTTAAATAGAGCGAAGTGATATTTGCTAATAAGGAATCGTAGCGTTGGGTTCCCGGTTTATAAAAAGGGTGTTGGTTGGAAGAAGCAGTTAGATTTTCAGCGGCATTTCTTGCTTCACCATGCCATTCTTTCATCTGATCCGTGTTTTCATCGATCCAAATATCCTGAAGCTCAACAGTCTGCTGTTGCCAAAGCAGATTAGCCTGAGCAAAAAGGACTAATGCTTCATTAATTGGACAGCCACATTCAGCGAGTATTTGAGCTAGCGACGGTTTGTTTTCTAAATTTTTAGGCAATCCTGCACTATACATCTGTGGAAGGATATTGCTGCTATAATAATCAGCATAGTCGCGATAAAAATTCCCTTCAGGTTTTGAAGCATTACTCATTTCGAGTGCGGTTACTACTGCATCGTAAGAGTCTCCTGCATTTTCGTTTGTAGCAAAGAAACGCACAAAAAACTTATCCTTCTGAACAAGCTCTAATTTATTCTGAAAAAACTGAATATTATTTAAACTATAGCGATTATCACCTTGGTATACCGTAGTTCCGGCGCTATAATTAAAGGCGTAACTAACTTCAACTTTATCCGTGATCTTATAAAATAGAGCGGCATTTGTTTTAATATTTTTCGTATCGTAATCGAGAATATCTTTTTCAAAGTACCCTGTTCTGTATATTCTTCCTAAACCAGGATAAACAACAGGGTTAGTACTATAATCATTTCCACCTGTTAGCACTTCATCACCATAGCGGTTTACAGCATCATAACCTGCAAAATTATATTGATCATCCTCACTTGTAGTACTTGGGTCATAATTTGTTGCTTCCCAATCATTGGCTCGCATCGCCAAAATATTCAATTTATAGGCAAACTTATCAATCCCATCTTTATTTTTGATCACCTGAGCATAACGAACTGCCGCTTGAAATAGATCGCGTTCTCCCACTTTAACTTCAGCTGATAAACCCGGAAATAACCAAGGTGATTTGGTTGTCATATTTATTACCCCATTAAAAGCACCCGGTCCATAGAAAGCAGAACTTGCACCTGATATGATCTCAACATTCATTACATCCAGATCAGAAGAACCTAAAAAATTCCCTAAAGAGAAATTAAGACCCGGTGATTGATTATCAACCCCATCGATCAATTGCAAAGATCGAACAGGTGAAGTAGAATTGAATCCTCTGGTATTTATGACTTTAAAACCTAAACTTGCTGAGGTAACGTCAACTCCTTTTAAATTACCTAAACTCTCATAGAAATTCCCTGATGCAGCTTCTTTGATCGATAAAACATCCATCGATTCGGTTGATAAAGCAGATAACTGCTCCTTCTCCCGGATTCGGCTACCAACGATCTGAACTTCCTCCATCATTACCTGATCGGTGGAGAGTTTAATTTTTACATCTTCATTAAGATTGATCATTTCAAATTCAAAGCTGAGGTAGCCTATAAAACTAACAACTAAAGTAAATGGGGGAAATTGATTGGTTTTAAATTCGAAGGTACCATCGATATCCGTTACCGACCCAATGGTGGTTCCCTTTATCACTACGCTGGCTCCAATAAGTTCTTCTCCTGTTTGTTGATCGGTCACTTTTCCTTTTACAGTATTTTGCTGTGCGCTAAGACTATGAAGACTAAAAGAAAAAAGAATAAAAAGGGACAAATATTTTAAGAAAATCGATAATCTAAGATTTTTATTTCTAGAGTAACCATCTTTACCTAAGAGAATTGATTGTAATGATAAATTTACCATTGTCGAATTGGTTTTAGCATTCTTTCAGATATGAGAAAAATTTATTTTTTTAATTGAAAAGCACAATACAAAAGGATATTATGCAATTCGATGTTCCAATAATAAGATTTTTTTTCAAATATCTTAATTAATGAGGTCTACAATCTAAAATAATCAATTTACACTGTTTATTTTAAATAATGAATAATATCAACGCCATAAGCCAATAATTCATTTCCTTTAACTAATGCCGGTGTAGCCATTATAGGAAAAGGAAGTGAATTTTCATTTTCTTCGCAATCAACATAATTATAGGCGATCTTATGTTGATCAAGGTACTCTTTAACCTTATCACAATCCTGACAAAGTTTTCTATAATAGATAGTTATTTCTGCGGTCTGGTTACTATTTTTTTTTCGAAAGAGGAGTTTCTGTAAAAAATTCATTTTAACTTAATTTTTCTATATCTCTTATCAATATTTTTTTTCTTTCCATGTAAATAAGGTTTTTATCTCTTAAGTCATTTAAGGTAACTGTTACCGTTTGTCTCGAAGTGGCAGTTAAATTCGCAAAGTCCTGATGTGTAAGATCATGCACTAATAAAATTTCATCTCCTACTTTAGTACCATGTTTTTTTGCCATTTGAACGATGAGATCAATAATCCGACTTCTTGCATCTTTAAAAATAAGCGACTCCATTTTTCGTTCAACATTCATTAAGCGTTCGCCGATGCTTTTTGTTAATGCTAAACTCAATTTTGGATTATCACTCATGATCTTCTCAATGTCTTCAACATTCGTAGCACAGATCATTACATCAGCATCCATTGCCTGAGCAAAATCGGTTCTTTTTTCCTGTCCAACCGCTGCCATCTCGCCAAAAATTTCTCCAGGATGAAGTATCGCTTTTATATTCTCTTTTCCATCTTCAGTGAAATTACCAATCTTAACCCTTCCTCTTTTTAAAAAGAAAATGATCTTCGATGGATCATTGGGAAAATAGATGTATTCATTTTTCGAACTACTTCGCATCGTCGTTAAGTCTGCAAACATCTTTAATTCTCCCTCCTTGAAGTCCTTTAAGAGATTCACCTTTTCAAGGTACCATAGTTTTGATTGTTGAGCTGACATCGTAGTGACTAAGTTTAACTTGGTATAAAGTAATTAAAAAGAAATGTTATTCCAATGGAAAAGTATAGAATTCGAGGTCTTTGTCGCAAATTAGTTTTGTAAGCAAGGCGATCTGACCCGTATGGTAAGAAAAATGCTCGATTACATGGATTATTATTGAAATGCCTTTTTCATAGAAAACTTGAACTTTATACTTTTTTAGTAAATCGTCTTCAGAAATAGTATCCAGAAAATATAAAACATCATCTTGAAGCTTGATCAATAGTGATTTTAATTCCGTTTTGTTTAATCGTTCTATTGATTGAAATTCTTCAAATCGTTTTCTTAAATCTTCATTTTCAGCAAAAGTGGTGGTCATCCATTGCCTCATATTACCATGTAAATGGAGAATGAGACTAGCGATACTATTGCAATTTTTATTTGGAGAATACCAAATTTCTTCCTCAGATAAGAGGTCTAAACATTTAAAGATTCGGGCATATGATTCTTCAAAGACTCTCCTTTTAAATTCCGATATTATGTCTTTAGCTAAATCCACTTCTTTATTTAAAATTAATGATGGTCTTTTTTTGTAAGGCCTGATTTCCCGAATCATCGAAAGCATCAATCGTTAAAGTAAAAAATTTGCTAATTGCCTTTATAGAATCGGGGACAATAACAGTAATCTCTTTGTTATAAGTATTTGAATTTACATCCTCGATGAATAAATAAAAGAATGCCGTATCATTCGTTGTTTGTTCAAGCAATTTTAATTTATTCGATTGAATCAATTCATTATCGGTAATTTCATAGTTTATTAAAAGAATACCGGGGCCTATATATACCGTATCCCCTGAATGATCATTTACAAAAAGTGAATTTATTGAGGGTCGAATTTTATCGATTTTAGCACATGATTGAATCATAAAAAGAAGTAAAACGATATAGCATGCCTTTGTCCCAGTCATTTTAAAACTCTTTTTTCATTAAAAAATGTGGGCCTATTCCCGGAATATCAAACTCATCAGAACAAATTTCCATTCCCATTTTCATATATAATTGAATCGCGTTTACTCTGGCATTGCACCAAACAACATTACAATCTAAAGCCTTTATCTTTTCGAATGCATAAGTTAATAAAGCTCCGGCTAAGCCCTGATTCCGATACGCTACTTTTGTTGCCATTCCCCTAAATCGATATTGAATGCTTCCCTCAAGATCAGGGTGTATTTCTAAATAAAAAGAGGCAATACTCGTTTGTTCTCCTGAAGAAAAAGCGGCAAGATGAAAGCTTGTACAATCATCATCATGTGGATAAATACAAGTATCCAAATTTTGTCCGGGCCGAAGTATTTCGCTTCTTATAGGAATGGTATCTTTCGATTTTATTTCTCTTATTTCTATCATAGAATGCAAATACTAAATTACATTTTCCATTAAATTAAAATGACTAAAAAACGAACTATGTATCACAAGTCATTTACATCATACAACCTCAAGCATATATTTGCGTTTATATAAGTGAACATTGGCCTATGAAAAAATTATTTTTATTTTCCCTACTAAGTATTTTCTTACTCTATTCTTCTTGTAAAAAAGAAGAAGTAAAGGGAGATTCCACATTAACTATCGATGTTAATTTCACTTATGGAGATGAGGCATTTGCGATCAATCAAGTGTATGATTACGAACCATTATCTTATAATTTGAAAATTGAGAAGCTGATGCTTTATATATCTGAGCTAAAATTGGTGGATAGTGATGGAGGTAGTCATCCTTTTGCAGATATTCTTTATGTTGATGCAAGTGATGGTGTGAGTTCATTTTCGGCAACGATCCCTGAAGGAAGTTATTCCCGAATGGAGTTTGCTATTGGAGTTCCGCAAAGCATGAATGGAACACAAAATCCGGATTTTGATGCTGCATTGTACAGCCCAAATCATGCATTGAGTTTAAATAACGGAATGTATTGGACTTGGAATACAGGCTATCGATTTGTATTGATCGATGGACGATGTAATACGGATCCAATGGTAGATGAGGAATTTGAAACCTTGCTTTCAATTCATACAGGTAAAGATTATTGTTTTCGAAATACAAGTAGGAATTTAAATTATACTGCTATCAAAGACGGGACAGGAAAAATTACCCTGACTTTTGATGTTCATGGCTTTTTATCATCTCCTGATAATGTGATCGATATAGCAGTTGATAATCAATCGCATGGGACAAATGAAGACCTTGCTAATCGTGTTTCGGATAATGTGATCATTTCGATCGAAAATAATTAGAGTGAAAATATTCTTTTTGTATTCAATCATTTTTATTGGCTTGTTCTTCCAATCGTGTAACGATTCAGCAAGAGAAACGGAAAGATTGAATGAATGGAATGTTGAATTACCTTCTCATTTTGATTCACTTCCTATTCCATTGAATAACCCGATGAATAAGGCTAAAGTTGAGTTGGGAGCTCGTCTTTTTTATGATCCCTTACTTTCTATAGATAGCAGTTTATCTTGCGCTTCATGTCATATTGCATCATTCGCCTTCAGTGATGGAAAAATTAAAAGCCGAGGGCAAAGCGATAGTCTTACTTTTCGAAATTCTCCGGTATTATTTAATCTTGCTTATGCTCCTTATTTTATGATGGATGGAGGTGTTCCGACATTGGAGTTACAAATTGTTGCACCGTTGATGCATGAAAATGAAATGGGATTCGACCTTTTTAAATTATCTGATAGACTTGCAGAAAATGAGATTTACCAGGAATTATCTTTAAGAGCATTCGATCGGGAATTGGATCCTGCAGCGATAGCCTATTCTATTGCTGCCTTTGAACGAAGTTTACTTTCATATCAAAGTAAATACGACGCCTATCTTTCAGAGGATAAAAGTGTTTTTGATGAAGAAGAGAAAAGAGGTTTTGACCTTTTTTACAGCGATTCTTTAAATTGCAGTTCTTGTCATTCAGGAATAAACTTTAGCAATTACAAATTTTATAATATCGGCTTATACCAAAGCTACACAGATCCTGGAAGATGGCGTATAACAGAAAAGGCTGCAGATATAGGAAAGTTTAAAGTTCCTACTTTAAGGAATATTGAATATAGTGCACCATATATGCATGATGGTTCTTTCGCAACACTCGAAGAAGTCATCACATTTAAAATGTCTGGGGGAAAGACCAATGAAAATAAAAGCGATACAATAAATTCATTTCAGCTAAATGAAAATGATCAAAAATCATTGCTTTCCTTTTTAAAATCATTAAGCGACCCTATATTTGTTGAAAGAGAGATTCAGCGAAGAGAGAAATTATGAGAAATTACAAATTGAAATATCCAATTGCCTTCATTATCCTTTTGGGATTATTTATTTTATCATCTTGTAAGAAAGATACGGCTCCACCAGCACCTATTCCAACACCAGGTCCTACTGCCTATACTTGGGAAGATCCATTATTTTTTCAGCAAATGATAATTCCCGAAGACAATCCTTTTACAGTAGAAGGAATCGATCTGGGGAGAAAATTATTTTATGATAATCGCTTATCCGCTGATAATACTCAGGCTTGTGCTTCATGTCATCTTCAGGAAAATGCCTTTGGTGATCCAAATCAATTCTCTACCGGGATTGATGGAACAGAAGGAAACCGACAGGGAATGACATTGATAAACTTAGGCTATCAATTCAATTATTTCTGGGATGCCCGATCCGAAACATTGGAAGAACAGATCATTCAACCGGTGATCAATCCTATTGAAATGCACACGACATGGGCAGAAGTAATGGTGAAAATTAAAGCCGACCAATCTTATATGGAGGTTTTTGAACTCATTTATGCTACAAGCGACATTGATTCGATCCATGTTGCAAAAGTGATCGCTCAATTTCTTCGAACGGTGGTAAGTAGTGAAAGTAAATATGATAAATGGAGGAAGGGAGAATATGAGTTTACGCCTTCTGAATTTAATGGATTTCAGATCTTTCAAAAAGAAGGTGGCGACCCGGAATTAGGACAGGGAGGCGAGTGGGGAGGCGATTGTTTTCATTGTCATCCGCTGGCAGGAATGCAATTTTCAGATTACCAGCTGCATAATAATGGCTTAGATTCAGTATTTACTGATCTTGGAAGGGGAGAAGTTACCGGGGATCCTGATGATTATGGTCGTTTTAAAACCCCTAGTTTAAGAAATGTAGAAGTATCAGGGCCTTATATGCATGATGGTCGATTTACCACACTTGAAGAAGTGGTCGAACATTATAATAGTGGAGGTAATCCTTCAGCTACTATTGATCCTTTTATGAAATACACAACAGGGGGTTTGCAATTATCAGATCAAAGTAAAGCAGATCTTATTGCTTTTTTAAAAACGCTTACAGACATTACTTTTCTTACAGACACAGCTTTTAGCGACCCTAATTAATCCTCTTTTATTTTAAAAGGAATCTTTATCTCCGGATGGTTTTTGGAAAAATTGACCCAGTAAGACCTTATTGAGCTTCTCATTTCTTTATGAAGCATTAAGATTCCAAATAAGTTTGGAAGCGTCATTAATGCAATTGCAATTCCGGAGAAGGTCCAGATAAGTGTAGTATCAGTAAATGAAGCGATAAAGAAGCCGATCACATATACAATCCGATAGTACTTTTCGTATTTCACACCCCATAAAAAGGTAATAGCCCTACCTCCATAATAGGACCATGAAATAGCGGTACTAAAGGCAAATAACAAAAGGCCGATACTCACGATGTATTTTCCATATTCCCCGATAAAACTCCTTGAAAATGCCTCAGCAGTAAGAGGAGCACTATGAAGTAAAGAAGATCCTTTAATAGTAAATCTACTTTGATCTGATGAGGATACCACTCCATTAGAAACACTAACGATACCACTATATGCCTGATCGTTTTCATAGATGCTTACATCTTCTGCCAGCGATCGATTATGGATCAGACTCAGATCATTTTGAATGATTCCATCAGTCACCTCTAAATCACCTGTAAATAATGGGATTGAATTTCCGCTTAATACAAACTCAGTCAGTCTTTCTTTATCATCGGAATTATCTTCAGCATAACTATTATCAAGAACTACAAGATCGGTGTATTGAAAGGTTGTCATATGTTTTTCATTCCAAACTCCGGAAGAAAGAATCACCATTCCGGTGATCATACATATAATAATAGTATCGATAAAAGGTTCTAAAATGGCTACCATTCCTTCAGAAACCGGCTCGCTGGTTCGTGCTGCGGCATGTGCAATAGGAGCAGAACCTTGTCCGGCCTCATTCGAAAATAAACCACGATTTACCCCTCTATTAAAGGCAAAAGCGATGGAAGCACCTAAAAAGCCACCAACAGCTGCAGTTCCGGTAAAAATACTACTTGATACGAGTAGAATGGAAGGGATAATATTATCGTAATTATAAAAAATCACTAAAAAAGAACCAATAATGTAAATGAAAGCCATTATAGGAACCAGTTTTTCGGTCACTTTTGCGATTCTTTTTATTCCTCCAATAATTACAAATCCTAATAAAACGGCAAGAATTCCACCGGTGAGCATTGTGTCGATGCCGAAAGTCGAATGCATTGCATTTGCAATAGAATTTACCTGAGGAAGATTTCCTGTCCCAAATGAAGAAATGATGGTAGCAACAGCAAAAATGATAGCAAGCCACTTCATGTTTAAGCGGTTCTTCATGTAATACATAGGTCCTCCGGATATACTTCCATCAGCAGCTACTTCTCTGTATTTATGACTTAAGGTTACTTCCACGAATTTTGTCGTCATACCCAGAAAGGCGGTTAAAAGCATCCAGAATAAGGCTGCGGGACCACCAAGATGGATCGCCAGTGCAACACCTGCAATATTTCCTGTTCCTACAGTACCTGATAAGGCGGTCGTTAAAGCTTGAAAATGAGAGGTATCCCCTTTATCTCCTTTTTTATCATATTTACCCATGACCACTTTTATGGAATGGCGGAAATATTTTATTTGTGGAAATTTTAAATATACGGTAAAGAATAATCCGGTTCCTAAAAGAAGGTAGACAAACCATGCACTTCCTCCGATATAACTATCCAGAGTTAATAGAATTTGATTAAGATCTTGCATAAAAATGTATGGATTGAAAAAGAATTATCTAAAAACAGTTAAACTGCTTGTTTTACGATAAGGCACTTCTTTAAAAGAAGCATCCAGAATGTAAAAGTAAGTACCATCAGGAACATCCTTGCCTGAATTCTGGTCTGTACCATGCCATTTAAAAAATGGGTCCTCAGATTCAAAAACCAGAAGTCCCCAACGGTCATAGATGAGTACTCTAAAGGTATCGTAGCAAGGATTAATACTCACATTTAAACCGAAATATTCATTTACACCATCATTATTTGGAGTGATCACATTAGGTGCTCCTTCTATCCAACCATCCAAATCGGGGTTGACCTTTACATAAAAAGTAAAGAAAGTAGTGTCAGAACCGCTGCATCCATCTGAAAAGGCTTTAAGGCTTACTTTATGATATGAATCGGAAATATTTACACAACTTGTTTGCCATGAGAACATTGAATTAGCAGTCCCGGTTCCTACGCCTCCTTCAAATACGGCAGGATAGCCGGCATGTGGAGTGAATAATTCTGACTCGGCAACAACAAATAGAGGATCAGTAGCATTAGGATCTTCCACTATGATTGGAATTTCCAGAAAATTCTCTGCAATAATCTCAAATAAGGTATCAGTAGGAGAAACAAAAGTAGCAGGCAAATCGACCGTACACACTACTGTTTGAAATTGAATCTCACGGCGAACAGCTCCAATGACAGCTCCATTTCTCAATTCTGCAACATAGACTGCGAAGACATAAACACCTAATTGTTCTGGAGTTACTGTGATGGTTCCGCTAACCTGGTCTATGGTCATCGGAATGGTAGTATTGAGAATATTATCTAAGCCATAACCTGCTCCCCATACACAAGAGGTATAAGGTCTTGGACCGGCGACTGCACTGGTTGGACTTGAAGAATTGGTTGCATCACCGGATAATGGGTTATCAAAAAAATACACCAAGGAATCTCCATCCGCATCCGTTACATTAAAATTCAAGGTGTTTTCAATTCCGATACAGAAATATCCTGTGCTTGGATATGCGTCAAATACCGGGCTCGAATTATGAAGTGCAGGATCGGCTATGCTACATGTGAAAACCATTCCTTCTTCTCCCGGATCAGCTAAATTCGATATAATGTTATTTCTGCAACAACGTTCCCATGAAAGATAATATCCGCCCGGATTATTAGGGAGATCGATCGTAGTGATGTAGACGCCTTGTTCCACACATAAACTGGTTGGAGTATAGCATTCATCCCCTAAGGTAATTCCGGTGATCTGTGGATTAGACATATCAAACGAACCAAAAATGGTATCTGTATTACTGTCAAAAATGGTAACCGTGATGCTAGCGTCAAAGTCAGCACCTCCACCAAAACAATCCCGGAATAATTTGAGTTGTGTTTCGAATGTATTGCCTTCTACCCAACTGACATTAAAATCCCCTCCAACAATATGAGCAGCCTTAAGCGTTAAGGATGAAAATGTTAGAAATACAAGTGTGAATAAAATACCTTTCATTGTATATTGAAAAAAATGATGATAAAAAGTTTGTCCTAATAAGATTGTGTAGTGCAACATACAATATTTTTGTTAAAAAATGATTTTATGAGAATGATCTCAAATCGAATAAGTGTAGATGATTCAAAAAAGTTATCTATTGTTATTTTAGGAAAAGTTGAAAGATGGAAGGAGAGCCTGCTTCTTTACTGGCTTTTAGCATGGTCGTTCTGTGGATCCGTATTTGCTTATCAATTTTTTGGAGATAGCCCATTTCAATACAGTATTCCGATGCTTATAATGCTTTTGTTTTTTTTGTATTTTGAAATCAAAATGATCAAGGTATTTTTTTATCGAAGAAATGGGTATGAACATATTAAATTCGTAGAAGAAGAGCTGATCATTCAGAATAAGTTTTTTAGAAAGGGAAAAGGAAATCATTATAAAACGAATGAAATAGAAAGCTTTTATCAAGCGGAACATTCCTCTAGAAATTTTTTCTCCTTTATGGAAGATTCTTTTTGGGTCATTGGAGGTCAGCGTATTTATTTTTCTTATCGAAATAAAAAGGTCATTTTAGGAATACAATTAAATGAAGTTGAAGTAAAGAGAATGCTTAGTTTATTGAACGGGCAATTGAAGCAAAGTAAAAGGGATCATAGGATAAGTTTAAAGCAAAGTAAAAAAGGCTTATGAAATACATAGAATATACTTTTAGTGTAGATGAACCTGAGGTATATCGGGATATATTATTAGCCCAGATATCCCATTTACCTTTTGAAAGTTTTGAGGAAACGGAAGAAGGATTGAAGGCTTATATTCCTGAATCTTTCATGATAAAAGAGGATATTCTAGAGACGATCAGTGTATTGAAATACATTAAGAATTATGAAGTCACTGAAATTGCCAAAGTAAATTGGAATGAAGAGTGGGAGAAAGAATATCAAGCTATCATGGTAGAAAACCAGTGTTTGATCCGGGCCCCTTTTCATCCAAATGATCCTCGATTTTTATTTCAGGTAATCATAAAACCTCAAATGTCTTTTGGAACAGGGCATCACAACACGACCTATTTAATGGTAAAACATATTTTAGACGAGAATATTTATAATAAATCGGTCTTAGATATGGGTTGTGGGACCGGTGTACTGGCTATTCTAACAGAACAAAAAGGAGCCAACCCTGTTTGGGCAATTGATAATGATGAATGGGCATATAAAAACACCATTTCAAATTGCTTATTAAATGGAACTGAATTTGTATCTGTTAAATTTGGGGATAAAAGAGAAATTCCAAATAAAAAATTCAATTTGATCTTAGCGAATATCAATAAAAATATACTTAAGAGAGATATGAAAGATTTTGCAGATCATATGGAAGAAGGATCTGTATTATTACTGAGCGGGTTTTTTGAAGTTGATATAGAAGAAATGTCAAGTGTTGTAGAGGCAAATGGATTGAAAGTTGTGCTTACAGATACAAGGGATGAATGGGCATTAATAAAATGTATAAAATAAGTTAGTCAGAACTGTAAACCTTATAATGAAATTCGAATTAAATCAAAAAGAGGATCAATGAGTATTTACTTATTAAAAAGTGTGGGAAGAAAAATAATGATGATGTTTTCACTATTCATCATTTCAATAAGTTCACTCAATGCGCAATCGATCACAAAATTTGATCCTAGTCCTTTAGGATATAAAAATCAAGTAGCTGAATTATTGGACGCAGCAGATAAGAAAGAAAACAAAGCATTTGTTGAAGATAAATGGGGAATTACAATTCAGGAAAATTCTTTTTCGGCAGAGGAGTGGTCTAAGATCTATGAGATTAGTGATTATATGTTGGCCAAAAAAATAAGCACCCTTCCTTATCTTTTAAATTTTGCTGAATTAATTGAAAAAAGTCATTACGATACAAAGGTTAAATCGAATTTCGAGATGCTTTTAAATACTTTGATCTACGTTAAGGAACTTAATAAAGCAAACACTTTTAAAAGTTATATGACCTCTGTTTATGAGACATTAAATGAGGGTGTCTTTTTTCGAACAAATACGCTCGAATGGAAAACAAATAGTGAGCAAATTACTATTGGGCTGGATGATCAACCTGTTTTTAGCTTTGTAAATGCGAATTTAATTTGTGTGGCAAAAAAAGATAGTTCGATTATTTATAATACGAGTGGAAGTTATTTTCCTTTGGAGAATGATTGGGTTGGCGACAAGGGAAAAATTGACTGGAAAAGGGCAGGGCAAGATCCAACAGAAGTTTATGCCGATTTCGATAACTATTCAATAAGTTTGAAATCAGTATCCTATCGTATCGATTCGGTACGTTTTCATCATTATTTATTCGAACGAACTCTTTTTGGAAGTTTAAATGAAAATATTTTAGCGAATGTCACTCCTGAAAAAGCGACTTACCCAAGTTTTAATACCTATGAAAGTCGCTTTGAGATAAAAGACATAGCTGCCAATGTTGATTATAGCGGAGGATTTAACATGAAGGGAGCTACATTTAATGGCTTTGGAACCGCTGATCAACCGGCAAAGCTCTTTTTTAAATATAAAGGGAAGGTAAAGGTAGAGGCCCATGCCAATTTCTTTTCAATGAATCCAAGTACTTTCGGAGCAGAAAATGCCAAAATAATCATTCATCTAGCCTCCGATTCGATCATTCATCCGGGTTTGAACTTGAAGTTTGTAAAATCGAATCGCCTTCTTACTTTATATCGAAATGATGAAGGGATCTCACAAACCCCTTTTAGAGATAATTACCACAACTTTGATATTTTTGCTGAAGGATTTTATTGGAATATTGATGAACCTATAATGGATTTCGGAGCCATTTTTGGTTCTACAAGTCGTCAGGTTTATTTCGAATCTCAGGATTATTTCAGTAAAAAGAGATTCACTCAATTAATGGGAATGGATCGTATTCATCCTCTTACTGCAATTGATAAATTAACTCAGAATTTAGGATCCAATACCTTCGCATTAGAGGATCTATCGCAGTTTTTACGTTTATCTTCTGTTCAAACAGAAACGCTTCTGCTCAATCTGAGTATTCAAGGTTTTGTTGATTATAATAGTAGAGAAAAATATGCGATAAAGAATCCGAAACTTAGTAAGTACATTCTTGATAATGCCGGTAAAAGCGATTATGATGTGATTCAAATTTCATCTGAGGTAGGACGGGATATGAATGGAACGCTCGATCTTGAGAACAATGAAATTAAATTAAGAGGCGTTCGATTTTTTACATTAAGCGACAGTAATAATGTGGTTATTTTTCCAAATAAAGGAGAGATCACTATTGAGAAAGATCGGGATATAAAATTTGGTGGAGTCGTATACGCCGGTAAGTTCGAATATTTTGGTTCCGACTATTATTTCGACTATGAAGAGTTTACAATAAACCTAATAAAAGTAGATTCCGCAAGGATTAAAGTCCCTAGTTTTGAAATGACTACTGAAGGGACAAGGCCTCTTCGTTATGTTACGAATGTAATTGAAGGGATCAGAGGGAGTATTAACGTAGATAATCCGGAAAACAAGTCGGGGCTTAATGTTAAGGACTTTCCTCAATACCCTGTTTTTAATTGTGTAAAGGAATCCTATGTGTATTATGATAATAGTAGGATACAAGGTGGAGTATACGACCGGGAACGTTTTTATTATGAAATAGACCCTTTTGTAATCGATAGTTTGGAGAAATTCAGAACCGAGAATATTAGTTTTCAAGGTCGATTTGTATCAGGAGGAATCTTTGATGAGATGGATGAAGCTCTTGTAATTATGCCTGATTATTCATTAGGTTTTAGTAGGAAATTACCACCAGAAGGGATTACTATTTATGGCGGATTAGCTAAGTTTGATACAAAAATATCATTATCAGGAAAAGGACTTCAAGGAAATGGGGACCTTGATTTTTTAAGTTCGCATTCGCATTCAGATGCCTTTACCTTTTTTCCGGATTCATTAAAAGGGATCACTACTTCGTTTGTAAATAATGAAAGTGAAATACCTCCTCAGGTTCCTGAAGTGCATGCCAATCAGGTAGAGGTAGACTTCTATCCATACGATAAAAGATTATTAGCAAATGTTTATAGCGAGCCAATTTCGATGTATCATGAACAGGCTTTTTTGCGTTCGGGTTATCTCGCACTTGATGAAACGGGTATGGGCGGAAATGGTGAAGTCGAATTCTCAGGAGCTTTATTAAGCTCAAAAGATTTTTCATATCAAAAAGACGAAATATTGGCTGACACTTCTGATTTTAGTCTAGCATCCGAAGGGGTTATAGGGATGGCATTTAAAACGAATAATGTGAATGCTAATGTGGACTTTGTTAATCGGATAGGAAAGTTTGTATCTAATGATGAAGAGTCTTTCGTCGAGTTTCCGGCCAATCAATACATCTGTTTTATGGATAAGTTTAATTGGTATATGGATAAAAACGACATCGAATTGGAGTCGGACCGGGGTGCTAAAGTGGTCGAAAGCGATTTCGTGATCGATACAGATGTAAATAAATCCAGCTCCAATTTCTTCTCGATCAATCCAGCACAGGATTCTTTGAATTTCTTAGCCCCAAAAGCAATTTTTAATTTAAAAAGTTCCATCATTTCTTGCAGCGATATTTTATTTATAAAGTCTGCAGATGCTCGAATTTATCCTGACAGTGGAATGGCAACTATTCGTAAAAGAGCGATCCTTGATCCTTTTAACAATTCGATGATCGTAGCAAATGATATTACAAAATTCCATACTATTTATACTGCTGATGTGAATATTAGAGGTCGATATCAATACGATGGATCGGGCTATGTTGATTATATTAATGAAGCCGGTCATGCCTATCAGATCTGGTTAAAAGAGATCAAGATCGATACTAATATTCAAACCATTGCAGAAGGGAAGATCTTAGGAGATGACAAATTCATGCTAAGTGCAAATTTTGAATTTCAAGGAGATGTAAATTTAGAAGCAAATCGAGCCTTTCTTGTATTTGAAGGATCCACTAGAATACTTCATGATTGTCCGGACGAAGAGATCTTTTGGATTCCATTTACAGCTGAGGTAAACCCTCAGGACATTCATATTCCGATCGAAGCTTCTCTTATGGCTATTACCCACGAAAAGATCTATAGCGGATTGGTTTCCAGAGATGATCCATTTGGAATTTACCCTGTTTTTCTATCCGAGAAAGAGAATGATGAAGATCAGGTAATGGTAGCCACAAACGGTTTTCTTTCTTATGATAAAAAGTCGAACGAATATCTTATTGCGAGTGAAGAAAAACTTAAACAAGCGAAACTTCCAGGACCATTAGCCGCATTGAATATAAATAGCTGCGGAGTAAGAACAGATGGGCCTTTAAATTTCGGAATTGATTTCGATCCCATTAGTTTTCAATTGTTTGGAACATCAACTTATAATTCTCAGGATGAGAACTTCGATTTTAATCTATCCATGGTAATGGATTTCCTTTTTAACGATGATGCTTTAAAAGTATTCACCAATGATATAAATAAAAGTCCATCAACAAAAGGTGTTAATTTTTCGAAAGTCTATTATGAACAATCCTTAAAAGAGTTATTGGGACAAGAAAAAGCAGATCAATTGATAACAGACTTAAATTTAAGTGGGGCGATTCGAAAAATGCCTAACGACATTGAAAAGACACTTTATTTTGCAGGAATTGAAATGTTTTGGGATGATGGGTCAGAATCCTTTAAATCAAAAGGTCCAATTTCTATCGCTTCGATAAAAGATAAGCAAGTCTTTAAATCGATGGAAGGAAAAGTGATGATCACACGAAAACGAAGTGGAGATAAAATTGAGATCTATTTAGAAGCGGATGATGAAGTTTGGTATTATTTCACCTACTCAAGAGGAGTAATGCAAGCTTATGGAAGCAATAAAGAATTCAATAATATACTTATCGAGACAAAAGATGATAAGCGATTTATAAAAGCGACTAAAGACCATATTGGCTATGAGTATATTCTAGCTTCAAAAAGAAAAATGGAAGAATTTCTGGAGCGCTTCGACGAATAAACCTATTGTTAATAAGTTCGTTAAATAAGAATAGGAGATTTTATAACTGTTTAAGGTGATTCGTCTAAATTTAACTTTATACCCTAAACTGATTTTTTCTGTGAGAAATTTCATAGGACTAATTTCTGTATCACTACTACTCTTAAGTGTTAGAGGCAATTTATATGCTCAAAAATCTGAGACAGATAATCTATTAAAACAAGCGAATACACTGTTCGAGGATGGATCTTATGCCGAGGCCTACCCTATGTTCACCCAGCTTTTATCAATAAAAAAAGGGGATCCTGATATTACTTTTAAATATGGGGCTACTTTATTATATGGTTCTGATAAAAAAGCAGATGCCATTCCTTATTTGCAAAAATCTTCTTTAAAAGCAGGAATTGATAATCGTGCTTTTTATTTCCTCGGGAAAGCTTATCAGTTGAATTATGAGTTTGATAAAGCAATAAAGAATTTCGAGAAATTTGCAGATTTAAGCGACAGCAAGACGCAGGATAAGTATAATCTGGCACTTTCATTACAGCAGTGTAATAATGGGAAAGCCCTATTGACAAACATAAAGGAAGTAATTGTACTTGATAAAACAGATGTAGATGCCAATGAGTTTTTCAGGTATTATCAATTAGAAAATCTTTCCGGTAAAATATTAATCGCTCCCGAAGAATTTCAAAGTAGCATCGATAAGAAAAATGGTCATCTACCGATTATCTATTCAACTCCTCTATCCAATGTCGTTTATTTTTCGAGTTATGGTAAAAAAGGAGATCAGGGACTAGATATTTATTATGCTACCCGAAAAGGTGATGGAAGCTGGTCGGAGCCGAACCTTTTGCCCTCTACTATTAACACTCCTTTTAATGAAGATTTCCCATTTATGCATCCGGATGGTAAAACCCTCTACTTTTGTTCTGAAGGACATAATAGTATGGGAGGATTTGATATTTTCAAATCTGTTATAAATCCCTTTTCCGGAGCCTATAGTGCACCGGAAAATCTTGACTTTGCAATCAATACACCCGACAATGACATTCTTTATATTGCGGATTCGCTAAATCAAAATGCTTTTTTCGCTTCATCTAGAGCCAGTAAGCAAGATAGAATGTCGGTTTATGAAGTGAAAGTAGATCTACTGCCATCGAGTATCATATTAATAAAAGGAAACTTCCTTTCTGAATTAGATCCATCCCTTAAAAATGCGAGGATAACGATCGAAGACAGTCAGACTAAACGCCAAATCGGAATATATAATTCTGAAGCATCAGGTAATTACTTACTGGATTTTAATTATGGCGGAGCGTATAATTTTTATGTTGAAGCCGGTAAGTCCGGGATTATTCATACCGGAAAAGTTGAAATTCCCCGCTTAGAAAGTATTGCTGCTTTTAGACAAGAACTCATATTGATCGATGATGACGGAGTAGAACGACTAATGATAAAAAATTATTTCGATGAACCTTTAGAAGGCGATATTCAGGAATTATTGGCAATGGCTTTAAAGAAAAGGGCCGAACTGGATATTACGCCTGCTGATCTGATAAACGAAAAGCTTAAGGACCAGGAATTAGCTAAGCAACAAGGTGAAATTGAATCCCTCTATTTAAGTGCAGGATTTAGCAAATTACATTCTAATCAAGAAGTAGCGGATTGGGCTGATAATGAGATCATTGATCTGAGTAAGAAAAATAAGGATTATAGCGCACTTTCTTCTAAAGCATTTGCTGAATCAAAGGCATTCAAATTAAAATCAGACGAACTTATTGAAGAATCAAAAAAGGCATTTGCAAATTTCGAGGCCTCAAATGATCTTATTGAGAAACAAGAGTTTTTGAAACTTTCAATAACATTAAGAGATGAAGCAAAAATAAATCTATTGAATTCGGCATCGGCAATGATGATATCGTCCCGATTAAATGAAAGTATTAAAGAAAGGACGGAAGCGATTAATGGATTGAGTGCTGCTAAAATTGAATTGGAACAGGGCTTAATATCAAATGAAAAAACGCTGTTAAGTTCATCGATGAATGATCTTGCAATTTTAGAAGCAAATATTAAGCAGAATAAACTTGATGAAAATGAGATCGATTTTCTGGCTGATGTGAAAGAACTGGAGCACATGAAAGCTATGCAGGCTTTTGATCGTTCTGAACAATTAAGAAATGACAAAAATGAAAACATCACTTTAATAAAGAGACTTGAAACCCAGGTTCAAAATGCCAAAGGGTCGGATAAAGAGGCGATTGAGCGAGAGCTAAATCGAGCGCGTAATGAGCTAGCTGAAATTGAAGAGGATTCACCAAAAAACTGGGAGAAGTACCGTGAATTAGATTGGAATAGTAAGGTAGCTGACCAAGGATTTGAATTTGCCACAAACTGGGAATATAAAGCCTTAGAAAGTAAAAAGCCATTGGACACTCAGTTAGTGGAATCAAGTGGTCAAATCGATAAAGCAAAGGAGAATATCTTAGCGATGGAAAACCTTGATAATGACGCTCTGCTTTCTTTAGGTATTACTTATGAAGAATTATTAGCCTTAGTTCCGTCAGATAAAACAGAGATCGGAGAATTAACCAGTGATGATCAAATGCTTGTATCAAATGAAAATGGTATTGAGAACCAATTGGTAAATGAGTATAGCAAGAAACAATCATTAATTGCAGCAAATCCTGATAAAATAGAACAACTTGAAGAAAGGATATTACTAAATACTGAATTGATTGAAGAAGTTAATAGAACTCTTGAAGCGAATGATTCTGAATATTCTAAACAAGAATTAGAAGGGGTAAAAGCAGAAAAGGAAAGCGAAACAGTAGCCTTGCTAAAAGATTATAAAAAGGAAATTGAAAATAATCAGGAATCGGTCTACACAGTTGAAGATTTTATACCTGAATTTAATGACGAAAAACAAGTAATTGAGACTGGAGGAGGAAGTAATCTGGAGAAAAATGCTAAAATGCTCGATTTTTATAATCATACCGTAGATCGTTTAGGACTTCTACTTTATAATTTACAATTAATGCCATATCCTGAAGATGACCTTTATCTGATGAGGCAATATTTGGAAAAGGAAAAAGCATTAAAAATATTGATTACTGAATTAAATGTGAATCAATATGAATTGAGTCAAGATATTACACTATTAAGTGAAGTAGCTAATCTTCCAACCGAAGGAGAAATGATCGATGAGTTGGATGAAAATTATCAGAGTAAGTGGAATGCAATAAATAATTCAAGTGCGGATATCGATGTTAAAGAAGCCCAAAAGATCCAGTTAAATGAAGCACTCATTTCTATGATCAATATAGAGATGGCTGATTTAAATAGAGAAATTGAAGTAGCCGATCCCGATCAGAAAATTCTATTAGAATCGAAGATCACTTTATTGGAAGAGATCAAATTGGATAAGGAAGTAGAAATTAATGCAGCGGTATTAGAGATGGCTCAGGGAAATGTTTCTCCTGATGCATTGGTAAGTTCAAATGAACAAAAAGAAGAAGAGCTGGAGCTTCTTTCAAAAGAGGATATGATCACTAGTGTTTCACCAAGATTTAATAAGGAGATCACCGCAATTGAAATTAGTGATATGCCGATTGAAGACCAACTGAATAAAAAGTACAGTTTATATAAAGAACTTTCTGCAGCGCTTACCTTTAAGATACTCGAAGTTCAAGCAGTAGAAACAAATGATAGTGAAAGTAAACAGTGGATCTCTTTACAGCAAGGGGTGAACGCGGATATGAATGGACTTTTGCTCGCAATGGAAGAACTTAGCCTAGAAAAAGCACCTGAGCAGGAAATATCGAGTGAGAAAACAAGTGAATCTGTCGTCGAAAAATCCAAATCATGGGATAATGCAATGCGTTTTGAATTGACAGAGAATGCGATCGCTATTTTTAATGAAAGTGGTAAGATATCTCAAGATCCTGGATTTCAGAATAAAAATTTAAAGAAGGAATCGGCTCAATATTTCACAGAAATACAAGAGATCAATTCATTATTCGATCAGTATCATCAACTAGAATTGGATGAGAAAAAGGCTACTGATAAAGAGCTGAAAAAAATTCAAAAGGATAAGGAACAACTCAAAGATCAAATTACAGATAAAGAAAACACATTCTTTACTCAATGGATCCCATTACTACATATTGCGAATGAGGAAAACACTTCTACTGATAATTATTATCAACTTTCGAAGCAGGCATTTTTAAGTGCCAATGACGAGAAAGGAGAAGCGAAGCTTAATTTATTGAAGCAATCTTATTTTTTAAGTCTCGTGTCATTGCAGTCAGGTCAAACTGAATCGATAAGCAGTAGTAATACAACACGGATACCTATGAGTCTCTTTAATGACGATGACTTTAATTATTATGAACTCAGTACAGATGAGAAAAAACTGCTATTAGAAGAAAATATTGAAAGTTTAGAATTATCCATTTTGGAATCTGAACAGAAGAGTTCAGAAATGCTTGTGAAAGGAGACCAATCTGAATTATCAAAATGGCAAAGCATATCAAAAACTTATCAGGATGCATTGGTTTGGAATCAAAATAAATTGGCAGAATTAGATGCATTCGAACAAGAGATCCAATTAAAGGGTCAACAAAAAACAGCTTCAATTAAAGCGCCTACCGGTAATGTTGAGCTTGAGAAAGCACTCATTAATTTGGGATTAAATGAGGGACAGACAGAATTGATCATTAATACTCCGGAACTTCAAACTTATTATGCGTTGCAATACGTAGAGAATGAGGTTCAGAAAAATATAGGTGCTTATAAAAAAATGCAATCGGCTTATCGCGAACAAGCTATTAGTTCGATGGAAAATTATCAGAATATAGATCTTTCAAAGGCAAAAAACACAAAGGAAGCAGAAAGCTTGTATTCACAAAAAAACAACTATTTTCAAGAAGCGCTTTCATGGTATCATAAAACAGATTCTCTTGAAATGCTAATTGGAAGTCTGGAAGAAAATAAAGCCAAGATAAATACGAATATAGATGCTTTTTATGCGAATTTGGAAACGGAGAACAAGCAGATTATTTCGGATATAAATGAGGGCAGAACACCAGTACTTGCTGTGGTGGATGAAGTGATTATAATTGAGCAGGAGCAGGAGCAGGAGCAAGAGCCAGTAATAGAGCAAGAGGAGATCGTTGCGGAGCAAGTGCAAGTGCCTGAGCAAGTAGGTGAGTCCAAAGGATTTTTATTTGAAGAAGGGATCGTATTTTATTCAAAAGAAGATCCTATACCTGTAAATCCTCCATTACCTGATGGCTTGATCTTTAAAGTTCAAATCGGGGCATTTAGAAATGAATTACCGGCAGAACATTTTGTTGGTTTAAGTCCAATGACCGCTGAATTGCTTGATAATGGAATCACACGCTATTCTGTCGGTATCTTTAGAGATATCAAGGATGCAAAAGTGGCTAAAAATCAGGTGAATGCGATAGGTTATCAAGATGCATTTATCGTTTCATTTTATAATGGAAAACGAATTCCAATAAATGAAGCACTGCAGATGGTAGGACAGCAAGAAGCCGGAACTATTTCAATGAATAATGAGATAGATAAAAAACCGGAGACCCCGGTAATAAAGGCGGAGGATTTTAATAATTTAGTAAATACCAGCCCTCCAAGCAATACCATAATTGATGGAGGGGTAGAAGCTCCGGCCACCTCGGTTAATGCAATTAAAGAGTTGTTTTATTGCGTTCAGGTAGGTGTTTTTAGTAGGAAAGTTCAATTAAGCGAACTTTTTGGAATTCAGCCACTGAATCTTGAATTAACGGGCAATGGATATTATCGTTATACATCGGGAATTTATAGTACTATCGATGAGGCCTTAAAACAGAAAGAATATGTAATGTCGAAAGGAGTTATTGATGCTTTTATTACTGTGTATTACGATGGTGATCGAATTTCTTTAGATAAAGCAAACGCATTAATTCTGGAAAACCCAAACATTATTGTTTCAAATGATAAGAGTACAAAAGCAAACGTAGTAGCACCAAATCAAGTTGTAAAAAAAGAAACTCCTGTTGTTGTGAAAGCAGACCCTATCAAGCCTAAAAAAGAAGAAGTAATTATTGAAAGTCCTAAAGTAGAGAAGACTCTTCCGGATCCATCAGAATTAAGTTTTGTTATTTATATAGGGAGTTATTCTAATAGCATACCGAATAATGTTGCTACAGCCCTACTCGAAAATTCGGATATAGGAATTAAACGAGCAATTAATGGAGGAAAGACCATTTATTCTTCAAAAGAAATAGATTCCTTAACCGAAGCGACAGTGATCTTACAGCGTTTTCATGAACGTGGAGTAGATCAAGCTAAAATTCTTTACGTATTAAATGGAAATGAAATAAGCGAGGAAGAAGCTTACGAGATCCTTAGAAAGTAATTTTAATTGCACTAATAAAATTTAGGAAGTGTTAATTCAAGTGTCATTTTCACATCCGACACCCAGCATAAAGCTTTAAACCTAAAATAGCTGAAAATAATTTATTGTTTATCGCCTTCTTGATATAAGACAACCGGGTTTTGTCTTTTATTTTTCCATGAAATATGCAAGTAAATAAAGCCAATAACAATAAACACTAAAGAAGCCCAAAAAGTATTTGAAAGGTTTGCATCATTGTCTCCATAAATAAATCCGGAGCTTAACGCCCCAACTCCAATACCTATTTCCATTGCCAGATACATAAATGATATACCCCGACCTCTTCTTATTTCATCACTAAGATCAACAGTCCAGGCGAAAATGGTCGGACTCGTAATTCCGCCACCTAAGCCATAAAGCATCGCTCCGCTTAAAAACATTATTTTTGAACTAGCCAAAGCAGTGGTGATCAATCCAAGTGAGAAAATGATCAATCCATATTTGATCACGACCACTCTTCCTTTTTTGTCTGAAATTTTCCCAGCTATAAGTCTGGAAAATAAACTTGCTAAAAAGAAAACGCTAAAAAATAAGCCCTTGTTGTCGATTCCAATATAACGACTATAATCAGGAACTATAGTCAATACAGTCCCAAAAGAATAGGCATAGAGCATCATGATGGTTACCGGTCCAAGCACTTTAGGTTCGTAGATATCACTAAGTTTTATTGAGAGCATCTTTAATTTAAACCGTTTGGGATCAGGCAGCGTCTCTTTCATTGGCAATACGATAATAATCGAGATGATGGCCATAATAGAAGAAGCATAAAACATCGATTCAAGTCCAAAATGAGTTGCAATTTCAGATCCCAATGCAGGACCACCGGCCATACCTAAGCTAGCTGAAATACCAAGTATTCCCATCGCTTCACCTCTTTTACCGATAGGAACCATATCCGATAAGAATGCAGTTCTTCCGGTAGGAGCAAAACCGGTAGACATACCATGAATAAAGCGAAGAGCTAAAAAGCCAATAACACTAACTAAAAACACATAGCTAACGGAACAAACTACAGTGATCATTGCACCATAGATCATAATGGGTTTCCGACCTATTTCATCGGCAAGTTTTCCTGAAAAAGGTCTTGAAATTGCGGCTGATAAAGTAAAAAGTGAGATTATCAGTCCTTTATATTCTGCGCCTCCTAAATGGCTCAAAAAATCAGGTAATTCCGGAATGATCATATTAAAACTACCCATGAAGAACATGGAACTAAGGCATAGAAGCCAAAACTGCAAATTATATAATTGATATTTTGCCATTATTATGAGCGCAAAGATGAAATAAATTTATCAATGCATTTGTATGAAATAGGCATTGAATTAACTTTGTCGACGAAAATGAATTATAGAAAAGAAATTTCAAAAGAAGAGATTGCAAATCTTCCTCATGGAAAGTACACGGGCAATATTCATCTTATCAATAGTAGACAAGAAGCTGATAGTGCATTGGAAGAATTAATGTACTCTAAAATAATAGGAATTGATACTGAAGCAAAACCTGCATTTAAGCGGGGACAATCATTTCCGGTATCGCTTGTGCAATTAGCTTCAGAAAAAAAAGTATACCTATTCCGCACCCTTTCTACCGGTCCACTACCATTATTAAAAGAGTTATTGGAAGAAGAGAGCATTGTAAAAGTGGGTATTGCAATTCATGATGACCTTAAAGATCTATCGAAAAGTCTATCACATTCATCGCGAAACATTATCGATCTAAATCAGTTTGCCCAAGATCATGGATTTGTAAGTATAGGTGCAAGGAAATTGGCAGCATTAGTTTTAAATATTCGTATTTCCAAGGCACAGCAGGTAAGTAACTGGGAAAACCCGGTTTTAAGTAAGGCTCAGATAGATTATGCCGCAACGGATGCATGGCTCTGCAGAGAAGTGTATCTGAGGTTGATTGGGAGGTAAGGAATGCTGGGGGTTTGATGACAGATTTAAAAAGGATTTACCAAGACAATAATGACCCCTTGATACATTTCTGCTTTCAGTCGAAATATTCGCAGACCGTATATAAATTTTTATTACGATTATTTTATCAAATAACTCTTATTAAAAGGCAAAGCTTTCTACTTTTGCAAGCAAAATAAAAATCCATGAAGAAAAGACAGTTCATTATTCTTTCTGTTATTATCATAATTATCAGTGTGATCGCTTGGTCTTTATACAGTAATTTTCAAGTAAACTCTTCTAAACTCAAGGATAAGAAAGAGCGTTTTCAGTATGCAAAAGTACTGGAAGTGAAAAATACCGCACAAGCCATTTCAATAGTTGGTTTTGGAAGAGTAAACCCTTCTCTCAGTATCAATGTTTCTCCTGAAGTTGCCGGAGTGGTTTTATATGGAGATATCCCTTTAAAACAAGGAGCTAAATTTTCTACCGGAACGGTCTTATTTAAAGTGGATGATCGAGAAGCAAGATTGAGTTTAAAAGCCCGAAAAAGTTCTTTTTTGAATTTAATGGCAGGTGCATTAGCAGATATAAAAATTGACTACCCAAATTCATATAAGGTTTGGGAACAATTTTTTAATTCACTGGATGTAGATTTAAATTTCCCCAATTTACCTGAAACCTCTAGTAATCAGGAGCAAACATTTTTAGCATCTCGAAATGTACTCGGCGAGTATTATAATATTAAAAAAGATGAGATTCGACTTTCTAAATACACGATCAGAGCGCCTTTTAGTGGTTATTTTTCAGAAGTGATGATCCAACAAGGTTCATTTGTAAATATGGGTACCCCTGTTGCTAAATTAAGTCAGACCAGTGAACTTGAAATAGCCGTTCCCATCGATAGAGAAAATATTAATGTTGTTGCTCCCGGTCAGGAAGTGTCCATGAAAACAAGAGGAAATGATTTTGAGTGGAAAGGAAAGGTAAAACGAGTTGAACAACAAATTAATGTTAATACTCAATCTGTAAATGTATATATCGTGCCTTCAAATGGAAGAGCCGATCTTTATCCCGGGATGTATCTTGAAGTAACCATCTTTTCAGGAAATGTGCCTAATAGTTTTGAATTACCGAGAAAGGCATTGGGTAATGATCAAATGGTTCAAACAATTCGAGATTCAGTTCTATATGTTGTTCAGGTTGACGTGCTAAAGAAAAACAGCAACTCATATGTCGTAAAAGGATTAAATGACGGAGATCTGATTAT
>JAHECK010000105.1 GCA_024641785.1 Flavobacteriales bacterium | reverse complement strand
CAGAAACATTGTCTTTTACCGTTTCCTGATAAATGACTTGTCCTTGCATACTAATAATACTTATCACAGAACCAGCAGTAATATCTGCATTGATCTCAATTGTTAAGATATCGCTAACCGGATTAGGATAAACATTAACAGTGCTACCAAAGTTTAATTCAGTAATACCATCAAACTGAGTTGTAAATGATTCTGTTGAACTTGTAGTATTACAATCGTCATTACATACAATATAATACTCATACATAGTAGAACCAGTTAAGCCTTCAATAAGAACCGGAAGATCAGCAGTGTTACCTGTCATCGTCATTGTCTCATTTGTAGTCATATTGGTATAGTATAATGTGTAATTCACATCATTACCTGAAGTTGCGTTATAGTTCCAACTAACATTCGCTGAGTGAATATTTGGGAAAGCAACTACTCCAGTTACTTCAGCACCTTGGAAATCTACAGAAATTGAGAATGAATTACCAAGAGTACCATAAGGGTCAATCTGAATGTAATAAGTAACACCTGCTTGTAAACAAGCTTGAACGGTAGATGTAAATCCTGTTGCAACTTGACAGGTATTATTATCATCATTTGCAGCTACAAGAGTGAAAGAATTAAAATCTGAACAATCATCCACCATGTACATTGCCATTTGAGTATCGTATGATCCTGTATGACAAGTAGTGATTGTAGCCAATCCATTCATATCCGGAGTAAAAGTATACCAAGATGAACTTGATATTGTTCCAATACACCATAACATTTGGTTTGGATCATTACAGTTACCACCATTTGGTACAGGCTCACCAGATTCAATTGATGCATATTGGTTTGTAGTTAAAAGTGTATCCCCAGCAGCTAATGCAATAGCATTACATACATTATCATTTGTAGGAGGAGGTAAAGCATTGGTAATAAATGTATAGGAAACAGTATCAGAATTCGTCATTTCAGTATCACAATATTCAAATACATATATCTTATAGTGACCATTTGCCAATAAGCCATCAATAGTTGGGAAACCATCTCCAGTGTTACCAGTAATAACGTTTCCTGGATCAGTTGGATAGTTGAATGGTAAAGTATCCCATACTAAGGTATAATCTGCAGGAGTATTAAATGAAGTCCAAGAAATAGTAGCACTTACATCTGTTAAACTAGCTGTTATAGCAGTTGGAGTAGAACATGGAATACATTCGATATTTACAATTGCATTACCACCATCTGTCCAAGTTCCGGTAGGACTAACACTGATATAGTAGGTTTGACCTAATTCAGCCATAATACTAACAGCACTACCAGTCCAATCACCACAAGGGTTACCATTTGTAGTCACTTGTGCAACACATTCCAATGCATCACAAGAACCAGTCATGATAAACAAGTCGGTAGTAAAGTTAGATCCGCAAGTAGAGATATTTACTTCTTCGCCTGTTCCAACAAATTGCCACCAAACGGTGTTTCCTTCCATAATATTGAACTCATTACCACATTGGCCACCAACTGGGTTACCTAAACTGGTAGCGTTTAAAGTAGATACAGTATCTCCACCACCACATTCTAATAAAATGGCATCGGCACATAAGTCATTTGCTGGAGGAGGTAATGCATTTGTAGTGAAAGTCATATTTAAACTTTCAGATACTCCACCATCACCACAATCTTCATATACATAAAAATCGTAAGTAGTTGAAGCACTTAAACCGGAAATTAGAACTGGAGGTCCGTCAGTACCGACAATACCACTTCCTGTAGTACCTGTTCCAAGAACAAATCCTGTTACACCATATTCGTAGTTATAGGTTGCCCCATCGTTTAAAGTAGTCCAGGTAAATTCTGCCTGAGTATCTGAATTAGTATTTAATACCAAAGCGTATGGAGCTGAACAAGGGATACATTCCATTGATAAGTTAAATGGACCAATATTCGTTCCTTGTCCACTTACCGCTGCATAATAGGTAACTCCTATTTCAGTTTGAAGAGACACATAAACACCTTGATAGTCTCCAGCTTCACATTGGTATGCACCATTTACATAGTTACCATAACCATAGGTTTCACAAGTTAAAGTATCATTACAATCACCTGTATAAACATGGATGTAACTGTAATATTGAATTCCACAAGTAGATAATACTACTTCATCTCCTGTTCCAACAAAAGAATACCAAACTGCAGGTCCTTGTAATATATCCCATGTACTACATTCAACCATTGTTGCAGAAAGACTATCTGTAGCGGCAGAAATATTACCGGCTACAACATCGCCACAAGAAAGTGGAGTAGCATTTACACAAAGATCATTTGCAGGAGGCGGTCCGGTAAACAAACTTGGACCAAATGGAATGGATTGATCGCCAAAACCACAAACATCTAAAACATAAAATTCATAATTTGTAGTGTCAGATAAACCTTCAATAGTTACAGGAGGTCCATCAACGCCATATACACCGTCGATAATTGTACCGGTTCCTTGGTCGAATCCTTCAGGACCCCATTCGAATTGCCATCCTGCAGCATCAATTGAGTTAGATGTCCAGCTAATTACTGTACTATCAGCATAGGCTGTAAATGATGGATTGCTTGGTGTAAAACATGTAACTAAGAAAAGTGTTAAATCAAGCGTACATCCGCCGCCACCTAAATAGGCAGAAACAGTGATGTAATAAGTAACACCATTTTCTAATTCAACATCATTTACTAAAAAGTTTTCTCCTCCATCCCAAGAATACCAACTTCCGTTATAAACACAAACGGCATCAGGATCAGAAGGGCAACCTTCAGTAATATTAAAATAATATTCAGTTGAAGATAAATTATTTGCAAAAATACCAAAGATCTCTCCATCAGTTTCAGGAGCATAAGCAAATACAATTTCTTCGTAACCTTGGTAACTAGAACAAGCGCTTGAAGTTATTGAATTACCATATCCACAGATCGATTGGTCTGTATTTGCCCAAGGTAGATTGTTATTAAGGATAATTGGATCAATACAAGTAGTACCAGGACCATCAGTAAGTGTATTAAACCCTTTTACTGGCGTGTTAATTGATTCACCATATCCATCTGCATTACAATCTAAATAAAGATAAACATCATAAAAAGTTAAAGCATTTAAACCTGTAATAGTGTATGGAGAAGTAACAGGTCCAATCGTATCACCAGCTGTACCGAGTACAAAGTTATCAGGTCCTATGATCAAATAAACATCACCTGCACCATTATTAGTAAAAGTCATATCTGCTGTAGAAGCAGTGATATTTGTAAAGGGTTGGTAAGGCACAGTAGGTACCGGACATGCAGGAAGGGTAGTAAAACCACCATTTCCAGGCGCAACATTAGCTGAATAACCTAGGCCATCTCCTTCACAATCCATATATAAATACACATCATAAGCAGTCTCAGCATCTAAACCGGTAATATTATAAGGAGAAGAGATTGGTCCTATGGTATCGCCGGCAGCGCCAAGCGTAAATCCATCAGGGCCAATGATCATGTACATATCTCCTAAACCAACTTGTGTAAAAGCGAAAGTTGCATAAAATGAACTTACAAAAGTAAATGGGTTCCAGTTCATTACTGGATTTGGACAAGCAACAGTTGTATTAAAAGCTGTTGGGCCAGCCCATCCGCTAGTGCCATCCACTCCACAATTATCCTGAAGATAAACTTCATAAGAAGTAGAAGGATCTAAGCCGGTAATAGTATAAGGATTAGCAGCATTTGTTATCAATGTTCCACCTGTACCTGCAATATCTAGAGGATCAACACCTGTTGGACCATAAACTAAATCAGAGTTACCAGAACCTGAATCCCAGTTAACAACGGCAGCAATTGCACCCGGTTGAATAGTAGTATTTTGAGGATCTAAACAATCAACAGAAGAAATCTTCACATTGTCAATCGCCCAATACCAAGCCCAAACATTACCATCATCATAATGAAAACGAACTTTAGTATCACCACTAGGATTTACAAAATCGGTAATAATTGCAGTTGTATGAACTGTGTTGGTCCAACTTCCAATGTCGACACCTGTATTAGCTCCAAAGCTCCAGGCAAGATTCCAAGATGAGCCATCCCAAACTTCAACTGAAGCAGAATCTGTATTACCAATGTTATTAAAATATTGGTCAAATTCAACGATAATAATGTTTCCGGCTGAAGCATCAAAACCAGGAGAATCTAAATTTTCAATTAAATGGCTACCATTATTAGCATCAGAATCGGCCATAACAAAGCCTGTTCCATCTAAGTCATCAGAATTCCATCCGTAATTTTCAACCCATGACCAAGGATGAGCATCCCCTTCTGAGCTTGTGGCCCAGGTAGCTGGAATTTCAGTATCGAAATTCTCGTCGATATAGACTTGTGAAAAGCCGGTGCTCCACAAAAATCCAAACGCAAGTAAGCTTGTAAAAAGTTTTTTCATAGTTTATTTATTAAGTTTTATAGTAGACGAAACTATTTAAAAAAGACCTTTCAAAAAAACTCAATACGATATAAAATTGTTATATTTTAATCTTATTATTGGAACCTTAAAATTAAGATACTGAAAAACAGCTTATTAGCATGATTTTTTAAATAATTTGAAATGCCTTTTTAGTAGTATTTAGGTTCGACAACCTTTTCTCTTTTAGGAAAGAAATACCTGAAATCTATCGACAAATAGGTTCCTGTAATCGGCGAAGTAAAATTCACATATTCTGAAAGTGAATTATTATTATAATAAGAAAGACTAAAATTACCGATCTCTTTAAAAGGTCTATGAAGCGAAGCCCCCATATAAAAAAAACCACTCTTTTCTGTTCGATATTCGAATCCTACACTTGCTAATAATGATCCTTGGATCCATGAATCAACAATAATAATATAGGCATACGAATCTTCTGTTACGGTTACATCTGTTGGAAAAATATCAAGGGATATACCGAGAATGGTATTCATATAAATTTGCTCCCCCAATCGAATATATAATAACCATTGAATAGGAATTTCATAAGAGACTAATTGGATCTTTGATGCTGAATTTATTCCCTTATTCGAATTTTCAAACTGAACTGGATAATAACGATTAGTAAGATGAAGTCCGGTTTCAAGGCTAAACATCTTTGTGAAACTATGACGAACAATCATCCCTATTGAATAGCCATTAGGAGATTTAACCGTAACATCAATCGAATCATCTCCCATAGAAATAGGTCCGGCATTTAAGATCTTACCCGGAACAAGCGCTTTTACTTCTAATCCAAATAGGGTTTCTCCTTTTCTCTTTTCTTGTGCCAATAGAGAATACGATAAGAATAATATGAAGATCATTCCTAATAAGGCTGATTTTAAATACTTAAGTCTTAATCCGAAGCTTCTGTCCAACACGTAAAATTGAATTTCTATTTATTCCGTTCAAAGAACACAAATTTTTCACCGATATCCCAAACTCCTGGGCTATTTTAAATAAGTAATCTCCTTTTCTTACCGAATAAAAGAGTGTACCCTTTGGAATGGCTGAGTAGCCGTATTTATTTTTTTCAATTAAAAGAGTGTCTGATAGCAATTTAGACTCATTAAATGAAATGATGTTCTCGGGATTAATGGGAATACCTTTAAAACGAACTTCAAAATGCAAATGACTTCCTGATGACTGACCGGAACTTCCTCCTAATCCAATCACTTGTCCTGCTTCAACTACATCGCCTGCCTTTACTTTATAACGATGCAAATGGGCATAATAGGTTTCTAAACCGTTATAATGACGGATTACAACGAGTCGGCCAAAACCACCTGAAACTTTTGCAATTCTGACCTTTCCGGGAAAAGCGGCAAGGACAGGATCCCAAACTTCCAGATCGATATCGATCCCATTATGATTTTTCCCGTCTCTCCACCCGTAAGAAGAGGTTTTTTTTCCTTCAAATGGAACTACAAAATCACAATTCCACAAGGTGTCTACTAAGATGAGCATATTGCTCGAATCTTTTTTCCAAAGATCGTAATTATAGGGATTATGCTCATTGGTATTCCAATTTCGATAAAATGCATTTGCCGGATAAGGACTGGCATCTTGAGGCATAATGCCATAAAATTGAGGATAGACTATTTGTTTTTTAGATTGAAGGAAATAATTGATCTCATTGATCAATGCGTAGGGGATTTCTTCCAGGGTGAAAAGAGAGTCTAAAATAAATTCAATTTCTAAGGTAGATTTTTTTTGGATCTTATTTACAAAATAAAGATTGTCGATCGTTTCGAAAGGAATGTTATCCAAACTATACAATGAATCGAGTAATAAAGAGATATTCAACTTATCCATGTCGAATGCCTGACGTGTCAGCCAGCTATCTCCATAACTAACAAGGGCAGAAAGGGTATCCTTTCTTGTAGAAGAATTCTCATCCGGATCCGTTGTTAAATAGTTAAAAGAATAGATCGAAGGGAGCAAACAAAGCAAAAACGATATTTTAATTCGAAACATCAAAAGGATTAATTGCTATTAAAGGAGAATAAATTTACTATTTAGGTGTGAATATTATAGCGTAGCTCATGCATATTGAAATAAACGTAAATTCTTAATTTGAATTATTAAAGGATTGAATTAAAGCAATTTAATTGTACGATTAAGTTGCATTGAGGTTTTACAAAGGCCTTTAATTACTTTTTAAATAACCGATTAAAGCAATAATTGTGAGAATAAAAGTGATGATAAGAATACTATACCTAAGCCATTTATGGGGAATGAATGGTTTTTTGAATGAGGCATAACTTAAATCATTTTGCACGAGGGCTTTTCGAAAGCGCTTCTTATGAATGGCAAAAAGCATAAGAGGTTTTTTAGATTCTTCTTCCAAAAAAGATTCATATTCAATTTCCTCTTTTTTTAAAAGGGACTCAAAATAATTTGCTTGTTCCATATTATAATGGAAGAATACGACGTAATCTTTATCTTCAGGATGGTCCCGATAGTTTGTTAGATTAAATAAGTTTTCGATTTTAGAGCTCATCGTACCACTGCGTATATTTTGTAAATGGAGTTCTTGTCTTTTTTAAGGTTTTTTCTTTTGGATAGGCAAAGTAAAGTAATCCTATCACTTCATCCTCATCTTCCAGTTTAAGAAAAGATTTCATCGCTTCACTGTAAACCACTTTTCCAGTACTCCAATAAGAAGCGATTCCTAATTCACCTGACATTAAAAGCATATTTTGAATGGCACAAGCTACCGCTCTTTCTTCTTCTATTTTCGGAATTTTCGAATTTAATGTTCTCTTCATGCCAACTGCTATTACTGCTTGGGCTAACAAAGGCCATGTGCTTGCATTAGTAAATTTTCGATCATTATATAGATCGCCTCGGAATTGCTTTTTATATTCTTCACCTAAAAAATCAGCCAGATTCTGTCTTGATGCATTTTGAAAAATAAAAAATCGCCATGGTTCCGTACTTCCATGGTTAGGAGCCCAGGTTGCAGCCTCGAGTATTTTTTCAATATCCTTTTTATCTAATTTTTTATCCGAATAGGCCGGGGGATAAATAGTTCTTCTATTTTTTATTGTGGAGAAAATGGAATTCAGATCGTTAGTCATTTATTTCCATTTAATATTACATCCTAAAGAAGGGAATTGATCTTTAATAGGATCTTCTTCGTTTAATAATCGATCGATCGCTTCTCTCATGTCAGCTCCATTTACCTCTGCTTTATTTCCCGGTCGGGCAATATCAAATCTACCCCTATAAATAATCACTTTATTCTCATCCAGTAAATTAAAATCAGGAGTACAAACAGCGTCATATTGTTTGGCTACATGTTGTGATTCATCAAAAAGATAATGAAAAGGAAAGTGATGTTCTTTTGCGAATCGAATCATATTTTCAGGACCATCTTCCGGATAGCTTATTGTATCATTCGAATTTATAGCAATGAAAGAAATCCCTTTTTTTTGATATTCATTTGCTAAGGCGACGATGCCATCGATGATATGGATCACATAAGGACAATGATTGCAGATAAACATAACAAGTGTTCCTTTCGGTCCTTTTAGTTCATCTAATGAATACTCTTTTTCGCTTTTAACTTCTAAAAGAGTAAAATCATAGGCTTTTGATCCAAGAAGATCAATATTACTTGCTGTTAATCCCATGCCTGAATTTTTTATAAAAGTATATTTTTTACCAAGGAATATTAAAAAATGAAATAAATAATCCAAGGTGATTATACTAACATTAGATATTATTAAGCAATTGTATATTCGCACAAATTTTAAAAGTAATGAAAAGACAATTTTTATTCGGACTATTAATTCTGATCTCTTTTGGGTCATATGCTCAAAGCGAAAAAGAAGACTCTTTGCAGATGAGAGCGATCTATGATGAAGCTTTGGTAAGAGGAGAGGCTTATTCTAACCTTCATTATTTATGTAAGAATATTGGGAATCGGGTAAGTGGAAGTGCAAATGCTCAAAAAGCCGTTGATTGGAGTTTCGATTTAATGGAGAATTATCAGTTTGATAAGGTTTGGCTTCAGGAAATCATGGTTCCAAATTGGAAAAGAGGGAGTATTGAAAATTGTTTTATTCAAGATGCTGATGGAAATGATATTGGGTTAAGCATTACTGCTCTAGGTGGATCGATCGGATCTAATGGAGTTTTAGCAGCAGAAGTTATTGAAGTGAATTCATTAGAAGATTTAAATAATCGTGATAATAAAGAAATAGAAGGAAAGATCGTATTTATTAACCAGGCTTTTGATCAGCGTTTTATTCGAACAGGATCGGCCTATGGGGCTTGTGGAGGAATTCGATGGAATGGAGCGGCAGAAGCGTCTAATAAGGGAGCAATAGCTGTTATTAACAGATCTTTAAGTTCAAAAGATGATGATTTTCCACATACAGGTTCAATGGGGTATCGAGATAGTATTCCTAAAATACCTGCAATGGCTATAAGTACGGAAGATTCCAATTTTTTAAGTCAATTTATCCTTGATGGAAATACTAAGATGAGTCTGGAATTAAATTGCGAAATGCATCCGGATACAATTTCTTATAATGTGATCGCTGAAATAACCGGAGCTAAAATCCCTGAAAAAGTAATGGTAGTTGGGGGTCATTTAGACAGTTGGGATATAGGAGAAGGTGCCCATGACGATGGAGCCGGAGTTGTCCAATCACTTGAAGTATTAAGAATCTTTAAAGCATTAAATATTCAACCTGAACATACCTTACGATGTGTTTTTTATATGAATGAAGAAAATGGAACAAGAGGAGCGACTGCTTATGCTGAATGGGCTAAGCTAAATGAAGATGAGATCCCATGGGTGGCGATGGAAAGTGATGCAGGAGGATTTACACCTCGAGGTTTTTCCGTTCAGGCAGACGATATTTATTTCGAGGCGATCTCAGAATGGATGGATCTATTTAATCCTTATTATGCTAATTTGTTAACGAAAGGACATGGGGGAGTGGATATTGGAAAATTAGAAGATCAGGGAACAGTATTGATCGGTTATATTCCTGATTCACAACGTTATTTTGATCTTCATCATTCAGATAATGATGTTTTTGAAAATGTAAATAAAAGAGAGCTTCAATTAGGCGCTGCAACGATGGCTTCTTTATTATATCTGATCGATACGCATGGTCTTCCTGAAAAAATTAAAGATTAGCACTTAATTTCCTCAGTTTTAGCCTAGAAAATCAGATAGAAATATAATTACTTATTTTTTCATAGTTTCTTTTGGTGAATATAAATTATCATATACATTTGCATCCTTAAAAAACCAAGGGAAATTAGCTCAGTTGGTCCCTGACGAAGCAAAGCTTGTCAGGGTGCTGATAAAATTTCAAAAAAACAGTTCTTTTGATAGAACACAATGGTGATAAAATTTTCATCAGCATCAGAGCACTAAGAGAAGTGCCATAAAAATAAAATATTGGGAAATTAGCTCAGTTGGTCCCTGACGAAGCAAAGCTTGTCAGGGTGCTGATAAAATTTCAAGAAAACAGTTCTTTTGATAGAACACAATGGTGATGAAATTTTCATCAGCATCAGAGCACTAAGAGAAGTGCCATAAAAATAAAATATTGGGAAATTAGCTCAGTTGGTTCAGAGCACCTCGTTTACACCGAGGGGGTCGGGGGTTCGAATCCCTCATTTCCCACAAAAATCAAAAAAGCCACCTAACAGGTGGCTTTTTTGATTTTTATATGGGAACGGGATGAGAACCCGGGTTCGAAATGAGCGACAGCGAATTCATAAGAGGCCTTCGTGAAGGCCTTGAGCGTAAGAATAATCCCTCTGTTTCATTTAT
>JAHECK010000012.1 GCA_024641785.1 Flavobacteriales bacterium | reverse complement strand
TCCACTTTCTTCGAGCAAGGCAAATGGACCACGAATAAGCGCACCTTCCATTATTTCAGCATCCTTTCCAATATAGATGGGTCCGGTAGAAGAATTTAAGGTGACGAAATTCAAGCTGGCTCCTTTTTCAATAAAAATATCGTTTCCTAAGTATTGAACTGTCGATGGGATTTTTTCTGATGTTCGATCTTTTGTGATTCGGTCATAATCAAAACGAATCGCCTCACCATTTTTAGTGAATACATCCCATATATTTTTAACAAATAAAAGTTGATCACTTGGGATTTCTTTCTTGCTTCCTTTTAAATGAAGATAAAATTCGTCACGTTGTGCTGCGCTCATATTTCCTTTATCCACTACTCTGGCAGCTAAAAGATCTTCTCCACACCATATCGAATCTCCTTCTTTTAAGCTATCAATTTCGCCTAATAAAGTGCTTGTCGGAAAAAAACGAGCATTAACTAAATAATTATCTTCCTCCCAGTTTAAGGGGAATTTAGCTCTTAAATACTCTTTAGAATAATAAGAAACTTTGTTTTTTTCTTCGGAAGTCCATTTTTCATAAATAGTAGTAATTCCAACCCGCAAAGCCGCAATTGGCCTAGTATATACTAAAGGCAGAAATTCACTAAATGCCATGTCATCGAATAAAACGATATTTTTCATTTCGATTAAACTTTAATTTGAGATCACCATTAATTTTAATGCACTTCTATGATCCATTCCTTTTAGATCAATAATGTAGAGTCCTTGATTTAGATTTATCGCTAATTCATCTGTATATCCTTCTAAAGAAGACTCGAAAAGCAGCGCTCCGGATAAAGAATACACTGAAAAATCAGAATACACCGCATTTAGATCATAAAAATATAAGGTAGAATTTCGATAGCTAACTCTTGGGGAAACTAATTGCATTTCGCTAATAGAAGAAGCCAGGTCCCAAATATCATGGATGTATTCAGGATGATCAATAAAAGGGTTTCTATTATCCTGAATGGAATAGATCTCATTATTTCGATCGATTTCTTTTTGACTCACCGTATCTGCTGCAGCCCAATCTAATAATAGCTCTTTTGCCCATGGACTGAAATCATTTCCGCTTAGCATATCACTATTCCATGATGATATATTATTCATATATCGAGTTAACATGTAAAAATAAGCTCTGGCAAAATCTCCTTTATACTCATCAATAGGTTCGAAAACTGTTCCGGTATAACCAGGATATGAGCAAGGGCCACGTTTACTTCCATTTGTTGAAGTCCAGGTCGGCGAATCTACTTCTCCATAGGGATAATTACCTCTTTGTCCATTTACATAACCATCTGTAGGAACTAAGTGAAAAAGATCGGTATACATTGGAGGTACTTCTCCTCCGAACCAGCTTTTTGGAAAACTATGTTCCCTATTGTAGCAATCGCCTTCTTGGGCATAGTTTCCACATTGGTCTACTGAAAAAGTAAAAGTATAATCGGGTGTTCCTCCTGGAACATCTGAATACATGTCCCATACCAATCCATCTGCATTTACATCGGTTGTTTGAAAATGGAGCCATAGACTACCATAAGTTTGTATATCATGATTGTCGATAATATCTCTTAAGGCTTCTCGTAATTCAGTACCTATAAGACCTTCAGCCGTATCGTAATAGCCAACGGGAATTTGAGCTTGTCCAAAAAAAGGTAAGAAAAAGCTAAATAGAAAAAATAATTTTTTAGTCATAGTATCTCAATGTAAAGCAAAGAAACAGAAATTGATTCAAAGACCCTTCTCAATTGCGAATTAACATAGAAAAAAAAGCACAAAGCTCGGAGCAAGGTGCTTGAAATTTAAAAATAAAGAAGCACGTGACATCGTAAGCAGCTATCTTACTCAAAATAAATAGAAATCAACTTCCATTTACTTTTGAATGACAATGGTCGTCATGGTTCTAAGACCGTCTATATTGGTTGTTTTGATAGGATCGGCAAAACGATAGCCTTTTCCTACAACTAAAGATTTTAACGTTTCAATATCTAACATATAGCGCTCACCATCTGCAATCGTGATCATTCCAGATTCCGTTTTTTCTGCCAGATCAAAGGTGTGCCAACTAGTCATTCTAAAAAGCAAGTAGCCATTTGGCTTAACAACGCGCAATAATTCATTTAGCATTTTAAAGAATTGCTCGTGTGATTTTGCAAAATGGAGCACAGCTACGTTGAAAACAAAATCAAAGGAATTTGATTCATATGGCATATCATCGACAGAAGCTAAAATAAAACGATCCTTATCATACTGTGAATTCCATAGGCTAATTTGATCAATGACAATAGGTAAATAACTAGGGTTATGATCGATCCCATAGATCGAATAATTATTTCTGACAAAATATTCAAGGTTTCTTCCCTTACCAAAACCAGCGTCCAAAAGGATATCTGAATCATTAATTCTCCCTTTCATCAATTGATCGATGATATATATATCCATATTACCTAGTTGATCAATAATTGAGTTTTTCATAAATCCTTTTTAATTATTAATTAAGATTCCAAATCTATTGAAATAGGATTTTTGAGAATGATAAATCGACATAAATTTTCGAAAAAAGAAGAATCAGTCTTTTTTTCAGTGTTTATTCGAATTTCTTTAAAGAGGGTCTATTTACAGATTAAATTATTGTCGAAATAGTGTAAATACTTAATAGTCAAATTAGAAGCAAATCAATTAGTCTGTTTAGCGAATAAATAATTCCGTTATTTGTTACAATAAAAAAAATTGAAATTGTTAATATCTTTTGTCAGAAAATATAAATATTTTAAGCTACGGTATTTCAGTTTTCAACATACAAATAAGACATGCACGCATTGAAAACGCGGTGATTACATAAAAAGCAATTATAGTTTTCAACAAAATGAAATTGATTGACACATTAATACATATATATCTGATATTAAACAATATATATAGATTTAATTAAAGTTATTGATTAAGATTTTTACGCTAGCAAAGTGTAGTAAGGGCTTAGCAAATTTCGTGTAAAACTAAGTTAGGATTGTGAATATCATTTCGGGCTATGTGTTGCGTACTTGCAATTACAAACACATTTTTGTTATGTTCACTTCGATTAAGAAAACAAGTATTACATTTTAAAAATTATGACTGAAAAGACTCCGAAAGTCGCTAGTAAAATTAGCCCCGAAAAACAAGTAAAAACATACACCTACGAAGAAGCTTATGAAGGAGCTAAAAAATATTTTAAAGGTGATGAGTTAGCAGCAAACGTTTGGGTAAACAAATACGCATTAAAAGATTCTTATGGCGCTATTTATGAAAATTCGCCAGATAAAATGCACATCAGAATAGCAAAAGAGGTGGCTCGAATTGAAGCGAAATACCCAAATTCATTGAGTGAACAAGAAATTTATGCCGTTTTAAAAGATTTTAAGCATATCGTGCCACAAGGTGGTCCAATGACCGGAATTGGAAATGATTTCCAGATCGCTTCTCTCTCTAACTGTTTTGTTATTGGAAGTCCTGATAAATCTGATTCTTACGGAGGAATCATGAAAATAGATGAAGAGCAGGTTCAACTGATGAAACGTCGAGGTGGTGTTGGTCATGATCTTTCACATATTCGCCCAAAAGGAAGCCCTGTAATGAACTCGGCTTTAACTTCCACGGGTGTAGTTCCTTTTATGGAAAGATACTCTAATTCGACGCGTGAGGTAGCTCAGGACGGACGAAGAGGAGCGCTTATGTTGAGTATTTCTATCAAGCATCCGGATGCTGAAGATTTTATTGATGCCAAACTAGATGGCACAAAAGTGACCGGGGCAAATGTTTCCATCAAGATGGATGATGAATTTATGAATGCGGTAAAAACGAATTCGAGTTATATTCAAAAATACCCGATCAATAGTAGTAAGCCTAAGTACACTAAGACAGTAGATGCGAAAAAAATCTGGAATAAGATCATCCATAACGCGTGGAAATCAGCAGAACCAGGTATTTTATTTTGGGATCAGATCATTAGAGAAGCCATTCCGGATCATTATGCTGATTATGGTTTTACTACCGTTTCTACAAATCCTTGTGGAGAGATTCCACTTTGTCCCTACGATAGCTGCAGACTTTTAGCATTAAATCTATACGGCTATATCGTCCAACCATTTACAGAAAATGCACGCTTTGATTTTGATAAATTTAAAGTGCATGCACAAATGGCTCAGCGAATAATGGATGATATCGTTGACTTAGAGATTGAAAAAGTAGATCGAATCATCGAAAAGATCCAGAACGATCCTGAAGCAAATGAATTGAAAAGTACGGAGTTGAATCTTTGGCTTAAAATTCGTGAAAAAAGTATTCAAGGAAGAAGAACCGGAGTTGGTATTACCGCAGAAGGAGATATGCTTGCTGCATTAGGAATTCAATATGGAAGTGATGAAGGAATTGCTTTTTCAGTTAAAGTGCACAAAACACTAGCCGTTGAGACCTACAGGTCATCAGTAGAAATGGCTCGCGACCGAGGTTCCTTCCCTATTTACGAAACAAAAAGAGAAGCTGAAAACCCATTCATAAACCGAATTAAAGAAGCTGATCCTGAATTGTATAAAGAAATGGAGAAATATGGTAGAAGAAATATCTCTCTATTAACCATCGCTCCTACCGGAACTACAAGTTTAATGACTCAAACCACTTCTGGAATAGAACCTGTTTTCATGCCTTCATACAAACGCAGAAGAAAGGTAAATCCAAATGATAAAGCCATTAAAGTAGATTTTATTGATGAAACCGGCGACAGCTGGGAGGAATACCATGTCTTCCATCATAAATTTAAAACCTGGTTAGATATTAAAGGATACAACTTCGAAGAAGTATCTGCATTGAAAGATGAACAATTAAATGAAATCATCAATCAATCACCTTATGCCAACTCTACTGCAAATGATGTTGATTGGGTAAAGAAGGTGAAAATGCAGGGAGAAGTTCAAAAATGGGTTGATCATTCGATTTCTGTGACCGTAAATGTTCCTAATGATGTAAAAGAAGAAATGGTGAGCCAGATCTATCTTACAGGTTGGGAAAGTGGATGTAAAGGAATCACGGTTTATCGCGATGGATCAAGATCTGGAGTTCTTCTTTCAAATGAAAATAAGGAAGATGAGGAGAATGTCTTTACCGCTCATAATGCGCCTAAAAGACCTAAAAAATTAGAAGCAGACGTTGTTAATTTTTATAATAATCAGGAGAAATGGGTTGCAATTATTGGAATCTATAAAGATCGTCCTTATGAGATCTTTACAGGACGCGCCGAAGACTCATTCAGTATCTTAGGTAAAGTAACGAAAGGTTGGGTTATTAAAAATCGTAACGGAGATGGCAAAGCCAGATATGATTTCCGATATATGGATAAAGAAGGTTATAAAATCACCATTGAAGGTCTTTCCAGAACTTTCAATAAAGAATACCATAATTACGCCCGACTAATATCAGGAGTACTTCGACATGGTATGCCTTTAGTCTACGCTGTAGATATGGTTTCTAACCTTCACCTTGAAGAAGAAAACTTAAATACTTGGAAAAATGGAGTCGTTCGAACCTTAAAAAGATATGTTGCGAATGGTACCGTTCCCGTAGATAGTATTTGTCCTGAATGTGGCGAAGAGTCTCTTGTTTACGAAGAAGGATGTTTGAATTGTAAAAGTTGTGGCCACTCTAAATGTGGATGATAATTGATAAATTGAAAGTAAAAAAGTTCGGTCATTATGATCGGACTTTTTTATTTTACGGCATACATCTCATCTGAATTAACATAATGCAAACCCACATCACTTTTAAACGCATTTTGCATCATCTTCTTTGCCATTTTCTTAACATCTAAAGGACGATACTTTGATAAAGTCCCAATCATTAATGGAGATAGCAAAGCAAACACGATATTTCCAATACTTTCTCCCAATCTAAATTCATCACGCTTCGCCTTTAATATAGGAGGATGATAAATATAAAGGCGATTTAAATTCAAGTTAATCAAACCTTCTTCCATCTCTCCTTTAACCCGATTATAAAAAATAGAAGAATTCTTATCGGCGCCTAAATAACTTATTACATGAAAACTCCCGACATTCATGATCTTAGCCCAACGACCCAATTCGATAACAAAATCCCGATCGATTTGAGCAAAACGTTCCTTAGTTCCTGCTTTTTTTATTGTTGTTCCAATACAACAAAAAACACAATCGATCCCTTCCAATCTAAGATCAAGAAGTTTTTCAAAAGGCATTGTATGCTCAAATACCTTAGTCCCATTCTCTATTGAGATAGGTCGATAATGTAATACATGAATGATATTTATTTCATCATTATTCTGCAATTCTCTAAGCAGCTCCTTTCCTGTAGCACCAGTAGCACCAATAATCAATGCATTTTTTTTCATCCTCTTAATCTTTAACCCGATTGCAATAAATAAATTTACAACATGCAGATAATAAATTCTAAGTTATTCAGTTATTTATAAAATACAGTATAAAAAAATACTCCTCCTCTATTCTGCTGCTACTATGAAAATGATCCTTTTTTTGCTTCTGATTGGAATTTCTTTTGGAGCGAATGCTCAAGGGAATAAAAGCGGAAAATTGCACAAATTGTATTCTAAAGGTAAACTCGAAAAGAGTGAATCATTGGCAAAAAAAATGCTGACAAAAGAGCCTGAAAACATCGATGCACTGTACATACTAACACTTGTTCAACTTAAAGAGGCCAAAGAAATAAACACTAATGCTTCAAAGAAAAGAAAGCTGATCGAATCTATAGAAACAATGAATCGCTTTCCAGATGAAACTAATCCTTACTTCCTTCAGGTAAATGATTCCATTCATCTCTATTTGCGTTCTCTTATTGAAGAAGGACGGCTGAAAAAAAACTATAGCAATGCTTATTTAAAATTATTAGCCGAAGAATTTAATGATACTCTTGATGAATACCATTCTCAAATCTTAGTTCACTCAAGGGATAAAAGAAAAAGTTATGTTAAAGGAAGCCAGGATAGTCTTAGAGATGTCCTACTCACTTATGCAGAGCTGCTCGAAGGAACGCCCTATAAATGGGCCGGTGAGGATCCAAAGACGGGATTTGACTGTTCAGGTTTTACAATGTACGTATACAAATCTATTGGTATAGAATTACCTCATAATGCACAAAAACAATCCGAACTGATCAACTATCATAAAAATATTGAAGACGCTGTTCCAGGAGATCTTATCTTTTTTGGAAGTCAAAATGATGCTAAATTCTCAACTCAACATGCAGGTATTGTCTACAGCAAGAATGGAGATGAAATTGAAGTGATCCATTGTGTATCAAATGGGGTAAATATCGACGGTAAAAATTCGAGTTGGGAATATTATTGGAGAGATAAAATCCTTTTTGTAGTAGATGTTTTGAGCTATGAAGAATCGATAAAAGAAAAAGGGTCTAACTAACTCTGAATTAATTATTTAAAGCTCCTTGACCGATCCAGTCTTCGATGATTTTTATTTCCGAATCTTCAAGCGGAATACCATTTAATGGCATTTGCAAACCATAGCCCTCTATTCCATGTAATTTAAAGCAGATCACTGAACTATCGGCATAAAAAGGAGAAACGCGTACCTTATTATAATTAGGAGACATAAAATTGACCAAATTCGAATAAGCTTCTCCTTGAATCAATGACATATCACCATTAGCAGGATGACACATGATACAGTTTTGATTAAAAATCGGCTGAACGTCTTTCTCCAAAGAAACCTCGACATCACCGTTAGGCAATGGATTTGGCTCATCGTTCTTATTGCATGAGGATGCAATAACCAAACAACAAAAAATTGCCGTAAATACTTTAGTGATTCCTATGTTCATGGTTGGTTAGGCCAAAATATTACTAATTATAACATTAAAATTAGTACACACAAACTTATTCAATTTCACCAATAATAAAAATAAATCATTAAAATATTATAGCATTAATAGAAGACTATTAAATTTTAATCGATATAATAATTTGATTCGTCGTTAAAATATTACCTTTCCTGAATTCTAAATAAAACTATCTCTTCCCCTAAATAGGAGCATTTCCATTTAAGCAAAATTGTATTTTAAACTTTTTCAAGAATAATAGCATAGCCCTGTCCTACTCCAATGCACATTGTCGCTAGAGCGTAGTGTTTATTCTGTTCATGCAGTTCCAAAGCTGCCGAATAACTTATTCGGGCTCCCGACATTCCTAAGGGATGACCAAGTGCAATAGCACCGCCATTAATATTGATCCTAGGATCATTATCTTTAAGTCCTAATTCTCTTATTACGGCCAGACTCTGAGCTGCGAAAGCCTCATTTAGCTCTATCACTCCAATATCCTCTAAAGTTATCCCTGCTCTCTTTAAAGCCAGTTTACTTGCGTTAACAGGTCCAATTCCCATTATTTTTGGCTCTACTCCGACTACAGCCGAGGAAACTATACGAGCTAATGGTTTCAGGTCATACTTTTTCACTGCTTCTCCAGAAGCGATCAATACGGCAGCTGAACCATCATTTAGTCCGGATGAATTTCCTGCCGTTACACTTCCATTTTTCCGAAATGCAGGACGTAAATTATTTAATATCTCTAAACTTGAATTTGCTTTAACAAACTCATCTTTTTCAAATACAATTGGATCTTTTCGTTTTTGCGGGATCTCAACTCTAATTATTTCTTTTGCTAAACGCCCACTCGCCTGTGCTTTTGCTGCCTTTAACTGGGAGCTTAATGAAAATGCATCCTGATCTTCACGACTAATTGAATATAATTCAGCTAAATTTTCAGCGGTACTTCCCATTCCATCCGTCCCATAAAGTGCTTCCATTTTTGGATTAATAAATCGCCATCCAAAGCTTGAATCATGCATTTCTGAATCACGACCAAAAGGACTGCTCGCTTTTGAAATTACCCATGGTCCACGAGTCATGTTTTCAACCCCTCCGCTTATAAACAAGTCTCCTTCATTTGCTTTAATGGCTCTATAAGCATGAACAATAGCCGACATACCAGATGCGCATAAGCGATTTACAGTTTCTCCCGGAACACTCCATGGTAAACCTGCTAAAAGCAATGCCATACGTCCTACATTTCTATTATCCTCTCCTGCCTGATTAGCGCATCCAAAAATTAAATCATCGATCGCTTCTTTTGGAACAGAAGGATTTCTATTCATTAATTCTTTTATAACGATTGCTCCTAGGTCATCCGTTCTGACAGCAGATAGTGTTCCTCCAAAATTTCCAATAGCAGTTCTAATTCCGTCGATGATATATGCTTCTCTCATATTTTTTTTATTTGGTCATGTATTCATCTCATCAATTCAAGCATGTATTGAATGATTTAAATAAGTTAATGACTATAAATGGCTCTTAAATAGTGTTTGAATCGTCATAAAGATAATTTTCAGATCTAAACTGAGCGACCAGTTCTCGACATAAAAACGATCATATTTCACCCTTCCTTCAAGGAGTTTTAAATTTTTAATCTCTCCCCTATATCCTTTTGCTTGTGCCAGTCCAGTGATTCCGGGTTTAATCGCATGCCGAAGCATGAATTTCCCGATCACATTTCGATATTGATCGGTATGTTTTAGCATATGCGGACGAGGACCAACAACCGACATCTCTCCTTTTATCACATTAAAAAACTGTGGTAATTCATCGACGCTTGTCCGACGAAGAAAACGCCCGATCTTAGTGATCCTTGGGTCATCTGATCCCGATTGAATTTCATTTGCCAATTCATTTACTTTCATCGTGCGAAATTTATGACACATAAAAGTCTCGTTATTCAAACCTGTACGTTCCTGGTTAAATAAAACAGGTCCTTTCGAACTTATTTTTATCAAAATGGCGATCAATGGATATAACCATGATAATATAAACACAAGAACAAAAAGTGAAAAAAGGATATCAAAAGCACGCTTGATCACCTGGTTTGATAGTTGATCGAGGGGTGATAAGCTCAAATTAATTACCGGCGTTTGTCCATAGCGTGCAAAATTCAAATGCCTACTATTTAAATAAGGTTCATCAATAACTAAATGAACATTTTTTAAATTCTCATCAGAATAATCGATGATGTCGAGAATGTATTTTTCACCTAAATTGGAAACACTGAGAAAGACTTCGGAAAAATCCATTGCTTTTATATTAGCAATCGCTTTTTTATAACTGTTCTCACTATCAAGATCCAATTGCATTTTTTCAATTTGCATCAAGCCTCTGCTAATAAAGAATGAAAAATAATCTTCAATTTCTCTGATTGGGATCCTCACTCCAATTAACAATACCTTATTCACCTTTCCGCTAAGTTGTGCTCTTTTTACTAGGATCCATAAAGAAATATATCTCCAAATAAGCATCAAAGAAATAAAAGAGATGTAGGAATAAAGGATGAATAGTCGAGAAAAATAGGTTTTAATAACACCGTTAAACGCCACTACCAATAACAAATGAAGAAACACCACTCGGAAAAGAATATCTAGGGTTCTTAAGGTTGATACATTCGCTTGTGAATTGGTATAAGTATTAAGAACTGAAGTTGCAATAACCCAGGCTAAATTGAAGAATAATAAAAATGAAAGGTAATTATTGCTGGTAAAAATGCTGAAATCGCTTCCAAATTTTAAAAAATAGGCAATAAAGAAGGATAAGTTTATAATAATATAATCTCCCGATTTACGTAAAAGCTGCAGACGAGTATAAAAATTATTTTCCATTATTTTGGAAGAGGCGTACGTTCTTTATGATTAAAATAATAGCCTCCGAAAAATAGTAAGAAAAAGCTGAAAAACACGAGTCCTTTTTGTCTTTCCAACATCGACTCGGAAATCATTGAAAGAAAAAGCAATAAAACCAGCGCCATATAGAGGGCGTTTTTGCTATCAATAGCATATTTAAAGGATAGGAAAAAAATGCCCAATAGGCATAAGAGTCCTAGAATACCGGTTGCAGCCCAGGTTTGTAAATATTGATTATGAGGATTGAAACGATAGTTATAAGCCAGATCAAAATGATTTCTTTTGTAAACCGCTTGAAGCTCTTCCTGCATATCTCCTACTCCAGTCCCCAAAATAGGATGCTCGGATATTAATTCAAGTGTATTTAACCATTTATGCACTCGGATGGATCTTCCTCCCCATTGCGTTTGGGTATAGTCCTTTTTCATATCCACCATCTCTTCATAACGTGCTTTGTTAACAGGAAATAATCCGAGTAAAAAAATGGTAGCACTCCCTAAAACTAAGATCTTAAAAATAGCGGAAGTCCAGTGTTTTAAGACTTTCCCTTGATAATAAGCTAAACCCAGGAAGGAAATAAATAAAAGAACTAACAATTCCATTCTTGATGAAAGTAAGATCACCATCATATAGAAATGAAAGGCCCAGATACGCGCCATCCATTTTCCAGACTTCGTTAAACCAATCTTAGGATCAATAAAAAAGTCCCAAATGACTGCAAAAAAAGAAAACACCATATACATCGAAAGGTATATTGGCTGAATTCCAAGATTGCCCGCTAATTTTTCATAAGTAAAGTAGGATAATGCTTCTGGAAGATCGATCTCTCCTGCATTTTGCATATTTATCCATGCTCCAAATAAAATAAAGATCGAAACGAAAAATAGTGTGTAATAGAATACTCTGACCACTCCTCGCAAAAAATGCTGGTCTATCCGTTTATTAAATAATAAGGTAAAAGGGAAAATAATGAAACTCAATTTCAAGATCAGATCATTCAATCCTATGATTTTATTAGCAGTATAACTAAGACCAATCAATAAAATCACAAAATATAAAATGAAATAGATAGCGATTTTTCGATTTTTAAAATCAAAAGAAAAATTTGATCTATTTACTGTAAAAAAGAATACAAGGGTCATAATTATTATAGCCCATGAATTAATATGCTCTACCAAGGGAAAGGAAGCCACAACAAGTTGCATAGAAAAAAGCATTGCATTGCTTTTGTGGTCCGAACCATATCCTAATATGTTAGCTAGTCTTTTCACTTATTCTTTAGCGCATTTAAAAATAAAGTCTCGTACGATGAATTGATCTTTTCCCAGGTGAATTCTTCTTTTATTGCTTGTGTATTTGAATTTATTCTGATCAAATTATCACTTTTTACCGCAAAATCCATCAAGTCCGCTATATCCTTCGGGTTTTGAAAATAAAATCCATTTTCTTTTAATATGGCCCTATTAAACTCATTTCGATGGGCTGCGATCAATGCTCCTGAGCCCATTGCTTCGAGTAGTGAAGGATTCGTTCCTCCTACTTGGTGACCATGAAAATAAAGATTTGAGTAATAACGAAGATTATTTAGGATATTCTGATCATAGATTCCTCCTAAAAAATGAATCCCTATAACTCCTTCGAATTTGTTCTTCAAATAAACGCCAAAAGCACGTTGATCATTCCCGATAATAATCAGTTTTCGTTTAGTTTTAGAAGATCTCCTTCCTTCAAGTATCATCTCAATGGAATTTTCAGGCTCCAAGCGAGCGATCAGCATATCATAATCACCTTCGACTAAGCCAAAAGTTTTTAATATCGATGAATCGGGATTTTCAAATAGCTCAGCTCCATAAGGAATGTAGCTTGATACTACTTTATACTTTTCTTTTAAGTAGGATTGAATTCCTTTAGAATCGGCTACCAGATAATCACTAGAACGAACAGCCCAGCTTTCAGCTTTTTTCAAAAAAGATTGAACATGCTTGTTAAATTTGCTTCGCTTCCACTCCAATCCGTCCATATTGCTGACAATAATTTGTTTAGCGGGGAGTAATTTTGCCCAAACCGAACTTGAAGTATAGCCTAATTGTAAAAGAATATCGAAATCACGGCTTCGAGCATCCCTAATGCAATTGAAGTCGTAGATAAACTGACCGATGGTTCCTATTTTAGATTCAGGATCAAAACAATGGATCAATTTTACTCCTTCGTATGTGGCTTCTTTGTATTCGTGTCTATGAGAATTATAAACCCAGACTTCATGACCTTTATTAACAAGATATAATGATAGATACTGGGCAAACTGCTCAAATCCCCCATACTGATTAGGAATTCCGCGTGTACCCAGGATGCCGATCTTCATATCCTACTTCTAGACTTTTTTCAATTGTTGCTGAATTTGTTTGATCTGATCAGCAAGCATGTTATGCTTGTCTAATTTTTTTGCTTCAGACAATAACATTGTTGCTTCTCGCTTACGTCTCTTGTACATTGCTATTGCAGCAAGATTCAATTTAGCAACCGCTTTATCCTGGTTCATTCTTAAACCGATAGATAAGGCCTTTTTAAAGTACTTTTCTGCTTTACCTATACCCTGTAATTGACTTTCAATCAATCCTGTGAGGTAATAATAATAGGCTTCTTGTTTTTTGAGTAATTGATCAGGGTGCTTTACTCTTGATAGTGCCTTACCTGCTTTTGCTAATTGATTTTTTCTTAAAAACCAAAAAGCCAATATGATATGCTCGTTTCTGAAAATTAAAAGAATAATAAATCCAATAATAAAAATAAGTCCTATTCCATTAGCAATATGCCCTAAATAAAATTGATAAATGGTGTAAATAAATAGTATTGAGGCAAGAACTATTTTAAGTATTCTATTAATCATAAGTGCTATAAATTGGCTGCAAATTTAAAATCTTTTTTTTGGCTATCAATGTTTTTTACTCTTACTCTTCTCCCACTCTGTTCTCATAAAGTTATGCTTATATGTTTCTTTTTTTAATCGCCATGACACTGAGGAGGATCAAAGGACTCTGAGCATTTATAGCTTTTAAATATACTAATCCGACTGCTTTCTGAGCGCCTTTGCGAAAAGGGACGGAAAAAATCGTTTTAGTCGAATAGCGGTCATTTCCTTCATTCCTCCAAAATAGACTTCCTCTTTTCTCAATTCGATCGCTTTAACGATCTTATTTGCTGCTTTTTGTGGACTTAAACCTTTACTAATTTCTTTATCATGCTTCCCTTGTGCTTGGCCACTGCCTGTAAGAGCATTATATGAAACATTTGTATTAATAAAGCCCGGACAAATTAAAGTAACCTGAATATTATCATCATATACTTCTGCATGCAATGCGTCGTAAAAACCATGTAATGCATGTTTTGCTGCGGCATAAGCAGATCTCAAAGGAGTACTAATGATACCTGTAGCACTTGTTATCACTACATGCTGACCAAATTTCCTTTTTATCATACTAGGCAAAACCAATTTCGATAATTGAATAGGAGCGAAAAAATCGACCTCCATTATTTTGCGATAGACTTCCATATTGGTATCAAGTACTGTAGCGCGTTGGGAAATACCCCCATTATTGATTAAAATATCGATATAGCCGTACTGGGATAACGCTTCATCTGCCTTTTGAGCCAAAGAATCAGCGTCGGATAGATCGAGTATGACTATTTTTATTTGATCGGCATACATTCCTTTGCATGCCTTTTTTACTCGTTCTAATTCCTCTTTTCTCCGAGAAGATAATATCAATTTGGCCCCTCTATCTGCTAGCTGATACGCCATCTCTTCTCCAATTCCTGAAGAAGCCCCGGTAATCCAAATAATTTTATCCTGTATTTGTATCATAATTTTTCAAAATAAGAGCTGCTAAATTAAAACTCTATAGCTAAAAGCCTCATCATTTGTTAAAATCTATTTTAGAAACATACGTGAAATCACTGATTGATTATGGCTCCTTAGCTCCTTATTTTTACTAATAAAGTTTAAAGCCCATGACCACTTCAAGTATTAATGTTAGAAATCTTATTAAAGAAATAGAAAAAAGTAAGCCGATCGAATATTTTTCGGAACAATTATCTCCCAGAACTGAAAAGGAAATTAAAAAATTAAAAATACTTCGCTTTGAAAACTCCTATACCGATGAGGGAATTAAACATCGAATCGTCTCTTTAGAAAATCATCTTCAAAAATCCTTGACTCATATTCGAGGAGACAAAAAATTCAACGATTATCGTTCACTTAAAGGGCATATCGAAAATTACATCGGAATGGCTCAAATACCGATTGGCATTGCCGGTCCACTTTTGATCAATGGAGCATTTGCAAATGGCTTATTTTATACTCCTATGGCAACTACGGAGGGGGCTTTGATCGCATCTTATAATCGAGGTATGAAGGCCTGCTTATTAAGTGGCGGAATTACAAGCTTGTGTCTAACTGAATTATTTCAGCGAAGTCCCCTATTCAAATTCGAAAATATATTTACAGTCGGAATTTTTGTTGTATGGGTTGACAAGCATATTGAGCATTTCAAAAAAATCGTTTCACAAGTGAGTGGATATGCCAAGCTTCTCGATATGAAAACTAATTTTGAAGGTAATAGTGTCATTCTCACTTTCGAATATTCTACCGGCGATTCATCGGGACAGAATATGGTAACGGTATGTACTTCTTCGATCTGTAATTACATTTTCGCCAATTTCCCTATAAAACCAAAGGAATGGTATATCGAAAGCAATTTTTCAGGTGATAAAAAAGCAAGTGCAAGGTCTTTTTCCAATGTCCGTGGTAAAAAAGTGACTTCAGAAATCGTTTTGAAAAAAGAAGTCATTCGAAGAGTGCTAAAAACAGAGCCGGAAAAAATGTATTACTATTGGCGCTCTTCTACTCTGGCATCTATACAATCAGGAGCCATAGGTGCACAAGGTCATATTGCAAATGGATTAACCGCATTATTTATTGCTTGTGGACAAGATGTTGCGAGTATTTCGGAGGCTTCTGTTGGTCTAACGCGGATGGAACTGACCGATGAAGGTGATCTCTATGTAGCACTTACTCTTCCTTCCTTAACGGTAGGAACAATTGGTGGCGGAACTAATTTCCCTACGCAAAAGGAAGCTTTACAAATGATCGATTGTTTTGGAGAAAACGGAGCTAAAAAATTTGCTGAAATTTGTGTCGCTCTGTCATTAGCCGGTGAAATTTCAATTGCTTCTGCCCTATCCGTTGATCAATTTACAAGTGCCCAAAAAGATTTGGGTCGACAGTACAGCTGATTTCCGTGTTTTTTATGTTGAGATGAAATGAGAGTCTTTTTTTATGGGTTCCATCATTGCCTTAATAAAAAGGTTTAGCAAAACTTATTTTTTTCTACTTCTTCTTAATAAAAAGCATTAACAATAAAAGCAACGCAATACAATATGTTGTGGCATAATCTATCTCAAATTTCGACAAAAGCTATGCTAAGTTCTTTTTTAATCAAGTTTACGTTCAGAAGGATGATGTATTCATGACTTGGATGCTCAATTGTGGAAAACAGTATTAGCAGAAAATTTAACCTAGGCCGACAGTAGTCAAGAAACTAACAAAAAATATTGAAAAGTATTGGAACTTATCAAGTTGAAAATCCTATATGTTGTTAAACATTAATTAGTTTTGCACTGATTTTAACAATACATTTTAATAATGACAAAAGTTCATAATTTTTCAGCTGGTCCTTGTATTCTCGCACCACAAGTGATCAAAAAAGCCAGTGAGGCAGTGATCAATTTCAATAATTTGAATTTATCTCTTCTCGAAATATCCCATCGTAGTGATGATTTTGTAGAGGTGATGGATAAAGCAAGAAACCTTGTTAAAAAAGTATTGAATGTCCCAGAAGGGTATGAAGTAATCTATTTAGGTGGAGGTGCAAGTTTAGGGTTTACAATTGCTGCACTTAACTTCTTAAAAGTAGGCGGAAAAGCAGCGTATATAAATACAGGTACCTGGGCTTCCGGAGCGATCAAAGAAGCTAAAAAAATTGGTGCTGTTGAAGTAATAGCAAGTTCGGAGGACAAGAATTTCTCTTATATTCCAAAAGGATATACAATTCCAAAAGATATTGATTATCTGCATTACACTTCAAATAATACCATTTTTGGAACCCAGTTCAAATCGATTCCAAAAACCGATTCCCTGCTCATTTGTGATATGTCTTCAGATATTTTCAGCAAACCCATCGACGTAAGTAAATTTGACCTTATTTATGCCGGAGCACAAAAGAACTTAGGCCCTGCGGGATCTACGCTTTATATTGTTAAAAAAGAGCTACTGGGAAAGACCGGAAATTCAATACCAAGTATGTTGGATCTAAGTAATCATATTGCAAAAGATTCGATGTATAATACCCCTCCTGTTTTCCCGGTATATGTAAATATGCTTACTCTAGAATGGTTGGTAGAACTTGGTGGAGTTAAAGAAATGGGAAGAATAAATGCGGAAAAAGCATCGACCCTTTACAATGAAATTGATCGAAATCCACTTTTTAAAGGGGTAGTTGAAAAGGAAGACCGTTCGGAAATGAATGTAACTTTTGTTTTAAATAATGAAGCTCATAAAGATCGATTTGATCAACTTTGGAAGAAAGCAAATATTAATGGAATAGAAGGACATCGATCAGTTGGTGGATACCGTGCTTCCATTTACAATGCATTACCATTGGAAAGTGTTAAAGTGTTGGTAGAAGCGATGAAAGAATTAGAAAAAACTGCATAAAGAATAGAGAAATGAGAGTGTTAGCAAACGATGGAATATCAAAAGCCGGAGAAGAAAAATTGATTGATTACGGGTTTGAAGTTTTAACAAATTACGTTGATCAGGCTGAATTAATTTCTTTTATAAATAAAGAAAAAATTCAGGTTTTATTAGTTAGAAGCGCCACAACCGTAAGAAAAGACCTGATCGATTCTTGTCCGGGACTGAAAATAATCGGCCGTGGTGGTGTTGGAATGGATAATATTGATGTTGACTATGCCCGATCAAAAGGGATCTCTGTTATTAATACACCTGCATCTTCTTCTCAGAGTGTTGCTGAATTGGTTATGGGTTCTTTGTTTTCTTTAGTAAGAATGATCTATGATGCAAACCGTGAAATGCCGGTTTCCGGAAATACAGACTTCAAAAAACTTAAAAAGAAATATTCAGAAGGGATTGAATTAAGAGGAAAAACCCTGGGTATTATTGGAACAGGTAGAATCGGAGCTGCTACGGCCAGTTATGCTCTGGGTATTGGCATGAAAGTAATTGGCTATGATGCCTTTATGAAAAAAGCCACTACCCTCGTCCCAATTCCTGACGGAAGCATAATGGAAGTTGAAATTAAAATGGTAACTATCGAGGATATTTATAAAAATTCTGACTTTATTACCGTTCATGTTCCTGCACAAAAAGATGGAAAAGCGCTTATCACTTCAAAAGAACTTAATAGTATGAAAGATGGAGTATATCTTGTGAATGCTTCTAGAGGCGGAATCATCGATGAACTTGATCTGATCGCTGCATTAAATAGCGGAAAAGTAGCCGGAGCAAGTATAGATGTTTTTGACAATGAACCTACTCCAAATAAAGATCTGTTAGCAAACCCAAGGGCAATAACAACACCTCACATAGGTGCGGCTACAATGGAAGCTCAAGACAGAATTGGTGAGGAATTAGCAGATCAGATCCACTCAATTTTAAATTAATGGCAAAAATATTTCCTTTTCGAGCGATTCGAGCACCTCGTGATAAAGTAGGTCTTGTTGCTTCGAGATCCTATATTCATTATTCAAAATCGGATTTAAAAGCCCGTTTAAAAGGAAATCCATATACTTTTCTGCATGTATTAAATCCTTCAAATAAAAACGAAGAGAATCCGTCTCGAACACGTAAGACTAAATTTCAAAACATTAAAAGTAAGCTTCATTCCTTTATTGAAGATGGACATCTTGAAAAGGACAATGAGCCTGCATTGTATATCTATCGTCAGGAATCAAATGAATTCGCATTTTCAGGACTGATCTGTGGAGTAGCAGTTGATGATTATCTTAATGGAGGAATAAAAATTCATGAACATACCTTAAACCGTAAAGAAAAATTATTTAAAGAATATTTGGATCTGACTCGCTTTAATGCAGAACCAGTATTGTTAACTCATAAGCCCATCGCTCAGGTAAATCGAATTATTACGAAGTATTTAAAGAAATTTCCTGATTATGATTTTAGAACTACCGATACTGTAAGACATCAATTATGGGTGATCAAGAATCCTAAAGAGATCATTTCGATTCAAAAAGCTTATGAGAACTTAGATGCGCTTTATCTTGCAGATGGACATCACCGTTCTGCATCTTCTGCCCTGCTTGCAAAATCAGATCGAAGGAAAAAGATTCCCGGAATAGGAAGTCAGATGTTTATGGTGCTTAATGTTCCCGAAAATCAGTTAAGGATCCTGGCATTTGATCGCTTGGTAAAAGACTTAAATGGATTGAGTACAGAGGAATTTTTGACGCTTTTATCAAAACATTTCAAAGTAAAAAAAATTGAACAAAAAGGTTTTCGTCCAAAAAAAGTCCATCGTTTTGGTGTTTATGTAGACGGACAATGGTATAGAGCCAGCCTTAGAAAGAAATACCGGATTTTTAATAGCCCTGTCGAAGAGCTTGATGTCCATATTTTAAGTCACCTTATATTGGATCCAATTTTAGGGATTACAGATCTTAAAAACGATAGAAGAATTGAATTTGTTGGTGGTAATGAAGATGTTGTTTCATTAGAAAAAAAGGTGAATAAAGGAAAATTCAAATTAGCTTTTTCACTATTACCGGTAAGTACAAGTCAATTAAAATCGATCGCAGATGCCCAAGAAGTAATGCCTCCAAAATCGACATGGATCGAACCCAAATTAAGATCCGGACTTACTATCATGGATTTAGACGACCCATATGAGTTTTAGTATTAAAGAAAATTTAAATCATTTTAAGAAAGATCTGGCTTCTAATGTCAGCTTACTAGCAGTATCAAAAACAAAGCCTGTAGCCATGCTGCAAGAGGCATATGAGGCCGGTCAGCGTGATTTTGGCGAAAACAAAGTTCAGGAATTAAGAGACAAACATCCTTTATTAGCTTCAGATATCCGATGGCATATGATCGGTCATTTGCAAACAAATAAAGTGAAATACATTGCACCATTTATTTATATGATCCATTCGGTGGATAGTATAAAATTGCTAGACGAGATAAATAAAAGAGCACTTTCAGCTAATCGTAAAATACGCGTTCTAATACAAGTTCATATAGCTGAAGAAGAAGAAAAATTCGGCTTCGATATGGGTGAAATAAGCAGACTTTTCAATAAAGAATTCATTGATAATTATCCTAACATTATCTTTTGCGGATTGATGGCTATGGCCACTTTTACAGAGAATACAGATCAGATTCGCAATGAATTTAAAAGTGTAAAAAAAGTATTTACTATAATAAAAAATAATTTTCCGGAATTGACAGAATTTAATGAACTGTCGATGGGAATGAGCAATGATTATAAAATTGCCATTGAAGAAGGAAGTACGATGATCCGAATCGGATCTTCTATTTTTGGATCAAGATAGCGCTTTGTAACTAGCCGCTAGAATTTAGGTTTCAAGATTTGTTGTTTGTGGATTTGAAATTACCTATTCTTTAAATTAAATAAGGTGATGTTCATCTTGTAAAATGATCTCTAAATTCCAATTGATCTTTTCCTTAAATCTTTCTTTTCTAAAAGTGCATTCACTCACTTCACAAATGCTACATTGCTCAAATCCGCATGGATCAACGTGAACAAACATTTCCGAATCAATTCCCATCGTCTCGTCTACGATCAGATTTAGCTTTTCGATCTGTTCATTTGCAAATTTAAGGTCTCGATAAAAAGGGATGGTTAAATGACAATCAATATGTGGATCTGGTCCGTATTTTACCAGTCGGAAATTATGAATATCGATCCATTCGGGAATTCGGTTCTTTTCTATCGCCTCCGCTAATTTTTCGAGTGCATCAAAATCCGCTTCATCCATAATACCGGCGACCGATCTTCTTAAAATTTTATAAGATGAGAAAAGAATAATAAAGCCGAAGATCAGCGCAACTGCATTGTCAATCCAAACTAAGTCTGTGATCATGATCAGAATAAGACCCAAAACAAGACCCAGTGTAGTTAATGCATCAGATTTAAGATGTTTAGCTGAGGAGATCAAGGTCATAGAGTCACTTTTGATACCCTGACGTTCCGCCATTTCACCTATGATAAAATTTACGATGCCGCTAAAGATGATCAGTATCAAACCGGTATTTAAGTTTTGAAGCACATTGGGAACGAAAAAACCATATACCGCTTTATAAATGATTAAAATGGCTGCAATAAAGATCATTAAACCTTCGGCTAAACCGGAAATAAACTCCACTTTTCCATGACCATAAGGATGATTTTTATCTTTTGGACTTAGTGTGAGATTAAGGCTGTACAAACCAATAAAACTGGCCATCACATTAATTATTGACTCTAAAGCATCGGTTAGGATCGCATTCGAGTTACTTAAAAAATATGCTGTGAATTTAACTGCGAGAAGAAATATTCCAACATAGATGACCTTCTTTTGGATCTTTATATTTTCCCTGTATCTTAAATCTCTAGTCAAACCAAGTTCTTTTCATTAAGGACAATATACATTTTAACTTTTCCGATATTTTTAACATCAACTTCCCCTCTATATTCACAATTAAATTGATCTTTAATTTTCAGATATGTTTTTTCGGTAATATTTAATTGGTTTAATACCCCGTGAGATTCCGCTCGGGAAGCAAGATTCACTGAATCACCCCAAATATCATATGCGAATTTTCGTTTTCCAATCACTCCGGCAACCACTTTTCCTGTATTGATCCCAATACGTAAATTCCATTCTATCTTACCTAATTCAACCTGGATCTCATTAAAGCGTTTGGTCGCTTCGAGAAAGGCTAAACCGGCTCTAACAGCATTTATAGGATGAGTAACATTTTCAATCGGAAGGCCACCGGCACACATGTAACCATCTCCAATTGTTTTGATCCTTTCCATATCGTTTTTAGTGGCGATCTCATCAAAATTAGAAAACATTTCCTCCAAATTAGCCAGCACTTCCCTTGGGTCCATTTTTTCAGTTAATTGCGTAAATCCGGCAAAATCTGAAAACAGAATAGAAACACTTTCATATACTTTTGGTAAGGCCTTACCTGTACTTTTTAATTCTTCTGCCGTTTCATGAGGCAAAATATTTAATAGAAGAGAATCTGTTTTCCCTTTCTCTAGGGCCAGTTTCTTGTTTTTTATTTCAATCTCCCTATGCTGATAAGCAATTTCCTTGTTCTTGTCGGAAAGCTGTCGGTTTGCTCTTATCTTGGTATATAAGAATATCGTTAATAAAAGTGCGATAATAACCGCTAGTAATGAAAACCAGCGCACTCTTTTCTTTTTTTGTATTTCTTTCTCAAGATTAAGTGCTGAGATCTGATTGTCTTTCTTTAAATTTTCTATTTCCTGAAGACTAACCAATTCTTTAGATTTTTGCTCATCCAATAAGAATTGTTTTAGCTGCTTTTCATTTTCCAGCTCAGTAATAGCTGTTCGTTGCTTTTCTGCTTCTAATTGATTTTTTGTTTCATTTGCTAAAAGCATTTGATTCTGTAATTCAATCTCCTTCGATATTTTCTGTCCTTTTAATAAGTTTATATCCGCTTCAGATTTTTCTTTCTCCAATCTAAATTGCTCAATTTCAAAATCTTTTAATTCTTCTGATGCGATGATCAATTTATATTGCTTTTCTGCCCTCTCAATTTGATACTGTTTTTGATAGATCCCTCTAAGATTCTCTTTTTCTTCTTCAATAAATCGTTGATTAATTTCAGAAAAGTTGGAATAGCTGCTTAATGCTTTCTCAAATTCGCGATTTTTCTGTTCGATCTCATAATTTAAATAATACGCTTTAGATAAAAGCCTTTCAAAATTATTTTCGGAAGATATTCGTATTGCTTTGGTATTATATTCCGAGGCTTGATCTAATTTATTGATCCCGTAATAGATAAATGCAATACGATAAGAGATCTCAGCTTCCGAAAAATAATTATTGGCCTTTCTCATCTCTTTACTAGCCGTTTTGAGATAGGCTAAAGATTTTGAATTATCACCCTGTAGTTCAAAGATCAAAGCAATGTCAACATAGTACTGATATAATTCCGGAGAATCAGGGTCATAAAATTGATGTAATTCATTGGCTTTATTTAAATATACGATCGAATTAGTATAATCCTTATTATTTCGATAGGCATCAGCTAATCGCTTATAAGCAATAATAGTCCAGCTACTGTTATTAAGATCGGACAACCATTCTATTGTAACTAACCAATGATTGATCTCATATGAATATTGATTTTGAAATTGATATGCATTGGCAATTTGAACATTTGCGCTCCATTTGATCAAATCACTTGAACTATTTAATGTTTTTGCCATTAAAAAGTACTCAGTTGCCTGGTCGAATTCACCAATTGAAGCAAGTACCTCCCCTTTATTCAGATATAATTCGGGCTTTAAAAATACAGGAAGATTCACTTCGATTCCCTCCCATAATTCTATAGCATTATCTGTCAAATTTTGAGATTTCATATAATATCCCATCCAAAATCTTAGAATTGATTTTGATATTTTATCCCCTTTTCGATCTAGATTATAATCGAGTAAGAAAAGATTTTTGGTCAATGAGTAAAAATCTTCGTATTCAGTCATTAATAATTGAAGAATAGCAGATTCTTTAGCTAACAAAGCGTCAGTAGTATCGGTATTCATGATCTCCTGAACAGAAATTAATAGGGAGTCCATCCCTTCTTCTATCTGAAAATCATCATTTGAAACGACAATGGATTCCTGTGCATAACTCAGGATAGGCATTCCAAGCAATAGGCATAATAAAAATATTCTGGAATAGCTTATTAAGTTATACATCTGATATCGATTCCACTAAAAAAAATACAGATGTCGAAAATAAAAGATTAATAAGAGAAATGAATAAAAAAAAACGATTAATGATGAGCCAGACTATATAATTGGTTTAAATAGTCCATGCTTTTTTTATCAAGTCTTCGTTTAATCTCTATGATCTTAGGATGATCATTTGAATAGCCTTCAATTTGTTTTACCTCAAACGCTTCACTTGTCAACTCTTCCATTAAATGTTCTGCTTTTTCAGAAATTTCAAAAATTCGAACTCTATCCTTTTCGGGTACAGTATGAGTGCGACGATAACATTCGTTAATAACATCCGACATTACGACTCGGATTGCATTTACTACTTCGCTTTTTGTCATAGTCAAAAAGTGATTTTAATTTATTGAGGTAACCCAATATACATATTTTAAAAACTAAATTCTAAATTAATTATTCACAGTTCGTTAATAATTGATATTAATCCAATGAAATTATTCTTTAAATTATACTTTTGAACTTATGTCAAAAGCCTTGCGTTTTCTTATTAAGCTTTTATCCAGAATCCCATTTTGGATCTTTTATGTCAAATCTTATTTTTTTTCTAAAGTATTGCTTAGAATTTTCCCTTATCGTAAAAAAGTGATCGATAAAAACCTTGAATCTGCCTTTCCGGAAAAAAGTAAAAAGGAAAGGATTCTGATCCGAAGAAAATTCTATTCCTTTTTTATGGATTTTATTTTCGAAGGGATAAAGCAAGTTAGTATTAGTCCTGATCAACTTAGGAAAAGAATGGTCTATGAAGGTTATGAAGCGATCGATTCTTTAATAGATTCGGGGAAATCAGCGATAGTTATCACTTATCACTATAGCGACTTTGAATGGGCTTTTGTAGGATATAGTGCAGCAGCAAAACATCCATTGAACGGTATTTATCAACCTATGAAAAATGAAGTTCTTGGAGATTTAATTGTAAGATCCAGATCGCGTTTTGGTGCAACGATGATCCCAATGCAAAATACTTACGATTTCATGAATGATCATAGCAAAAAAGATGCATTTGCCTTAGGATTGATCCCTGATCAATCTCCGATTCCTGCAAAAGGATATTGGATGGAATTTTTGGGAAGAGGGACTCCGGTGTATCGGGGGCCTGAGAATCTTGCCAAAAAATTTGATCTGGCCGTTTACACTATCGACGTTCAACCGGTAAAACGGGGATATTATAAAGCAAAAGTCGAATTGTTAACTGAAAAGCCTCTGGAATGTGAAGATGGATGGATAACAGAAATGTTTATGAAGCGATTGGAGAGTAAGATTATAGAAAAACCAGAGCAATATCTTTGGTCTCATAAACGATGGAAACACACTATGCCTATAGATCTGCCTGAAAATCAAATTTCAAAAAAATATCCTCCTTTAAATAAGAATAAAATTGATTATAAAAATTGATGACCTTATTCTTGTTGCATGCCCTGAAGACGCTGGTATAAACCGCCTTCAGTATTCATTAGATCTTCGTGAGAACCCTGTTCAAGAATCTTACCATTCTCGATAACAATTATAATATCAGCATGTTGAATGGTTGATAGTCTATGGGCTATGATAATTGAAGTACGGTCTTTCAGTAGTTTTTCTAATGCATCTCTTACTAAGCGTTCCGATTCAGTATCTAATGAAGAAGTAGCTTCATCAAGAATGAGAATTGGAGAATTCCTTAAAATAGCACGTGCAATACTGATTCGCTGGCGTTGACCTCCCGATAAATTATTACCCATATCTCCCATCATAGTATCATAACCATTTGGGAAATCAATAATGAAATCGTGGGCATTTGCCACTTTTGCAGCTTTAATAACATCCTCATCACTTGCATTTTCGAGTCCGAATGCGATATTATTATATATGCTATCATTAAAAAGTATCGATTGTTGAGTTACAATTCCGATAAACTCTCTAAGATCATGTTTTCTTACGTCTTTTAGATCATAACCATCGATAGTCACTTTTCCTGACACAGGATCTATAAATCTAGGTATCATATCAAAAAGGGTAGACTTCCCGCTTCCGGACGGACCAACGATCGCAACCGTTTTTCCCTTAGGGATTTCAATATTTATACTATCTAACACTTTAGTGATCCCATCATAGCTATAATTCACATTTTCGAAGCGAATACTATGTTCAAAGGCGTTAAGTGCAATCGCATCTTCCTTGTCTAAAACTTTACTATCTGTGTCAATTATTTCAAGAATTCTTCTTCCTGAAGCTAAACCTCTTTGAACATTTGAAAAGGCAGAAGAAAGCGATTTTGCAGGAGAAAGAATCTGAGAGAAAATAAGAATAAAGCCAATAAACTTTGGACCATCAAGACCCGCATCATTATTTAACACTAAAGTCCCTCCATAAAATAAAAGCCCGGCTGCGACCGAAATCCCCATAAATTCACTTAATGGAGAAGCCGCATCTTTTTTATATGCCATAGAGGTAATTAAGCGAGCGTATTTTTTGTTGATAACATCGAAGCTTTTACGCATAAATCCTTCTGAATTAAAAGCTTTGATCACTTTAATTCCTAAGATCGTTTCATCAACAAATGACATTAGTCCCGATAAGGTCTCTTGTCCAATTTTAGCTTGTTTTCTAAGTGCGCTTGTTACGGTTCCTATAATGATACCTGATAATGGCAACAAAATCAATGTGAAAAGTGTCAACTTTGTCGAGATCATAAATAAAGTCACAAAATAGGCGATGATGGTAGCTGGTTCTCTGAAAATAACCGCAAGCGTATTTACTACAGAATACTCAACTTCTTGTACATCATTGGTTAAACGCGAAACCAGATCGCCTCTTCGCTGTTGACTAAAAAACAGGGTATTTAATTGGATAATCTTATAATAAACGGTTTCGCGGATATTTTTAACCACTCGGGCTCTAGTTTGCGCTTCTATTCGAAGAGCAAGATAACGAAATGCGTTTTTTAAGAATGCAGAAACAACTAATAGGATAACAATAAAGGTTAAAGCACCTATCGTCCCCTTTTCCTGAATAATTTGATTGAAATAAAATGAAAATAGATCTAAAAAATAATTCAGACTAAAATAAAAATCAGGTGGATCAGAAAGGATCGTTTTGTTTTCTGATCCGAACAATACACCAAGTAATGGAATAACTAAAGTGAAATTAACAAGACCAAAAACGATTGACAATAATGAATAAATAAAGTACTGAAGAGTCGTACTTCCTAAGGGTTTGGCGAATGATAATAATCGAAGGTAGGTCTTCATAGATTTTCAAAGGCAACAAAGTTAAAGTATTATTTAGTCTTCCCAAGCCTAATAACTTAGCTAAAGTAAAAGCCTTGAAACTTGATATGAGTAGATCTAAAGTAGTAATTTAGCCAAAAAATCTAAGCATGAAAAGAAGCGCAATACCTTCGGTAGATTTAGACCTGTTTCGATCTAAAGATCCCAAAATAAAAATGAAATTTGTTGAGGAAATTGGATCAGCCTATAGTGATATTGGTTTTGTAGCAATCGAAAACCATGGTATCGATCCTAAGCTCATCAAGCATCTTTATGACGAGATCAAAAACTTTTTTAATCTTGACATCTCAATAAAAGATAAATATTCGAATGTATATGGAGGTCAACGAGGCTATACTTCATTCGGAAAGGAGCATGCAAAAGATTCAAATAAAGGGGATCTTAAAGAATTTTGGCATTTTGGACAAATATTAAACGAAAATGATCCTTTACGAAAAGAATATCCTGATAATGTATTAGTCGAAGAATTACCCCTATTTAATAAATACGGTCTGGAATCCTATACCGTATTTGAGAATACAGGTAAATTGATCTTACAATCCCTTGCTTTATATTTATCATTAGATGAATTTTATTTTGATCCATGGGTAGATCGTGGAAATTCTATTTTAAGGCCTATTTACTACCCTCCAATTACAAAAGCACCTGAAGGAGCCGTTCGTGCAGGAGCACATGAGGATATTAATCTTATTACTTTGCTTGTAGGTGCTTCGGCTGACGGATTGCAGGTACAGGATAAAACAGGTAATTGGATCGATGCCAAGGCAAGCGAAGATCAAATTGTAGTAAATGTTGGAGATATGCTTCAGCGATTAACTAATGACAGATTAAAGTCAACGACACATCGAGTGATTAATCCTCCTAAAGAAAAATGGGGAACTCCCCGGTATTCTGTACCCTTCTTTTTGCACCCTCAATCAGCTATGCCGTTAAATTGCCTTGATAATTGTATTGATGAATCACATCCTAAAAGATATGAAGACATCACTGCCGGAAATTTTTTAATTCAGAGACTTAAAGAAATAGGTCTTTTATAAATTGAAATTAATGACAAATAAAGATATGCTTTTGATCACTCAAAAAATTGCCATGACAAGAGATCTGGGTGTTCATGGAAATCTATTTGGCGGAAATATGCTTTCTTGGATTGACGAAGCAGCCGGGTTAATGGCAACTAAAATTTGCCGAACAACCAATATGGTGACCGTAAAAATGGAAGAAGTCAACTTCAAACGACCTGTAAAAATGGGCTTTTCGATAAGTATTTATGGGAAAGTCGTGAAAATGGGAACTTCTTCGATCACTTTATATATGGAAGCAAGAAAACACAATGTTTATTCGGGTGAGGAAACCCTAGTAACATCAACCAAAATAGTGTTTGTAAGGATCGATGAAGTTGGAGACCCAATACCGATAACAGAAGAAATAAGGAAGAATTACCTGCATTTAAACGAGTAGTTTCTTACCTTTATAGAGCTTATCATATTATTTTTTAATTTGCTTTAAAAATAAACGACGTGGAAATATATCATCTGCCAGCTAGTAAAAAAACACCAAAAGTGATTTTAGATCCTGAAAAAGGATACTTTGAATTTTCAGGTATTGCAATGCCTGAAGATACTGTAGTGTTTTTTGATCCTCTTATTAAAAAGATAAAACAATATTTTGAAGCAACCAAAGTACCTGTTGTATTTCATTTTAGCGTTTATTATTTCAATTCTCTTTCTTCTAAAATGATCTATGAATTATTCAAAGAAATTGAAAGGCAATTCAAAAATGGAAAGGACATTCAAATAGAATGGACCTTTGAAGAAGATGATGAAAGTATGGAAGAGGCAGGGAAATTATTTGCAGAAAGTATTGATGTTCCCTTTAAAATGATTGTAAGTGAATCCTAAAAATGTTAAAATCGAAACCAAAAATTGAATTCAATGATTTGCAGAATCGCATTCGATTTGAGGGGATTTTTATTATTAAATCATATTGGGAAGAAGATAAAATACTCGATTCAAAGGTTAAGAAATTTATCGATGGGAGAGAGAAATTAATATTGGAATTTGCTATTTTCTACCTTGACTCGGTAAGTCGGAAAATATTTTTTGAAATGTTCGTTGAAATAAAAGATGCCTTACTGAAGATTCCGGATCTTAAAGTAAAATGGTATTTTGATCCGGACGATGACTCAATTTATGAATTAGGAGAGTTATTAACAAAGGTATTAGGAATACCCTTTGAGTTTATAAAGCAAGAGTAAAGATTAAGTATCTAATTTGATTGGGAGAGTAAAGCATAAAATTCTAAATCCAAAGCAAGCACAAAATTCAAAACTGATCAACTCTATTAAGGAAAGTTCAGTAATATCATTTTTAACATTGGTACACTCTTACATTTGAATTTATTTAGGATTTTGAGATTTGAATTTTGAGTTTGAACCTTATAAATGCCTATCCATATCTCTTTGAAGATCCTTTTCTTTTAAGCTATCACGCTTATCATGCGTTTTCTTACCCTGTGCTAATGCAATCTCTATCTTAGCATATCCTTTTTCATTAATAAATACTCGAAGCGGGATAACGGTTAATCCTTTATTCTTAAGTTTCTTTTCGATTTTATTAAGCTCAGCTTTATTAAGAAGAAGTTTTCGTTCTCTAAGTGGATCGTGATTATTATAGGATGCCGGATCATATTCCGCGATATGCATTCCTTTTATAAAAAGTTCATGATTCGAGATATGACAGTAAGCTTCTGAAATGCTCACTTTCGAACTTCTAACCGATTTAATTTCAGTTCCCGTAAGCTGTAAGCCTGCAGTAAAGCGCTCAAGAAAGGCATATTCAAAGCTGGCTTTCTTATTTCTAATATTTACTGTAGATGCAGACATGCTCTTATTTACTTCAATATATTATTTGTAAAATGGATGGTAAAAATAGAGGAAATAGATGGTTTATTCCCTATAAATTAATGAGACAATAAATATTCATTTATGATTAATCTTAAACTGCTTTTTTGGGATTAACATAGGATTTTGAATGTGAAAAAGCACGAAGTTGAATTTGCTTATCCCATGATCAAGAGAATTTCCATTAGATCTTTAAAATATAGCGGTAAGCATCTTCAATTCCATGACATGCTCTTTTTTCCTGAAATTCAAATCCAAGTTTTTCCAATACTCTTATCGATGCTCCATTTTTTATGGCTGCTCTGGCGATGATCTGGTCCATTTTCAGTACCTCTTTAGCATAGAGAACACAAGCCTTTGCTGATTCCGTTGCGTAACCTTTACCCCACTCGCTTTTAAAAAACCGAAAACCAAGATCGATCTCATCTTCTTCATTGTGCTTAAGTCCACACCATCCGATAAAAGAATCATCCTGCTTTCTTATCACCGCCCAACGTCCAAAACCAAAATTTTTGTAGTGATCATATTCCTGAATAAATTTTCGCGCCTTATCAATGCTTTCGAAAGGAGGATCACCTGTATACTTTATTACATCAGAATCAGCATTCAGATTAAAAAGAGCCTCCGCATCTTTTATTTGAAAATCTCTAAAATAAAATCGATCACTTTCAAAAATCATATTGTAAATAGTAGTTAGTAATTAATTAATAACTAGCGTTTAGCAGTAAGTAACTAGATTTTAGAATTTAAAGCTTAAAAGATGATAATGGTCTAAATGACACTTAATCTTACCTTTCAATAACTTTATCAAGCATTTATGTATCTAGCTTTAACAAAAACTAAATCTATTTTACTTCTTATAATTTTTTATCCCATTATTTAGGAAATCTAAAAACACTTGAGGATCACTATCGTAAGCTGCAGATCCGCTTAGGACTTCTTCGTTTGCATCTAGCATTACATAAAAGGGTTGTGCATTGGTTCCATAGCGTTCCACCTCCATATACGTCCATTTATTACCTACTGTTTTTATTTTAAAGTCTTTTCCTCCATATGATTTTACTGTTTGTTCTTCTTCAGGCAGTGCTTTTCTTTCATCAACATATAAAGAAACAAGGATCACATCATTACTTAATATTTTGGAGATCTCAGGTTGTGTCCAAACTGATTCTTCCATTTTTCGGCAATTCACACAGGCCCATCCTGTAAAGTCAACCAGCAAAGGCTTATTCTCTCTTTTAGATGCTTCGAGTGCCTCATAATAATCGGTGTATTGTGCTTCGACTAAATGACCGCTATTTGCCTCATCACCTCCGAAGGTTTCGGCTGCTTCAGAATAGAACATTGGAGGAGGAAATCCACTTATTAATTTTAGCGAAGAACCGGTCATCCCAGGTACCATATAAATAGTCAAAACAAAGAATAACAATCCTATTAAAAATCGAGAAACGCCAATTTTATCTGTTGCCGAATCGTGTGGAAAACGAATAAAATTAAATAAGTATAAGGTTATACTTGCAGAAATGGCGATCCAAATAGCGATAAACATTTCTCGTTTCAATAATCCTAATTGCCATACAAGGTCTGCATTTGATAAAAATTTAAAAGCGAAACCAATCTCTAATAAACCTAAAACAACTTTCACTGAATTTAGCCACCCACCTGATTTAGGTAAAGAATTCAACCATCCAGGGAAAGCAGCAAACAATCCAAAAGGAAGTGCTAATGCAAGCGAAAATCCAAACATAATGGTTGCAGGACCCATAAAGCCACCTTTCGCTGCTCCTGCTAATGCAGAACCTACGATGGGACCGGTACAGGAAAAAGAGACGATGGCGAGGGTTGCTGCCATAAAAAAGATACCGATCAATCCACCTTTGTCTGAAGCTTGATCTGCTTTATTTGCCCAGCTCGATGGTAACTGAATTTCAAAAGCTCCAAGAAAGGAGATTCCAAAAATAACTAAGAGAACAAATAAGAAAATATTAAAGTAAGGATCTGTCGAGATCAAATTCATAACATCCGGTCCAAAAACGGCACTTAATAATAATCCCAGACCTGTATAGATAATAATAATAAATATACCGTAGATAATGGCGTTCTTGATTCCGGCAGCCTTTGATTTACTTTGCTTCGTAAAGAAACTCACTGTCATTGGAATCATTGGAAATACGCAAGGTGTTAATAGCGCTGCAAATCCCAGAGCAAATCCAATAAAGAATAAGCCCCAAAGTGAGGTACTATCACTTGTTTCACTTTGATCTTCAATAACTGGTTTTACATCTTCTTTAACAAGCTCTTTAATAACTGGCATTTCGGCTTGAACCGCCTGAGACAGGTCAATTGTAAACTCTACTTCAGCAGGTGGTAAACAACGCTGATCATCACAGCTCATGTATACTAGCATCCCGCTTATCAACTTAGAATCTCCTTTCACTTTAATGATTTGCCTGAACTCGACATCATTTGAGAAAAAATTAAGATCCATATCAAAATTAGGATCATATTCTGTTTGATATTCTTCTTCGATGACCTTCCCCTCATAACGAACTCCTGCAATACTGTCGAAAATAAAATTCGTAGCAATAGGTCCTTCATCACTTGGCAGGTATTGAGAATACATATGCCAATTCTCTTCGATCTCAGCTTTTAATATTAAACTATAAGTAGTTTCATCATGCTTCTCAGACCTAAAACTCCAGCTAACCGGATCATAAATTTTATTTTCGAATTGAGGTTTTTCATCAAATGATATTAAATTTTCAACCTTTTCGGGTGCAGGTGCAGGAGCAGTCTCCACTTTTTTAGGGATTTTTACATTAAAGGTAAATTCGATCTCTTCAGGTGGTAAACATTTCTCATCATCGCACACCATAAAGTAAACGGTCGCTTTTACGTTAAAATCCTTATCGCTTTTTATTTTTATTTTTTGAGAAAAAGAAGCTTTTAATGCATGAAAACTGACATCCATCTGGAAGATGGGATCAAACATTGTTTCAAATTTACTTTCTTTTATATCACCTACAAATTCGTAATTATCATTAGGAATAAACTTAACTTCGGTAGCTACAGGCCCATCATCAGATGGAAGATGGGTTGCATATAAATGCCATTTCTTTTCGATACTGGCATTAATAAATAGAGTAGCTTCTTCTCCTTTATAATCGACTCTAGTTCCCCATTCAACAGGATTGTATATCTGAGCCGTAGATAGTAAAGAAAAGAAAAGGAAAACAAAGGTTATTTTACTTGACAACCATGTGTATTTTCTGATCATAAAAAATGCAGTTAATAATAATGAACAAAAATATTACAAATTCAAGTTCATCGAAATTTATACTTGGTTATTATTGTAATCCCAAGTACAAAAGAGCGTTTTATTTAGTGTTAAACTAGTTAATAGCCATATTTATTCTTCCACTTAGAACGAAGGTATTTTCTCATTTCATTTTCCCTGTTATTATCACCGGGTTCAAAAAATGATTTTCCTTTTATTTCCTTAGGCATGTATTCCTGATCGTAAAAATTCCCCTCATAACTATGAGGATATTGATACTCCTTTCCGTAATTGAGATCCTTCATCAATTTTGTTGGTGCATTTCTAAGATGAAGAGGAATGCTAAGATCGCCTGAATTTCTGACTTCTTCGATTGCTTTTTCAATTGCCATATAAGCTGCATTACTTTTTGCCGAAGCTGCTAAATAGATGACTGTCTGAGATAAAATAATTCTCCCTTCCGGCCATCCAACTAAATTAATCGCTTCAAAAGTACTTTGAGCCAGGATCAAGGCATTGGGATTCGCATTTCCTATATCCTCAGCAGCTAAAACCACTAAGCGTCGAGCGATAAATTTCGCATCCTCCCCTCCTTCTATCATTCGCGCCAGATAATAAACAGCGGCATTGGGATCACTTCCACGTATTGATTTTATAAAGGCCGAAATTACATCATAATGCATCTCACCTGTCTTATCATATAAAGCAGGATTTTCATGCACTACCTTGCTCACCGCTTTATTATCTATTTCTACCTTATTGCCTTGAGATGAATTAACTACTAATTCGAGTACATTAAGCAATCTCCTTGCATCCCCTCCAGAATAACGATAAAGTGCATCATACTCCTTAATTTTTATTTTCTTCTTTTTCAACAACACATCATTTTCTATCGCATTCTTTAATAAAAGGTCGAGATGTTCTTTTTCAAGAGGCTTGAGTGTGTATACCTGGCAACGACTCAATAATGCCGGAATAACTTCAAAAGAAGGGTTTTCAGTGGTGGCTCCTATTAATGTAACCAGTCCTTTTTCAACTGCGCCAAGCAATGAATCTTGTTGCGATTTACTAAAACGATGAATCTCATCAATAAATAAAATGGCACGATGACCTCCAAAGAGACCTTGTTTTTTTACACTGTCGAATACTCCCCTTATGTCTTTTACTCCAGAGTTTATTGCACTTAAGGTATAAAAAGGAATATTCAATTGTTTCGAAACGATCTGAGCTAAAGTAGTTTTACCTACTCCGGGAGGACCCCATAAAATTAAAGAAGGAATTCGCTCCTGAATAATTGCATTGTGTAATATTGAACCTTTGCCGGTAAGATGTTCTTGTCCTAAATAATCTACTAATTGCGTAGGACGCATTCTTTCTGCTAAGGGGCTTAAATCGTTCACTTCCATGATATTCATCAAAATTAAATTTTCATCCTAGTTTTCCGGTAAAAGCATGCGGTTTGTTTATCAACAATTTCTATTTTTAAGGAAAATTACACAAGTTGAAATTTGCAGGTATTGATATAGGTTCGAATGCGATGAGGCTCCTTATAGGTGAGGTTCTCGAAATGAATAATAAAGTACACGTCGGTAAATTAAGTCTGGTTCGCTTGCCTGTGCGCTTAGGAAGTGACGTTTTTGATAGTGGATATATAAGCCCTGAAAAAGAGATCGATTTTATAAATGGAATTGAAGCATTCCGAATAATCATGAATATTCATCAGGTAGAAGGTTATAAAGCCTATGCAACTTCTGCTATGCGAAATGCTATAAATGGGAATGAAATTGTAAAAAAGACCTTCGAAAGAACCGGCATCGATATCGAAATAATAGATGGAGATAAAGAAGGGGAAACTATTCTTTCTACATTTCATTTATTGACATTGGATCCTAACAAACCTTATTTATACATCGATGTAGGAGGTGGTAGTACGGAGATCTCATTATTGATCAATGGTAAATCTGAAATTAATCATTCTTTTAATGTAGGAACGGTCAGGTTATTATCAGGAAAAATTCCTGAAGGCGAATGGGATGCCATGCTTTCATGGACGGATAAAGTTTCTGAAAAGTACAAACCCGAGTTTGCTATCGGAACCGGAGGAAATATCAATAAACTCATAAAACTTTGCTGTCAGAACAATGAGATGGTCCTTAACGTGGAATTGATGCGGAATTTAGCTGAAGAAATGATGGATATGACCATTCAGGAAAGAATGCAAAAATGGGATCTAAGAAGTGATCGCGCAGATGTTATTGTTCATGCTGCTCAAATTTATCTGAATGTTCTTGAACATGTAGGAATCTCCTCAATCATCGTTCCTAAATTAGGACTAGCAGATGGGATAATTTATAATTTGTATAAAAATGCAATTGAAGTCACCGGCTAGGATCTAAAGCATTCTGCGTAATATTTACTTCTTGCATTCGTTTTATTGAATACTAAAGATCTATTAAATGAAACTAAGACCTTACCTTCTATTTTTTGTGATTTTCATTTCTTACTCGCTAAATAGTTTTGCTCAGACAGAAGAACTGATCAAAATTGAGGATGAGCTAGTCGCTTTATATAACGATCTCCTTCTAGCAGAAGATAATCAAACGAGAGAAGGTTTTAACACTCAATTTTACGAAGTACTTGAAAATGCGCTTCTATTAGATGAATCCTTTGACTATCCCTTTGATAAACTACTTACTATTTCGAAAATGCTATCATCAGACAAAGCATTGCGAGTATTTACTTGGAATCTACAGAATAATGAAGGGATAAATGATTTTTTTGGGATCATTCAACTCAATCCAAAAAATACCCGAGGTCATATTCAAAAAGTAATTCCTCTTCTAAATCAGAAAGGGGAATTGATAAAAGCGGAAAACAAATCTTTTAATCCGAATCAATGGCCCGGTGCGGTATATTATCAGATTATCTCTATTAAAAAAGGAAAGCAAAATTATTATGTGCTGCCCGGTTGGAGAGGTATCGACAATGGATTAACTCAAAAAGTAATAGAAGTGATCCACTTGAATGGTGACAACGTTAAATTTGGCTATCCTGTCTTAAAAAACGATAAAAAAATGCAACGAAGATTTGTCTTTTCTTACAATGCGAAAGCGACTATGCATCTTGCATTCGATGAGAAAAAAGAACAATTTGTTTTTGATCATCTGGCACCCAGCAGTAATTTAGTCCAAGGTCAATATCGTTTTTATGGTCCTGATGGAAGTTATGATGCGCTAAAATTTGAAAAAAAGAATTGGGAATACATTCCGAATATAGATGCTAAAAATCAAGAAAAAGACAGTGATCTTTTTTATACACCTGCCGGTAAACCTGAGATAGAGGAATAATAAAATGGCTACAAAGCAAGAGTTGAGTATTGGAGGGATGACATGTGCTGCTTGTTCATCAAGTGTTGAAAAAGCAGTAAATGAACTTGATGGAATTCATGCTTCTGTAAATTTAGCTACAGAGAAACTCACCTTCGAAATACTCGATACTTCTAAGTATAGCGTTTCTGATATAGAAGAAAAGGTAAAAAAAGTAGGCTATAAAGTGATTCATTATTCTGATCAAGAAAAGGCAGAAGATTTTCATATTATAAAGAGCAAGCAGAAAGAAAAAGAATTTAAAATTTTAGTTCAGGACCTTATTTTAAGTTTTTTCTTTACGCTTCCACTATTGATCATTTCAATGGGAAGTATGATGGGATTAACCCTTCCGGATAGCATTTCATCAGATACTGCTCCACTAAATCATGCCTTACTTCAACTCGGATTGTGTATTCCGGTTATTTATGCAGGGCGGAGATTTTTTATTTCTGGGACGAAGACACTCTATCTACTACATCCAAATATGGATTCCCTAGTTGCATTAGGAAGTGGAGCTGCTTTTCTATATGGACTGTATTCTACGATTATGATAGCTTACGGCGATATCCATTTAGTTCATCATTTATACTTCGAATCAGCAGCTGTTATTATTAGTTTGATCCTTCTGGGAAAATACCTTGAATTTAAAGCCAAACGAAGAACTTCAAAAGCTTTGGAGAAATTACTTCAGTTAAAACCCGATTCAGCGATCGTATTTAGAGAAGGGAAATTACAGGAAATAGCACTTAATAAAATTGTTTTAGGTGATCTGATCGTTATTAAACCTGGAGAAAAAGTACCTGTAGATGGCAAAATAAGCAAAGGATCGACCTCGATCGACGAATCGATGATCAGTGGAGAACCCTTACCCAAAGACAAGCATAAAGGGGATTCCATCATTGGAGGAAGTATCAACTTAGATGGCTCGATACAAATGATCGCCGAAAAAGTAGGTCAGGACACCCTCCTTTCTCAAATTATAAAATTAGTTGAAGATGCTCAGGGAGATAAAGCACCTATTGCTCATTTAGCTGATAAAATTTCGCTTTATTTTGTTCCGATCGTTATTCTGATTTCAATATTATCAGGACTTATTTGGTATTTATCAGGAAAAGATGCTGAGTTCGTTTTATCTATAATGATTTCAGTGCTCGTTATAGCCTGTCCTTGTGCATTGGGACTGGCTACACCAACAGCTGTGATGGTTGGTACCGGAAAGGCAGCACAAATGGGGATTTTAATTCGTGGAGGTGAAGCTCTAGAAAATGTTCATAAGGCAGATCATATCGTATTTGATAAAACGGGAACGATCACAAAAGGAAGTCCGGTTGTCGATCGAATTATAGGATCAGATCAAAATCTATTACTTCAGTTTGCAGCAAGCGCCGAAATCAATTCGGATCATCCTGCTGCGAAGGCTATTGTGAAAGAAGCAGAAAACAGAGGCCTTACATTATTAAATGTTGAGAATTTTAAAAATTTCCCGGGAAAAGGAATTAATGCTACTATAAATGGACATGATATTAAGATCGGAAATCAATATATGATGGAAGGACTATCCATTCCTGAGGATCTAAATGACGAATATCAACGCACTTTAGGTGAAGGTGGCAGTGGCATTTGTTTTATTAAAGACCAGATAATAGAAGGCTTTATTTTTATTAAAGATGAAATTAAAGAAGATAGTAAGGCTGCTATTGAAGAATTGAAAAAAAGCGGACTTATCATTAGTATGCTTACCGGAGATAATGAATCTAGCGCTCAATTCATTGCAAAGGACCTAAAGATCGATCATGTAATTGCAAATGTGTTACCGGGAGAAAAAGAAAAAGAAATAAGCAGATTGCAAGCAGCCGGACATCGGGTTATTTTCGTGGGTGACGGGATTAATGATGCTCCTGCCTTAGCTCGAGCTGATACAGGAATCGCTATTGGTAGTGGTTCCGATATCGCCATTGAAAGTGCTGATTTTATTTTAATACGTTCCAGCTTAATGGATGTGGGAAAAGCGATCCGGCTTTCTTATGCTACTTTAAAAACGATAAAACAGAACTTAGTCTGGGCATTTATTTATAATATAATTGGGATCCCCATCGCCGCCGGCGTTCTTTATTTATTTGGAGGTCCTTTACTTAATCCTATGATCGCTGCAGCTGCTATGTCATTTAGTTCTGTATCGGTAGTATTGAATGCATTACGATTACGTTTTTTTAATTGATAAATTAAATTTTGAATATGAAAAAAATACTCCAAATAGAAGGAATGACTTGTGGTCATTGCAAAATGAAAGTCGAAAATACCCTTAAAGCAATGGAAGGAGTGGCTGATGTGGATGTAGATCTCATTGATGGAAAAGCTGAAATAGAGTTAAATGAATATGTTGAAGATGCTTTATTGGAAAAAAAGATCCTTGAAGCCGGCTACAAAATAACATCGATCAAGGAGCAATAAAATGGAGGATAAAGTACGATGTATCTGGGCAAATAAGGAAACGATTTACGCCGATTATCATGATAATGAGTGGGGAAGACCCATCCATGACGATCAACTCCTTTTTGAATTTTTAATTCTCGATAGTTTTCAAGCAGGACTAAGCTGGATCACTATTTTAAAGAAGAGAGAAAATTTCAGAAATGCTTTTGATCAGTTTGATGCACATAAAATTGCGAATTATGATGAAACCAAAGTGCTTTTATTAATGCTGGATAGCGGCATTATCAGAAATCGCTTAAAAATTAATGCTGCGATCACAAATGCAAAGGCCTATTTAGAAATACAAGAAAAGGAAGGTAGTTTTTCGGAATACCTTTGGAGCTTTGTGGATGGAAAAGTAATGGTAAATCATTGGAAAAGCCATAGTGACGTTCCGGCAACATCGCCAGAATCAGATGCGATGAGTAAAGACCTAAAAAAAAGAGGATTTAAATTCGTGGGATCTACGATCTGCTATGCTTTTATGCAGGCAGCAGGTTTGGTTAATGATCATGTTACTACTTGCTTTCGCTATGGGAAGTAAAGTTAAGAAGCACAGGAGTTCGGGAATTATTTAATATTTACAATCGGTCCCCGAGTGATGTTGATCTTCGACATAGGAGAAGCATCAATATTGTATCAAAAGGCTAAAACCCAATCGTCAACTGATCTACCACATTAATTTCTGCTTCTCCAAGATTACTTACTGTAATCCCTAATAAACGGATGGCTTTGCTCGGAAAATCACTCATCAATAATTCAGTACTTATTTTTAAGATCTCATTTTCATCATCGATATAATCATCAATCGTTCTGGATCGAGTATGCTGCTCGAAATCAAAATATTTGAATTTTATGCTCACAGTCTTTCCCTTATGCCTTCCTTTTTTTAATCTTTCAGAGACTTCAAATGCAATTTTAGAGAGGAGATTAAATAGCATCGTTTCTCCCGATACATCTTCGATATAGGTTTGCTCTGCTCCTACTGATTTTCGCTTCGATTCAGAATTGACTTTTCTATGATCTTCACCTCTTGCAAGTGAATAATAATAATTTCCCTGTTTTCCGAAAAGA
>JAHECK010000104.1 GCA_024641785.1 Flavobacteriales bacterium | reverse complement strand
GTTTTAATCGTCCTTACACAGAGCTGGTTTACCAACCCATGTTGGAGCTTCTGGACTATTTAAAGAAAAATGATTTTAAGTGTTTTATTGTTTCCGGTGGAGGTATTGAATTTATGCGACCATGGGTAGAAGAAGTATATGGTATACCCAAAGATCAGGTGGTGGGAAGCACTATAAAAACTGCATTGGTTTACAGAGATAGCATTCCTGAGATATTAAGATTGGCAGAATTGGATTTTATTGATGATAAGGATGAAAAAGCGATCGCTATCAATCGATTTATTGGAAGAAGGCCTGTATTTACGGTAGGAAATTCGGACGGTGACCTTGCCATGCTTAAATGGACCGCTGCGGTGGAAGGAAAAAGGATGATGCTTTATATTCATCATACTGATTCTATTCGTGAATGGGCTTACGATCGATCTTCTTCCATCGGTCGTTTGGACAAAGGGCTCGATGAAGCTAAGCGAAAAAATTGGGCGCTTGCAAATATGAAAGAAGATTGGAAAGTGATCTACCCATTCGAATTAGCTGAATAAAAAAGTTAAAACAAAACGACGGCAGATACTTTTTCTGCCGTCGCTTCTTTTGGCTAATTATCAGTTATTAGTTTATGATCAGCTTTTTCCAGGCTACATTTGCTCCTGAAGAAACTTTTATTAAATAGATCCCTTTTCCAAAGCGGTCGGTAGCAAATTGTTTTATATATTCTGATTGCTTAGGAAGCGTCTCATTGAAAACAATTTTACCGTTTATATCTATTATTTCGATATAAATATCTGCTATCGAATTAAGTTCAACGCTAATTTTAAAGTTTTCTTTAGCGGGATTAGGAATGAGTTTTATAGATGCAAAACCATCTAATTCATCAATCCCGGAACAGATCTCAACATTAGCTTCAATACTTGTAATATCACTACATCCATTTATATTATTAACCTGAAGTGTAACGATATAAATATCAGGCGATAGATAGGTCATTGTAGGATTGGCAAGAGTGCTGGTGACACCATTACCAAAATCCCATAACCATTGGACTGCATCATCAGATTCATCAATAAAATCGATACTTTCTCCAACACAATTTAGGTCTGAAATTGGATAAATAGCAGCGTTAATACTACTTACCTGTATGCTTGTATTTAGTGTGTCTTTACACCCAAATTCTGAAGTAACGATCAATGAAACATTAAAGTCTCCTGAATCCATATAACTATGGGATGGATTTTGAAGATTGGATGAGCTATCATCTCCGAAGTCCCATTCCCATTCTGCGGCACCCTCAGTTAAATCAGTAAAAACGGCATCCGTATTTGAGCAAAGTACGATTTCAGGAACTTCCCATTCTGCAGTTATTTGAGGAACGAATGTTACACTTATAGTGTCGAAAGCGGCTCCAAAACCATTATTTATAACCACAGAATACTCTCCTGACTCTGTTACATTTATTGTTCTTGTTGTATCACCGGTTGACCATAGATAAAGTGATCCTTCATTTCCGGCATCTAAGGTAAGTTCAGTAATGCCACAATAATTCCCTCCGTCGCCTAATTCTAAAACCGGATCAAAACTCGGATCACAGCCTGCCCCGGGTGTCGCGTAAATTGGATAGCCTACATAATTTCCTGCAAGAGTAGTAGACGCTTGCCAATTTTCTCCTATAGAATTATCTAAGAATTTATTACAAATTTCAATCGAAGGACCAGTTCCTGCACCTTCCACCGGCCATGGAGCAGTTATTTCATATACAACTGAATCCAACAATAGGGTAGAATGATGTTCTGCTGGAAGAAATTGAATATACTCCCCACCGGCATTATCTAAATTACCCGCCATCCATTGAACATTTGGATAAAATCCAAATACTGAATAAAATTGGCTGCTGTTTCTTGCCAATACATAATATTCACCGGGTTGCAATTCGTAATTTGGTAGGGAATTGGTCATAATTGCCTCTTTAATTCGCAATCCTCCCATTTGTATTGGTTCACAGGTAGCATTATAGATCTCAATAAACTCAAGAAAATCATTTTGCTCTACCGGAGGTTCATCATACATAATCTCAGAAATAACAAGTCCTTTTTCTGCGGTATTGTATAATAATTCAAATACAGCCTCGTCCATTTCGTTTCCATTTACATCCAAAATTCCACTTACAGTTAAAGTATACATCTGACCTTCCATCATTGGGCTATCTAAAAATAGTAACACCGTATCGAGTGCTGTAGTTCGTGTAGCAGAATTAATAGTCAATGTTGGGCTAAAAACATAATGACTAATATCTTCTGCAGAAATACCCACTGGTTCAGAAAAATTAAGTTGAATATTCTGAGGGTCAATAATTACAGGTTCCAATGCTATTGGAGGAAAAGAATCTACTTCACTTTCATAAAAGGTGATATCGTCGATCAGCAACTTTGCTGCAACCCCTTGATGAATACCTGTTTTACCAATTATTTTAACTTTAACATTAGACTTATCATTCGTTCCCGGATGGAATGCATAGTTATACTTGGCATAGGGGGTTACAGCATTAGGAAAGGTAAAATGATCCCCCAGCTCAACCTTAGGATACCATGTTAAACCACCATCTGAGGAAGCTGTAATAAATAAACGAGAAGTTTTAGATCCACTTCCATTAACATCAGAAGCAGCCCATAATTCAACAACAACTCCAGACCTGCCTGTAAGATCAAGGTCCGCCTCCACAACGACCTTGAATTCTTCTTCCTTTGGAACCATTGTTAAATTAAAACTGCCATTATGAGGTCTGTTATCATCCTGATAGATCGTGTCAATAGCTACAACATTCCCCCACCAATTCGGTAGAAAGTTGACGTTGTGACCATTTGTAAACTCATTTTCGAATCCTTCCATATGTGGTAAGGTATTTATCTGAGCTATAGATGCTGCGAGCATAGCGCAACAAAATCCAATAAGTAAAATTAATTTTTTCATATGCTTCGGTTTTAGTTAATCCATTTAATAAATTCTTCTTGAAATGAACTTTGGTTACAGCATTAAGGCACTGATTTTCGGCACATAACAAGAGGAACACTGCTATAATAAAATAACAACAGATCAGATAAATTTTAACTAACCTTTATTATTGCAACTAATGATAAAAATCCTTCGCTAAACTTTAAAAGATGGGCCAAATTTCATGGATTTCATCAATTATTTATTTGATATAGTTTGAACTGGGAACTAAAAGCAAATTCTTAAAAAGAACATCATTTTATTTTTCTCTTTCTTAATTAAAACATGTTATCTTTAAGGTGTTGATTTTCAGTGAATAATAAAACAAACTAAACTCATTTCCTATGCCTAAATATGTAATTGAAAGAGAAATTCCCGGAGTGGGGAAATTCTCTGCAGAACAATTAAAAGCGATCTCTCAAACCTCTTGCAAAGTGCTTGGAAAAATGGGCCCGCAAATTAATTGGATCCAAAGTTATGTTACAGAAGATAAGATCTATTGTGTGTATATCGCTCCGAATAAAGAAATGGTTCTTGAACATGCCAAACAAGGAGGTTTTCCTGCAAATTTAGTAAGCGAAGTCGCCACTATTATAGATCCAACTACATCCGAATAGTAGAATAATATTTATTTAGGAATTCCTTTTTATCAAATAAGATAGTCCGGGTTTGATCTTTTCGATCCCAATATTCTTCCGCTTGCTAAGATCTATTAATTGATCTTCTCCTATTTTACTGATCCCAAAATACTTGGCTTCAGGATGGGCAAAATACCAGCCGCTTACACTGGCAGCCGGATACATCGCTAGGGTTTCGGTGAGTGAAACATCAATGGCTTTTTCGGCATTTAATAGATCAAATAGGGTGAGCTTCTCACTATGATCAGGACAGGCAGGATAACCCGGTGCCGGACGAATTCCTTGATAGTTTTCGGAGATCAGATCAACATTTGATAGGTCTTCATCTTTTGCATAGCCCCATAAATTAGTTCTTACGTCCTTATGCATGTATTCGGCCAGGGCCTCGGCCAAACGATCAGCCAGGGCTTTTAACATGATGATCTTATAATCATTATGATCCAGAGAAAAAGCCTTTAACATCTCTTCCATCTTTCCTTGAATACTCACCACAAATCCTCCGATAAAGTCATCCTTAGCACTTTCTTCAGGTGCGATGAAATCAGCCAGACTCATATAAACCTCATCCTCTTTTTTGAGAATTTGTTGTCGCATCATGGCAAAACGTGCACGCTCCTTTCCATTGTCATCAAATACAAGTACATCATCTCCCTTGGATTGCGCCTTCCAGATTCCGATCACAGCTCTTCCAAAAAGGGCATCGTCTTTTTTTAATTCCTCAAGCATCTCGTTTGCATCCACAAATAATTGTTTTGCATGAGCTCCCATTTCAGGATGATCAAAAACTTTGGGGTAACGTCCTTTGATCTCCCATGCACTAAAGAAAGGTGTCCAGTCGATATAGGGAATAAGCGTTTCTATGGAGATCTTATCTATTACTTTCTCACCTAAAAATTTAGGGGCAATAATCTGTGTGTTTTTCCAATCGATCAAGTAAGGCCGGCTTTTAGCAAGTTCCAGGTCTACAATTTCTTTTTCATTCTTCTTAGAGAAATAATTTGAACGGACCTTCTTATATTCTTCCTTTTTTTCTTGAATAAAAGTCCCCTTATGACTACTAATCAAATGCCCTACTACTGGCACAGATAAACTCGCATCATTGATATGAATGGTCGTCCCGCTCGGATAACTTTCCTCAATTTTTACTGCCGTGTGAACCCGAGAGGTAGTAGCCCCTCCGATCAATAAGGGGATGGTCAATTTGTGGCGTTCCAATTCACTTGCCACATGGATCATCTCTTCAAGTGAAGGCGTGATCAGTCCGCTTAATCCAATAATATCGGCCTTTTCATCAATGGCTGTCTGAATGATCTTCTCCGATGAGACCATCACTCCAAGATCAATGATCTCATAATTATTACATCCCAATACAACGCCAACAATATTTTTTCCGATATCATGAACATCCCCTCTTACCGTTGCCATCACAATTTTACCTGCGCTACTGGCTCCTCCTTTTTTACCTGCTTCGATGTATGGTTGTAATAATGCTACGGCCTTCTTCATTACCCTTGCACTTTTTACAACTTGCGGCAGAAACATTTTTCCTGCTCCAAATAATTCACCCACACGGTTCATTCCATCCATCAATGGACCTTCAATCACTCCCAATGCATCCTGCGTTTTTTGATAGGCTTCTTCAGTATCTTCATCAATGAATTTTACGATCCCATTCACTAAGGCATGTTCCAGTCGTTTTTCAACTCCCTCTTCTCTCCATGCTTCTTCGTTTTCGACGCGTTTAACATTCACCGAGTTCTTTCCTGCCCAATCAATCAACCTTTCTGTTGAATCATCCCTTCGATTTAATAATACATCTTCTACCAGCTCTCGTAATTCGGGATCGATATTATCATAGATCTCGATCATTCCGGCATTTACGATTCCCATATCCATCCCGGCCTGGATCGCATGATATAAAAAAGCGGAATGCATCGCTTCCCGAACTTTATTGTTTCCTCTATAAGAGAATGAAATATTACTAACTCCTCCTGAAACCAAAGCCCCGGGCAAGTTTTCCTTAATCCATTTAGTTGCCTTAATAAAATCAACAGCATAGTTATTATGCTCTTCGATCCCAGTTCCTACTGTTAAAATATTTGGATCGAAAATGATATCCTGTGGCCAAAAGTGAACTTCTTCAGTAAGGATTTTATAAGCCCGTTCACAAATTTTTATTTTCTTTTCAAGAGTATCAGCCTGACCATTCTCATCAAATGCCATTATGATCACTGCTGCTCCAAACCGTTTGATCTCCTTTGCCTGTTCAATAAAATAGGCTTCTCCTTCCTTAAGCGAGATCGAATTTACCACCGCCTTTCCCTGTACTCTTTTTAAGCCTTCATGGATCACTTCCCATTTCGATGAATCGATCATAATGGGGATCTTAGAAATGGCAGGTTCAGAAGCGATCAAATTTAAAAAGTGGATCATCACTTCTTTCGACTCGATCATTCCATCATCTAAATTTACATCGAGGATCTGTGCTCCATTTTCGACTTGTTGTCGCGCCACTTCAAGCGCATCTTCATATTTCTCCTCTTTTATCAATTTTCGAAACTGACTTGAACCCGTTACATTGGTTCGTTCTCCCACATTAATGAAATTGCTTTCGGGGTAAATATTTAAGGGTTCTAGACCGCTTAACTGAGTGTTTTTAATATCCTTTGGCAGAACTCTTGGAACATACTTAGCCGCTTTTTCAGCCATCAATTTAATGTGATCCGGGGTGGTCCCGCAGCAACCTCCAATGATATTGATCCAGCCATTTTTTAGCCAGATATCGATCTCTGTGGCAGTATCTTTAGGTCTTTCATCATAGGCTCCAAACTCATTCGGAAGCCCGGCATTGGGATGTGCAGAAACATTAAATGCTGCATGTTCCCCTAACCATTGAACATGCGGTTCCATTTGCTTCGCTCCTAAAGCACAATTAAAACCAATACTAAGCAAGTCGAAATGAGAAAGTGAGATCAGAAAGGCTTCAACGGTCTGACCTGAAAGCGTACGTCCGCTTGCATCGGTAATGGTTCCTGAAACCATCACCGGAATGGAAAGATTCTTTTCGTCCTTTATTTTCGAAATAGCATAAAGGGCAGCCTTTGCATTTAAAGTATCAAAAACAGTTTCGACCAGAAGAAGATCAACGCCTCCTTCAATTAGAGCGTTAACCTGCTCAGAGTAGGCACTCACTAATTTATCGAAAGTAATGGCTCTAAAACCCGGATCGTTTACATTGGGTGATAAGCTGGCTGTTTGATTGGTTGGTCCGATAGATCCCGCAACAAAGCGAGGTTTTTCAGGATCCAGTTTATTAAATTCATCACATACTTTTCGTGCGATCGAGGCAGAAGCAAAATTCAGATTCCGGACATGATCCTGAAGTCCGTAATCTGCCTGAGCAATTAGGGTTGAACTAAAGGTATTGGTCTCGATAATATCAGCTCCGACTTCAAGGTATTTGCGATGGATCGACTCAATGATCTGCGGTTGAGTAAGAGAAAGAATATCCAGATTTCCTTTTAAACTTTTAGCATGATCCTTAAATAATTCTCCTCTAAAATCAGCTTCACCGAGCTTATATTCCTGGATCATCGTTCCCATGGCTCCATCAAGAACCAGAATTCTTTCCTTAAGTATATTTTTAATCTCCTTATTCATTTTATAAAACAAAAAAATCTCTTCTGTCGTCAGAAGAGATGGTTAACTTATATACAATCTGACTTATCTGTATCAGCCAAAAGCTGAAAGGATTTAGCACCTTTCCAACTTCATTGGAGGTTGCTAAGGTATCGTAGGGCCTGTCCCTCCACCTTTCTTTATAAGAGTTAAGAATGTATAGAACGAAAATCTTTGAGAAAAGACTTGATCTTATCTCTAAAGAAAACCAATGCTAAAAACCCGAGAAGTAAATATGGAATGCCCATCATATAGATAATACCCACATTAATTCCTCCACTTACATGATTACCATAATCATCAGTTGCTGTTTCGGCAACCGCTTTGCACATGGCACATTGCGCGCTTACATCACTACTGATAAATACAATTAGCAGCACTAAAATTATACTCTGTGAAAATCTTTTTCTCATTGTTTTCTTTGCCGCAAATATACATTATTATGTATAAAAAGGGGAGATCATAAGATAAACGATCACACCTGTTAGGGCAACATACATCCAAATTGGCATGGCGATCCTGGCCATTCGCTTATGCTTTTTAAAATCCCCTTCAATCGCCCAGTTTAATGAGATCAAAACCAATGGGATCACTGTTATCGATAAAGTGATATGACTGATCAGTATAAAAAAGTAAACAGATCTAAGAATACCTTCTCCGCCATAAGCAGTAGAATCGGTAGTGCTATGGTAGATGATATAAAGAAGTAAGAATAGGGTTGTAAAAGAAATGCATATTTTAATAAGACCCTGATGCAATTTTTTATTCCCTTTTTTGATCGCAATAAATGCTGAAATAAGTAAGATGAAGGTCAGAAAATTAATACTGGAATAGATACGAGGAAGAAAATGAAAATCAATATCAGTTTCGATACGCAAGTTGAAAAGGGAAGCCACAACCAAAGGTATAACGATCGATAATGCAATGATTAGCTTTTTTCTTGAAGACTTCACTTCTTTCTTTTTTGTTCTTCTTTTAATAAGATCTTAATATCATCAGTCATTTCACTGATCTCATTGATATCTGTTCCATTATAAAAGCCTCGAATAGTATGATTCCAGTCCATCAAAATAAATTTTTCTGAGTGGAGAAACCCACCTTCAGCTAAGGCGTCTTCCTGGGTGCTCACCATATATCCTAGCACCCCAAGCTCATAGATCTTTTGTTTTTCACCGGTTAAAAAAGTCCAACGTTCAAAATCAGCACCGTGCTCTTTTCCGTATGCCAGTAGTACTTCAGCACTATCATTTTCCGGATTAACGGTATAAGAAATAAAAGGGATCTGATTCAAACCGGGTTTATCCAATTTAAATTGAAGTTGACTCATTTGGGTAGTCATTATCGGACAAATACCAGGACAAGTTGTAAATATAAAGTCGACTATATAGATCTTTCCATCATAATCGCTTTGCGAAACGCTTTCTCCAAATTGATTGGTAAAAGTCCAGTAAGGAACTTGATGATACACTGTATCGACCACTGTTTTACCGTCAATAAGTTCCGTTGTGGAATTCTTCTCACCATAATGTGGAAGTTTAGTAAATTGATGGTCTCCTCTACTGAGAAGAATTAAAATAATTCCTGGTAATAATAAAATAGCTGCCAATCCAATCCACTTAACCGGTTTTTTGGCTGCTTTCATATCTGCTTACTAAAAGGGAAGAATTTGCATAACACCTTGCCATCCACCTTCGATTATGCTAATTAATACGGTAGCATAAACAATAAAAACGATATATGGGATCAGAATGGTTTTACGAATATTATTTCGTTCATCTCCAAGATGCATAAAGTTTAATACGATGTATCTGGCTTTAATAACCGTCATTACAATGAATCCTACAACTACCATTTCCCAATATAGTTCTCCCGGCTCCTTTTTAACAAATGCTCCAAGTAAAACTTCAACTGCTGTTATAAGAGTAAGAATCAAAGTGACCATAACGATCTTCTTTCTTATCTTAACGCCTGCTTCTTCAGAATGATGCGCATTTAAGGCATATGAATCATTCACTATTAAATCGTCTCTTTCCATTTTTTCTAACTATAATCGATTATACAAGATAAAAGAAGGTAAATACAAATACCCATACAAGATCGACAAAGTGCCAGTATAATCCAGCCTTTTCAACCATTTCGTAGTGCTTTCTTTTTTCCATCATCCCTTTACTAACCATGATCAAAACAATGAAGTTTATTACCACTCCCGAGAAAACGTGAAATCCGTGAAACCCGGTAATAAAGAAAAAGAAATTAGCATATAACTGAGGTCCGTACTCATTAACCAATAAATTAGCACCATGAACAACTGTTCCATCACTTAGTACTTTTCCTTCTTCAGTTCCATGAATAAAGTGACTCCATTCCCAAGCTTGAGAACTTAAGAAAAATAATCCTCCGACAACAGTAAGTAATAACCATTTGATTACTTGCGCTTTATTATTTCGATGCCCAGCTTCTACTGCCATTACCATCGTAACAGAAGATACGATCAGGATAAAGGTCATAAGCGCAACATATACTAAGGGATATGTTCCATGTGTAAAAGGAAGAGAGTGAAAAACTTCCTCTCCGATAGGCCATTGACCGGCATACTTAAATCTTGCAAAGCCAAGAGCTATAAGCAATCCTCCAAAAGTAAGTGCATCCGATACTAGGAAAAACCACATCATTGTTTTTCCATATGTTAAGCTGAAAGGAGATCTACCACCCTCCCATAATACCGCTTTGTCAATTTTTTGTGTAGCTTCTGAAGCCATAATCTAATTCTAAATTAATTGATTAAAAGTCGTTGCAATGTTAATGAATAAATAATAAAAAGAAAAACAAGTAAATCCATAGAAAATCAAGGAAATGCCAATAGATCCCGGCAAGTTTTGGTTTTAGCTGATTTTCGCTTGTGATTCTTCCTAGAAAAGTCATAATTATTAATATTAGCAGATAGATCAATCCACCAATAAGATGCAATAAATGCACAAAACTTAATACATATAAATATCCACTAGCCGAATTGAACTGCTTATTTATTTCTGAATTTAAAGCGTCTCTTCGTTCAAAATCACCCGAAAAATAGAAATTCCCATCTTCATAAATCAGATCCATTCCTTGATAGGTGACCGTATAATCAACACCATATTCTCCCTTTATATTCCCGATATCCCCACTAAAATAATTTCCTTTTTCAATGAGTTCACTATAGGCTTGAAATTGAAAATAAGTAAA
>JAHECK010000103.1 GCA_024641785.1 Flavobacteriales bacterium | reverse complement strand
TTTGATTTTTTGTTATTGATTGATTGCAACTAAATATTATGATCAGTAATAAAATATTTTTCATTTATTTAAAGAGGCTTTTTTAAAATTACTTACAACGTTTGACAATATGGCCAGTAAGGGATTGCGGGCGATTTCCTATCAAGGCACACCAAAAGTTGAAGCGGGCTACAACCCTTCGCATACCCCTGAAACCCTTATTGGCTATATTGTGTGTTGTAGGGCGTTTTTATTCATTTTTTAATTCAATCACATGTTTTATTTCGTAAGTCATTCCAAAAAATCCACCTGGATAAGATTCAAACAAAATTCTCACAGGCAGATTACATTCAGGGCATTCAAAATCGAGAAATGAAAATTTATCAAGCTGATTTGAAATCAAATATTTTTCAATTACTATTTTATCAGCATTTTTCAGATTAGAATGATTTGATTTGGAATGTTTGTCTAAATCCTTGTTTTTAATAGAGACTTTGTATCCACAATTTGAACAAGAATAGTCAAATGGCAAATCATAATCCAATGGATAAACAGGATTTGAATCAGGATTTAAACGGTCTTTTCTATGTTCAGAAATTACTTTATTAAACCTTAATTCAGGGTCTATCAGATTTATGCTTTTTAAAATATCCATTTCAATTATTTATCATCGGGTAAATATCCTCCATTAAACCTATCAATCAATTGTTTCAATGTCTCTTTGTAATTAGCATTATCCAAAGTCGTGCAAATTATTTCTAATCCATCATAATCAGCTCTATCAGGTAATGCTGTTGCACCAAAACATTCCCAAAATCCGTTATCTATATCAGTATCTTTATCCCCAGTTGTTGTTAAATCAATCTCAGGATGACTATGGTTTAATTCAAGGTCAGTTATTAATTCATCAATCGTTAAATGTAAAAAACCACCAAAATTTCCCTGTCCCATATATTCCAGTAAATCTTTATCAATGGAAAACCTTAAAAAATCGCGAAGTATTTTTTCCTTCTCTTTATCAATTGGCTCATTAGCAATCATAAAACATATCCAGTTTGAATCAGGTAAATTTTCCAGCTTAACTAAATTCAAATCGAAATAATAAGTTTTTCTATCGTAATGACTTCCTAAATAATCCATTTTGTTAAATTCTGTGCAGTTTCTCTAAAATGCCCTACAACAATTGAATAAAACATATGTGTTTTATACAACTTATATAAGTTCTTAGTTACTCCAAATTTAAAAAATCAATCGGACTTTTAATATCTTTTATATTATGGGTTGCAACGTGAGTATATATCTCAGTTGTTTTGGTGCTTGCGTGTCCTAATAATGATTGGATGTATCGTAGGTCAACTCCGTTTTCTAGAAGATGAGTAGCAAAACTATGACGAAGCATATGGGGCGTGATCTTTTTTCTTATTCCAGCTTTTAGAGCTGCATTTTTTATGATCTTAGCAACACTTTCTCCACTATATTTTTCTCCATGAGGTCCTTCAAAAAGATATTTTTTTGGCTTCCATTTTTTAAAGTATTTTCTTAAATCATTAAGTACCATTTGGCTTAAAATACTATATCGGTCTTTAAATCCTTTTGCATTATTAATTCTTATGACCATGCGTTTGCTTTCTATATCTTCCAGTTTTAAATCTAAAAGTTCTTGTCTTCTTAAACCAGCTGAATAGATAAGGCTAACAATGCATTTATGCTTTATATTATTCGTGTTTTTAATGATGGATTGAACTTCTTCGAGACTGATTACTTTGGGTAAATTAGTTTTTTTTCTCGGTCGGTCAATACTGTAAAATCGATTAGGCATCCCTTCTACAACTTCATAATAAAATTTGATTGCATTTAACATCTGATTGATATAGGAATCCGATTTTTTATCTCGATACAGGCTTTGTAAATAGTCCTGTATCATTTGTTCATCAATTTCCAATAAGTCGAGATCATTAAAATGATTCGAGAATTTTTCAAATAAACTGATGTAGGTTCTGGCTGTGTTTAAAGCGTAAGCTTTGGTTTCTAATTTTTTAAGATAAGAGTCAGGAGCGTATCGCCAATCTGATTTTGCTTCTCTTTTGTAATAGGATTCTATACTTGTTACTTGATCGCTTTTTGATCGGTCGTACTTTTGGAAAAAATGACTCCCATTGATCCATGCAATGGGTTTAAATAAGGTATAGATCAATTGAAGATTAATCGGATTGTTTTCCAAATAGTGATATTGAAAATGATCATTGTATTTTATTGCTGGATTAACATCAATTATTGCTTGAATTGCCACATTTGGATAGAATTTTAAGCCAATTTGCTTTTTTTCGTCAATAAATACGTGTTTTAATGTAATGTGGGGACGTTTAAAATTTTTCATTTTGCATAATTGGATATTAATAGATCCAAATGAAAATGTAACGGTGGATTTATGTGTGTAAAAAACGGTTGAATCTACCTTTAAAATAAAATTTATGAAGTGTGAATATTGTCAAAAAAAGATCAGTGGCAGGTCTGACAAAATATTTTGCGACAGCTATTGTAAATCTGCCTATCACTATGATAAAAAAAAGCTGAAAGAAAAAACCAGTTTCTTTAAAAAGGTTGATAATCATCTCAAAACAAATCGAAAAATATTAAAACATTTAAATATAGAAGGCCATACTACACTCAGAAAAGAAGTGCTTTTTAACAAAGGATTTAATCCTAAATTTTTTACTCATTATTGGAAAAATCAAAATGGAGACCTTTACCTCTTTTGTTATGAATACGGCTTTTTGTCAATCAAGAATAACACAACAGATAAGTATCTTTTAGTTAAATGGCAAGATTATATGACTCCTTCAATAGGGATAAAATAATTTGAAAAAAAGACCTCAAAGCAAAGAGATTGTGGGGTGGATTTTATTTGATGTTAAGCTTAGTATTTTATTTTCTTTGGATCTTCGGCAATTAAATTAGTAAGTAATCTACTTACTAAACACGTTGTACTTAATAATACAGTAAATCGCTCTGAAACCGTCTTTCCAACCTATTTTCTTCCCTTCTTCATAGGTTCTTCCATAATAAGAAATACCCACTTCGTAAATTCTGATCTTTGGAATTCGACTTATTTTAGCAGTAACCTCAGGTTCAAAACCAAAACGATGCTCCTTTAATTTGATTCCCTGGATCATCTTAGTATTGAATAATTTATAACATGTTTCCATGTCGCTTAAATTCAAATTGGTAAAAATATTCGAAATGGCAGTCAACATCTGATTGCCTATAGAATGCCAAAAGAATAAGATTCGATGCGGATTGCTTCCCATAAAACGGGAACCATAAACAACATCAGCAAAACCTTCTAATATCGGACGTAATAGATCATTGTATTCTCGTGGATCATATTCAAGATCGGCATCCTGAATGATCAAATAGTCTCCGGTGGCTTTGCTAATTCCTGTATGCAATGCCTTCCCCTTCCCCATGTTTTTTTCATGAGCGTAGTAAGATATTTTCAATTCAGGATTCGCATCCATATACCTTTTAATCGCCCCTTCAGTATCATCCTTCGAATAATCATTTACGATGATCAATTCTTTCTCAATATTATCGATCAGATTAACATTTTTGATCTTATCCAATATCAAATGGATCGTCCGTTCTTCATTATATGCCGGAATAACAATGGATAATCGGTCTATTTTCATCATGCGATTTTAGAATACAAATAAAGGGTCAAATTATAGATTTTGCACTAAAATGAACTCACAAATGTAATTCAAACGCTTATTTTATAAATAAGAATGCTTATAAGACTCATTTTTATACCTTTGCAAACTTAATTTTACACTAAGAGATCGACCTTAAAATTCGATTAATTCGGACTGATTCAATGAAATATAAAGAATATAAATCGCTCGACCTTACACAAGTTGCAGATGAGGTTTTAGATTTTTGGAAAAAGAATGATGTTTTTCAAAAAAGTATCGACTCCAGAGATGAAAATAAACCCTTTGTCTTTTATGAAGGACCTCCTTCTGCTAACGGTTTACCTGGTATACACCACGTGATGGCACGTGCGATCAAAGATATTTTTAATCGCTATAAAACCTTAAAAGGCTATCGTGTCGATCGTAAAGCCGGATGGGATACCCACGGTTTACCGATCGAACTTGGAGTTGAAAAAGAATTAGGAATTACGAAAGAAGATATTGGGAAAAAAATATCTATTGAAGATTATAATACGGCATGTAAAAAGGCGGTAATGCGCTATACCGATATCTGGAATGACCTTACCGAAAAGATGGGTTACTGGGTAAATATGGACGATCCCTATGTTACCTATACTTCTAAATACATGGAAAGTGTTTGGTGGCTTTTGCAGGATTTGTACAAAAAAGGAATGATGTATAAAGGCTATACCATTCAGCCTTATTCTCCAAAAGCGGGTACCGGACTTAGTTCTCATGAGTTGAATATGCCCGGCGCATATCAGGATATTAAAGATACTACCGTAGTTGCCCAATTTAGAGTGGCTTCATCTTCTTTAGCGAAAGCAAAAAGCCTTTTTAATTTTGAAGGTGATCTTCACTTCATAGCCTGGACGACTACTCCATGGACACTTCCTTCTAATACCGCTTTAGCAGTCGGACCGAAGATCGATTATGTATTGCTTAAATCTTTTAATCAATACACTTTCGAAGCAACTAATTTGATTCTTGCAAAGAATCTTGTGAATGCTCAATTTTCGAAAAACTTTTTTCAGGTTGAGTCGGAAGAAGAGCTAAAAAAATATAGCAAAGGAGATAAAAACATTCCTTTTTATATTGCCAATGAGGTGAAAGGAAAGGCACTTGTCGGAATCCGCTACGAGCAGCTTTTACCTTATGCCTTGCCTTACGAAAATGCTTCAAATGCTTTTCAGGTGATCCCTGGAGCATTTGTAACTACCGAAGACGGAACAGGGATTGTCCACATCGCGCCTACTTTTGGATCGGATGATGCACAAGTCGCTTCAGAGAATAATATCCCTCCAATGTTGGTTCTTGATGAAAATGAAAATCCGGTTCCTCTTGTAGATCTTCAAGGAAAATTCCGAATTGAAATGAAGGAATTTGCCGGAATGTACGTAAAGAATGAATATTATAACGCCGGAGACGCACCTGATAAATCGGCCGATGTTCTGATCGCTATCAAGCTTAAAGAAGAGAATAAAGCCTTTTTGGTTTCTAAATACGAACACAGCTATCCGCATTGCTGGAGAACTGATAAACCGATCTTATATTATCCATTAGACAGTTGGTTTATTAGATCAAAATCAGCTAAAGATCGTATGATCGAATTGAATAATACGATCAACTGGAAACCAAAAGCAACCGGTACAGGGCGTTTTGGTAATTGGCTAGAGAATTTAAATGACTGGAATTTAAGTCGTTCACGTTATTGGGGAATCCCTTTGCCGATCTGGAGAACAGAAGACGGCTCAGAAGAGATCATGATCGGTTCGGTGAAGGAATTAATAGAAGAGATCAATAAAGCGATGAGCGCTGGCTTGATGAAAGAGAATCCTTACAAAGCCTTCGATGTTGGCGATATGAGCGATGCTAATTATGAGAAAATTGATCTTCATAAACATATTGTAGATGGAATCATCCTGCTTTCTCCAAGTGGAAAAGCCATGAAAAGAGAAGCCGATCTTATTGATGTTTGGTTTGATTCAGGAGCGATGCCTTATGCACAATGGCATTATCCATTCGAAAACAAGGAACTGATCGATGAGGGAAAAACCTTTCCGGCTGATTTTATTGCAGAAGGAGTTGACCAAACAAGAGGCTGGTTCTATACATTGCATGCCATCGCCACGATGGTTTTCGATTCTGTTGCTTATAAAACGGTGGTTTCAAACGGACTTGTCCTAGATAAGAACGGACAAAAAATGTCGAAAAGATTAGGGAATGCCGCTGATCCTTTTGAAACATTAGGGACTTATGGTCCGGATGCTACCCGTTGGTATATGATCACCAATGCTCAGCCCTGGGATAATTTGAAATTTGATAGTGAAGGAATCGTTGAGGTTCAACGGAAATTATTCGGAACCTTATATAACACCTATAATTTCTTTGTTTTATATGCGAATATCGATGGCTTTACTTATAAAGAAGCAGATATCGACTATAAGGATCGGCCTGAAATAGATCGATGGATCTTATCGCGCTTAAATAGCCTGAAAGAAAAAGTAGATCAAGCCTATGAAGAATTTGAACCTACACGTGCCGGTAGATTAATTCAGAATTATGTGATCGAAGAACTTTCCAACTGGTATGTGCGTTTATCAAGAAGACGATTCTGGAAAGGAGATTATAGCAGCGATAAAATATCTGCCTACCAAACGCTTCACACTTGTTTAAGCGAAGTAGCCATCATGATGTCGCCAATTGCACCGTTTTATTCGGATCGTTTATATAATGATCTTGCTGCAGTTACCAATCGTAATGAAGCAGAATCGGTTCATTTAGCTGCTTTTCCCGAAGTGAATAGCGCATGGATCGACAGTGAATTGGAAGCGCGCATGGAATTGGCCCAGAAGATCTCTTCAATGGTGTTAAGTCTGCGTAAAAAAGAGAAAATTAAAGTTCGACAACCTTTACAAAAGATCATGATTCCACTTAGGGATGCAAATGATGAGGCAAGAATTCTAAAGATCGAAGACTTGATTCGTTCGGAAGTGAATGTAAAAGAGATCGAATTATTAAAAGATGCATCTGATATTTTGGTTAAAAATATAAAGCCAAATTTCAAGACGCTGGGGCCTAAATATGGGAAGCATATGAAAGCCATTTCTGCTCTGTTACTCAATTGGGGACAAAAAGAAATTGAAGCGATCGAGTTAAATGGATTTTGGGAAGGAATCGTAAATGGAGAAAACATTCGACTTGAAGAAGAAGATTTTGTGATTGCAACTCAGGATATTCCCGGATGGTTGGTAGCGATCGACGGTCATCTCACTGTTGCTTTAGATATAACCTTAAGCGAAGAACTCCAGCAAGAAGGGATCGCCAGAGAATTAGTCAATAGAATCCAGAATTTAAGAAAGGAAACTGGTTTGGATGTTATCGACAGAATAAATATTTCGATCAATACCAATACTGAAATTGAAAAGGCCTTAGTCGAAAATATGGATTATTTAAAAGCCGAAGTCTTAGCAAATCAGGTTGATTTTCTTTCTGATCCAATAAAAGAAGGGATCGAATTCGAATTAGAAGAAGGTGAAGTAAGTGTAGGTGTAAAAAAGGCACTTTAACTCCAAATAATTAAAACCCTTTGAATTCAAAGGGTTTTTTTATTTTTTCGTCAAAATAAAGTGAATTAATTTATAATGCTATCTACACTCATTATCAGAGATAAACAAGTGTATATTTTGCGCTCATAAATTGGCTTATTTTCCTTATAACTTGACATCGCCTTTCGATTGCACTATATTTGCACGCTTTAAAAATCGCTGTTTAAAGCATAAGACTTGACAAAATCATTTACAAAATAAAATCCCAATTTACCTATGAAGCTTTCTCAATTTAAAGTTGATGTTCCTGATGAATTAATCGCATCAGTTCCTGCATATAACAGAGATGAATCAAGATTAATGGTCATCGACCGCAAAACTGGAACATTTGAGCATAAAATGTTCAAGGACATACTCGATTATGTTGGGGAGGGAGATGCTTTAATAATGAATAACACAAAGGTTTTTCCAGCCAGAATGTATGGTAATAAGGAAAAAACAGGTGCGAAAATTGAAGTTTTCTTACTTCGAGAACTTAGTAAAGAAAATTTACTTTGGGATGTATTGGTTGATCCTGCCAGAAAGATCCGTATAGGAAATAAGCTATATTTTGGTGAAGATGATAATTTGGTTGCCGAAGTGATCGATAATACGACTTCAAGAGGACGAACTTTACGTTTTCTATTTGAAGGATCCTACGAAGATTTTAAGAAGACCATCGAAGAATTAGGAGAAACACCTATTCCAAAATATATGAATAGAGATGTTAATGCGGATGATGCTGATCGTTTTCAAACAGTGTATGCTAAGCACGAAGGTGCCGTAGCAGCTCCAACTGCAGGAATGCATTTTTCTCGTGAACTTCTTAAAAGGATGGAAATAAAAGGAGTGCACTTTGCTGAAGTTACTCTTCATGTTGGGCTAGGTACTTTCAGACCGGTTGAAGTTGAGGACCTTACGAAACATAAAATGGAATCTGAAAGAGCCATTATCTCTGAACATACCGCAGATCTTGTAAATAAAGCCATTAACCAAAAACGTAAAATTGTAGCAGTTGGAACCACTTCGATGCGAGCTATTGAATCTTCCGTTTCTTCTCAGGGATTTTTAAAACCTTTCGATGGCTGGACGAATAAATTTATTTTTCCTCCTCATGAGTTTAGCATTGCAAACATGATGGTGACTAACTTTCACCCAAGTCATTCTACACTAATGATGCAAGTAGCTGCTTTTGGAGGTTACGATCTCATTATGGAAGCTTATCAGGAAGCAATAAAGGAAAAATATAAATTCTATGCTTATGGTGATGCGATGCTAATCATATAAGATGAAAAGTATTGGGCTTATTTTAGTAGCCGGTGGTTCCGGATCAAGAATGGGAAATACAATTGCTAAACAATTTATTTCCCTTAAAAGTAAACCCATACTTCAACATACCATCGATACTTTTTTATCATGGAATAAGGACTTACAGATCGTTCTTGTATTGCCCGAAAACCAATTCGACTTTTGGAATTCTATTAAAGACTTGGATAGATCGAGTTCTTATCGCCTTTGTATTGGAGGAAAAGAACGCTTTCATTCGGTACAGAATGGTCTTAAAGAACTTAGCGAAGTGGATTATGTGATGATCCATGATGGAGTACGACCTTTTGTTAGTTCATCTACCTTAGATCGTTGTCTCAATGCGCTGAGTGCACATGATTCAGCAATCCCTGTGATCAGTCCAAGTGAATCGGTTAGAATGATCGAAAATGCATCCTCAATTCATCTAGATAGATCGAAGATCCGCCTGGTACAAACGCCACAATGCTTTCATTACAAAAAGCTGAAGGAGGCATATGACTGCAGCTATGAAAATATTTTTACAGATGATGCATCTGTATTTGAAAAAGCAGGAAATAAGATCCATTTAGTCGATGGAAATATTGAGAATATAAAGATCACCACACCTGAAGATCTCGTTTGGGCTAAAACATATCTTAAAAGAACGAATGCTTAAAAAACAAAATATTCGAACATTAAGTCAGGACGAACTGAAAGAGGTGATGATCTCGTGGGGAGAGAAATCCTTTAGAGCAAAACAAGTACATGAATGGTTGTGGAAAAAGGGAATCAGTTCTTTTTCGGAAATGAGAAATGTAAATGCTGAGCTCATTCAAAAACTTGATGAAAGCTTCGATATTTATAAATTAAGTGTTGAAGATGTACAGCAAAGTAGTGATGGAACGATAAAATCGGCTTTTAGATTACACGATGGAAATGTAGTGGAAGGGGTTCTGATCCCATCGACAAAAAGAATGACGGCTTGTATTTCATCACAAGTAGGTTGCAGTTTGAGTTGTGCCTTTTGTGCTACCGGAAAATTGGGTAGAATTCGAAATCTTACTGCCGACGAAATCTACGATCAGGTTGTTGTTGTTTCTCAGCAATGCGAAAGCATTCGTAAAAAGCATCTTAGCAATATTGTGTATATGGGAATGGGTGAGCCTCTTTTAAATTATAAAGAAACGCTCCGTTCTATCAAAATGATCACTTCAGATGAAGGATTAGGAATGTCCCCGCGTAGAATTACCGTTTCTACGGCCGGAATTGCTAAAATGATCCGGAAATTAGGGGATGATAAGGTGAAATTTAATCTTGCACTTTCTTTACATGCTGCAAATGATGAGAAACGATCAAAGATCATGGAGATCAACAAGGATAATTCCTTAGCCGAGCTTTCGGATGCTTTAAAATATTTCTACGATATGACCGGCTCCAGGATCACTTTCGAATATATTTTATTTAAGAATTTTAATGACGGTCTCGAAGACGCCAGGGAATTAGCTGAATTCAGTAAAGTAGTACCGGTTAAAATAAATCTGATCGAATATAATTCGGTTGATGGAGTGAATTACGAAAAAGCAGATGATGAAAAAATAGACGCCTTTAGTCGTTTTCTTGAAGACCGGAATATGATCGTTAACATTCGAAGAAGCAGAGGAAAAGATATTGATGCTGCTTGCGGTCAATTGGCTAATAAAAATTCAGCCTATACAAAAGGACTTTAGAATTACGTATTTTTATAGCTAATTCAACCAATTAGATGAGACTCATTTTTTTAGTGCTTATTCTTCAGTTATCTTGGCTTCATTCTTATGGCCAGTCAAGAAGCAATGTGAATTGGGGGACATCCTATAAACTAAGTTCTAAAATGAGCTTAGGTGAGATCCTTGGTCATGATAGCGACTATTTTTACCTGCTTAAATATTATGGCACAAGCGATAATCTCGAT
>JAHECK010000102.1 GCA_024641785.1 Flavobacteriales bacterium | reverse complement strand
AATTTCCAAAGCCTTCCAAATCCATTTGGTTCACCATATTTTGAACACGTTCCTTTGCCTCAACTCTACCTTGAGGTAATAGTGCAAATTGAGAGACTTTAGCTGAAACAAAAAGCATGGCTGAAGCATTCTTACATGTTGCTACACATGCTCCGCATCCTATACAAGAAGCGGCATCAAAAGCTAGATCAGCATTTACTTTTGGAATCGGTAAATTATTAGCATCCTGTGTATTACCAGATGTATTAACAGAAACAAACCCTCCTGCTTGCATTATTCTTTCGAAGGCAGTTCTATCTACAACAAGATCTTTTATTACAGGAAAAGCTTTTGCTCTCCATGGTTCGATATAGATCGTTTCTCCATCTTTGAACTTACGCATGTGCAATTGACAGGTTGTAATTGCCCTGTCGGGACCATGTGCTTCGCCATTGATATAAAGTGAACAAGTTCCACAAATTCCCTCTCGACAATCGTGATCAAAGGCGATCGTATCTTCTCCTTTGGCTACTAAACTTTCATTTAATACATCGAGCATCTCGAGAAAAGACATATCAGGTGATACATCCGAAATGGGATAATTTACCATACGACCTTTTTCTTTTGGGCCGCTTTGTCTCCATATTTTTAAAGTCAGATTCATCTTTTATCCTTTTTATGTCTTTAATTATTTATATGAACGTTGTTTCAGTTCAATAAACTCGAATTTTAATTCTTCTTTATGTAATACTGAATCAGAGATCTCTCCTTTATATTCCCATGCAGAAACATATTTATAATTCTCGTCATCTCTTAAGGCTTCTCCTTCGGGAGTTTGATATTCTTCTCTAAAATGACCTCCACAAGATTCATTTCGATCTAAAGCATCCATAGCGAATAGTTCTCCTAATTCAAGGAAATCTGAAACACGCAATGCTTTTTCAAGTTCAGGATTCATATTATCTGAAGAGCCCGGTACAAATACATCCTTATAAAAAGACTCACGGAGTGCTTTAATTTCTGCAATTGCCTCTGTAAGTCCTTCAGCATTACGTGCCATCCCAACTTTATCCCACATTATCTTACCAAGAATTTTATGGAAATGGTCAACACTTTTAGTCCCTTTATTATTCATAAAGAAGGAGATCTTTTCCTTTATTTCTTGCTCTGCCTGTTCAAATTCAGGACCATCGGTTGGAATTTTTCCGGTACGGATATCCTTTGATAGTGAATCACCTATTGTATAAGGCAAAACAAAATAACCATCCGCTAAGCCTTGCATGAGGGCGGAAGCTCCAAGCCTATTTGCTCCATGATCAGAGAAATTTGCTTCTCCTAAAACATATAAATTAGGTACTGTAGTTTCTAAATTATAATCAACCCAAACTCCGCCCATTGTATAATGAACTGCGGGATAGATCATCATAGGAGTTTCATATGGATTCGCATCAACGATCTTTTCGTACATCTGAAATAGGTTTCCATATTTATCTTCGATGACTTTTTTACCCAGCTTAATTACCAGTTCCATATTATTGGAATCTTGGCCATGAATATGGGCTTGTTCTTTTCCGTATCTAACAAAAGAAGCGGCAAAATCGAGATACACAGCCTGCCCGGTAGCATTTACACCATAACCTGCATCACAGCGTTCTTTGGCAGCACGCGATGCAACATCTCTTGGAACTAAGTTTCCAAATGCTGGATACCTACGTTCTAAGAAGTAATCTCTATTCTCTTCTGCTATGGTGGACGGATTTAATTTACCTTGTTGAATAGCCTTTGCATCTTCAATGTTTTTAGGAACCCATATCCTACCATCATTTCTTAATGATTCGGACATTAAAGTAAGTTTCGATTGATGATCTCCTGAAACAGGAATACAGGTAGGGTGAATTTGCGTAAAACATGGATTTGCAAAAAAGGCACCTCGCTTATGTGCTTTCCAGGCAGCAGTGGCATTACAACCCATTGCATTCGTAGAAAGGTAGAATACATTTCCATAACCACCTGAGGCGATAACCACGGCATGTGCTGAGTGTCTTTCGATTTCTCCTGTAATTAGGTTTCTTGCAATGATCCCTCTGGCTTTTCCGTCGATCTTAACTACATCGAGCATTTCATGGCGATTATACATTGCCACTTTCCCTTTTCCTATTTGACGTGATAGTGCAGAATATGCACCTAATAATAATTGTTGTCCGGTTTGTCCTCTTGCATAAAAAGTTCTTGAAACGAGCACTCCACCGAATGAACGATTATCTAGTAATCCTCCATATTCCCTTGCAAAAGGAACCCCTTGAGCAACACATTGATCGATTATGTTTCCGGATACTTCGGCCAAACGATAAACATTGGCCTCACGAGAACGATAATCACCTCCTTTAACCGTATCATAAAATAAACGGTAAACAGAATCACCATCATTTTGATAATTTTTAGCCGCGTTTATTCCCCCTTGAGCTGCAATAGAATGCGCTCTCCTTGGAGAATCCTGATAAGCAAAGGCTTTTACATTGTAGCCTAATTCAGCTAATGAAGCGGCAGCAGAGCCCCCTGCCAAACCGGTCCCAATTACAATCACATCGATTGCTCTTTTATTTGCCGGATTAACAAGATTAACATTGTTTTTATGAGTAGTCCATTTATCAGCTATAGGACCTAAAGGTATTTTTGCATCTAAGATTGACATAGTGAATAGATGTTATATGCTTAATTAAAGAAAAGATAAAGAGCGATGATAGAAAATCCACCAGCGACAGCGACACTATAAATGGTTCCAAGTTTTTTCCAAAACGGAGCCCATGTTTTATTGTTTGCTCCAACAGATTGAAAAGCAGATTGAAATCCATGATTAAGATGAAATCCCAATATCACAAAGGAAGCCACATAAATCATCGTATAGTACCAAATATCGAAAAGATCAGACACCAGCATATAGTCACCTCCTTCAGGAACATGCCCAAATTTAATGTGATAGAAGAAGTTTCTCATATGCAGGACAAGAAACAGAAGGACAAGAATACCAGAAACGATCATGGTTCTTGATTCAATGCTCGAGTTTTCCGAGGGTTTATTATTTGCGTAACTTTTAGGTCGAGCTAATTGATTCTGAACTGTTAAAGCTACTCCAGATAAAATATGCACTGCGAACCCTAAAGCGAGAACGTACTGCATTATTAAAATCAATGGATTTGTTGCCATAAAATGAGATGCTTCATTGAAAAGAGACTGATCATCACTCAAAAGCAATAAGTTAATACTTAAATGTACTAAAAGAAAAACGATCAAAAAGAGACCGCTTAAGGCCATAATAAATTTTTTGGCGATGGAAGTTATACGGAATATGCTCATTATTTTATTTTATAAAAACTAGGTAAAATTAGCGTATGAGACCAGTATAATCAAACTAATTAGCTATTTAATTTCATTCTAGATAAAGGGCCTAAATAAAATAAAAAAAGGCTGTTAAAAACAGCCTTTTAAAATAGAAATAAATAGTAATTAACGCAGACCTTGATTCGTAGAATAAACGATCTTAAGCGCTCCAATTCTTCGCAATTCTTGTTTAATATCAGTAACTAATCCCATTTTAACTTCTTTGTCAACTTTAAGAGAAGAACTTATTAAAGGCCATTCAGCTTCGTCTCTGGTTTCTTTTGCTTTTTCTTTAAACAATTGAATATCTTCAATTGTAGCAAAAGAATCGTCTAATTGAATTCGAGGTGCTGTTCCATAACGAGCATCTAATGGTGCTCCAACGAATATAAAATCGACCATGGCTTTGTTTTCCATCTTAGTGATTTCTGTTGCACTAGGTAAAGAATTCTTAACCATCATATCTTTATCACGCATATGCGTAGTTACCATAAAGAAGAAAAGCAACATAAACACAATATCCGGAAGGGAAGCTGTAGAAACAGCAGGTGTTGATTTTTGCTTCGTACTTATAAACTTAGACATAATTATTCAGTTGTTTCAGTTACATTTGGCTCTGCTTCAGAAATACGTTGTGGGTAAACTTGACGCACTGCAATAATCATTTCCTTTTCTTCAGAAATAGATTTATCAAGCTCATCATATTTTTTCCCAAACTTTTCGACTGAAAGTTCATCACGCAATTCATTAATGGCGCGGGTAAGTTCATTCTGAACCTGTATATACATGTCGTATGAGGTTTCAGTGTCATTTCGAAGAGAAATAACTGCTGAACCTGGCAATTCCATATAATCGCCAATTAAATTAATGGTAGTTAACCTTTCTTCCCATCTCTCCAATTCTCCAATATAAAATGAATTAGTAGGTTCTGCTGCTACATAAGCTTTATAAGTTGCAATATTTTCAACTGCTTCAGCTCTTGTCATCAATTTTTTCTGTGGAAGATTTTCAGATTCATAAGGATTGGTAAGGAAATCTTTAGTTCCTTCTTTTAATTCGCCAATTTCCATGAATTCCCCTTCAACAAGCAGTTGATCATTGCTGTTTACAAGAACAACATACACATCTCTATCCTTCACTTTCGGTGGAGGTGGTTGATCCTCAGGAATTGGTGGAGGCAATTGCCTTAAGATTCCGGCATCCGTATCCATTGTTGTGGTAACCAAGAAGAAAATCAATAAAAGGAAGGCAATATCGGCCATCGATCCTGCATTAATTTCACCTGGTCCAGAACTTTTTCTTCTCCTCGCCATAATTTATTTTAATAAACGTGAAACTTCAGCAAATAGGATTGTTAATACCGCAATTCCCATTAAGATATAAAGCATATATAGTCCAGAATCGGTCATTAAAATCTGACCTTCATCTGCTTTTTGTAATAGGTCAGCTGTTGTTTCTTGTCCTTTAGCCATGAATCTGGCTACGACAATAATCAAAACAAAAGCACCAATACCGATAAGACCTTTTTTATTGTCTTTTATATTCGTCACAAAGTGCAATAATCCGAAAAGGACAGCAATTCCTGCAGCAATATAAATTGACCATAATGAAAGTCCGATAGCTAAAGGAATAAAACTGTCATCTCCTTTAAAAAGGATTAATAGGAACAAAATAGAACCAATGACCGCTATACCATATTGGAAGACTCTTCCAGCTATTCCCGCAATTTTAGTATTCATAATTACTTCGGGTTTTAGGATTATTATTTACTTAAATGATGTCTGTAAAGAACATCTATTAATGATATAGAAGCATCTTCCATACTATTAACTATACTTTCAACTTTAGATTGAATATAATTATAAAAGATCTGTAATATAATAGCTACTATCAAACCAAATACAGTTGTTAAAAGAGCTACTTTAATACCCCCGGCAACAATTGCTGGTGAAATATTGTTTTGAGCTTCAATCGCATCAAATGCATCGATCATCCCAATTACCGTACCCATGAAACCAAGCATTGGAGCTAATGCAATAAATAAAGAAACCCAAGAAAGTCCTTTTTCTAAAAGACCCATTTGAACACCTCCGTATGCAATAACAGATTTTTCAACCATATCGATACCTTCATCTGCTCTTTCAAGACCTTGATAAAAGATACTTGCAACTGGTCCGCTTGTATTTCGGCAAACTTCTTTTGCTGCTTCAACTCCACCAGAACTTAGCGCTTCTTCGATGCTAGTTAATAATTTCTTAGTATTTGTTGTAGCTGCATTTAAATAAATTATTCTTTCAATGCTAATGGCTAGTCCTAAGATCAAACAGATCAAAACTACCGCCATAAACTCAGGTCCCCCTTCAATAAATTTTTCTTTCAAAATTTGATGAAAAGTTGAGTTTCCTGCATCCACTTCCGCCGCATCTTGCGCAAAAGCTGAAACTCCGCTAATTAAACTCAATCCGTAAACAGCGGCAAGAGAAAGTACTTTTTTCATGGTTTTCAAATTGTTTATTTATTTCTATCTATTTATTACTAATTTTAATTTTCTGGCGGAGAGAGAGGGATTCGAACCCTCGATACGCTTGTGGCGTATACACGCTTTCCAAGCGTGCGCCTTCAGCCACTCGGCCATCTCTCCTCTAATCAGGCCGCAAAATACAAAAAAATTGCACACGCAGAAAAAGATTGATGGCTACAAAGAACGATTTTTATTTATAGCTAGAACTAATATTTAGTTCGCCTGCCCAAGGCTCTATAATTATACTCTTTTTTATTTTAATATCATCATTTTTTGCAAGTACCATCATCAATTTAACAATAGCCGCTTCGGTCGTTAGGTCCAATCCGTTTACCACTCCCAGTCTATTTAACTCAGTACTAGTGCTATACCTTCCCTGGGCTACAAATCCTTCAATACACTGAGTAATATTAACGATTATTATCCCTCTATTTATTGCGTCTTCCAAGCCTTTTACAAACCATTCAAATTCAGGTGCATTTCCGGATCCAAATGTTTCTAATACGATTCCTTTTATATTTGGAATTGAAATCATTGCATTAAAAACCTCCTTTTTTAAACCTGGAAATAATTTAATTAGAAGAATATCGTCGCAAAATTCTTTTTGCAATTCGAGATTCGACTCCTGAAATGGTCTTAAAGCTGCATAATCATAATTAATAAATATACCTGCTTTTGCTAATACAGGATAATTTGGAGAAGCAAAGGCATTAAAATGTTCAGCATTCATTTTAACCGTTCGATTTCCTCTAAAGAGTTTGTTTTCAAAATAAACCGCTACTTCAGAAATAACAGGGACCTTCCCCTTTTTATTAGCCGCAATTTCAATAGCAGTGATCAGGTTTTCTTTTCCATCTGTTCGAATCATCCCTATTGGAACCTGAGACCCTGTTAAAATAACCGGCTTAGATAAACCTTTTAGTATAAATGATAAAGCGGAAGCGGTATAAGCCATTGTATCGGTACCATGAAGGATCACAAAGCCATCGTATTTAAAATAATTTTCTTCAATTAATGAAGCTAATTCTAACCAGAATGGGATATCGGCATTAGTTGAATCGATTGGTTTTTTAAATGAGATTGTATCTATTTCAAATTTAAATTTATTGATCTCCGGTACTTCATCATTTAATCTTCCGAAATTAAAAGGTTGCAAGGCTCCTGTTTTTGAATCTTGAATCATTCCAATGGTACCGCCGGTATATATGATTAAGATCTTACTCATTTGGATCCAGATTAAATAATTTTATTGCATTTGAACTTGTTATATCCTGAACTTCCTCCATTGTCAATCCTTTAATCTCAGCCAATTTCGCAGCGACTATATGAATGTAAGCGGGTTCATTACGCTTTCCTCTATAAGGAACTGGGGCTAAATAGGGCGCATCAGTTTCTAATACTATTCGATCTATTGGTGCTGCATCGATAATTTTATCCAATCCGGAATTTTTAAAAGTTAAAACCCCCCCTATTCCTAACATAAAACCTTTAAAAGATAAGGCTTCATCCATTTCTTCTTTGGATCCTGAAAAACAATGAAACACACCGGTTAAAGATGTGTCTTTATACAAGCTTAATACTTTTATTATCTCACTAAAGGAATCTCTGGCATGGATGGCTATAGGTAAATTAAGCTCTATTGCCCAATCAATTTGGATCTTAAAGGCCTCAATTTGTTCTGAAATAAAGGTTCTATCCCAATACAGGTCAATACCAATTTCACCAACAGCACAATAATTTCCATTGAATAATTCTTCTTTGATCCTTACCAGATCTTTTTTATAATTTTTATTTACTGATCCTGGGTGCAAACCCATCATCCCTTTAAACATTGGATTGGATGGATTACATAATATATTTAGCTCATTAATAGATGCAAGATCAATATTTGGAAGTAAAATTTTATTTACTCCTTTTTCTTTTGCTCGATCGATCATTTCGTCTCGATCATTTTCGAAATCGGATAGATAAACGTGAGAATGCGTATCGATCAACATGCTATACTATTATAAAAGTCAAATAATCTTTAAATTTCAATGGATCAATACGTTTTTGTCATCCGTTCATTGATCACCAAAATAAAATTTGAAAGGTTTTCATTTTCAGCTTCAAGTGAATCAACATCTTCTTGTTCTACACTGGAAATCGTCATGATCTTTAAAGTGGGGTCCGCTTCCATAAGATAATGATAGATCCCTTCAAAATTATTTGAGTGGTAGGTTCCATTAAAATGGATAAACACTTCTCCTTTATTTCTATTCTGCAAAATGAAATAGGCCATCGTTGCATCTTTAAGCGCTTGTGATTGGACAATATTATCTCCACCATGACCCATTCCCATTTCAGCCATACTTTTGTATCCCGGTAATTCCATGTCTATATCAAATGGCAATGGGGCCATCCATTTTTTCGCCTCATCACTAACTGAATCCAATCCTTGAATTCCACTTCTAAACACGATAGAAGCGTAGCGTCGGGGAACATTTGTTGCAATAAAAGGCCGGTGATTCTCCTTTGCTAATTCGACCAAAGGCTGGTAATCGGTTTCATTATTTTTCCATAAGCGCATTTGATCCTCAAAATTTTGAGCTGATATAAGTCCCTCCATGTATTCCGTTAACAATACCTGATTATCTGCTTCAAACATTTCTGCTCCAAAAACCGGATTTCGATCAAGCATTGATTCACTTACTTCCAATTGCATCCAATGTGAAATTGGATTATTATGCAATTCTCCAAATAAAATGATATCTGCTTCATTAAGTTCTTTAATCATTTTATCATATTTCACCTTTTTACCTTTCTCATTATAGATCTCGAAGCCAAGATTTTCAGAGAAGGAAAATGAAATAAAGACAATAAGTAAAAGTAAATAAGTGTAATTCTTCATAATTATAAATTTTGCGTGCCGAAAATACAATATTGGCAAGGCCTTTTTTGTTTTTACTGCTTTTATTTATTCAACTAAAGTGTGCACTCTTAACTTCCCGAAAAAAGAATAAACTAATAAATTGACATTGTCTGAAATATGAACGTTAAGAATAGAAACAACGAAATTAATGAATGCCTTACCCAAAAAAGATGATAATAATCAAATTTATATGAACAAAAAATGTGAGATTTTATTTTGTTAATTAACCAAATTAATAAATTTGTTTCTATGAAAACGCAAGAAATCAATCAGACTTACACCCCAAAAGGCAATGGGAGAAAGGTGATTTTTAATTCCGGTTTTGCAGAATTTTTCACCCAAACGCATCCTTTTGTCGCTATTTTCCTCTTTATTACTATAGGTCTTAGCTTAAATTTTTACGCTTATTCTATAGACTTGATAAGTGGATCTGACCTATTAATCTTCTTACCTTTAGGTATATTTTCCTTCACTTTTGTTGAATATATGATCCATCGTTATTTATTTCACATGGATATTAGCAATAAAATCAGAGAGAAAATTCAATATGGGGCTCACGGAGTGCATCACGAATACCCAAATGACCAAGGTCGTTTAGTTATGCCTTTATTATTAAGCATCCCTCTCTCGAGTATATTGTTTTTAATTGCTTACTTCGCGATTGGTAATTTAGCTTTTACCTTTATGGGAGGGTTTTTTGCGGGATATGGTTTATATTTATTTGTTCATTATATTGTCCATGCATGGAAAATGCCAAAAAATATTTTTAAAACACTATGGATCTACCACAATATTCATCACTATCAAAACGAAGAAGTAGCATTTGGTGTAACTTCTCCTTTTTGGGACAGAGTATTTGGGACAATGCCGGAATATAAAGCCGGAAAAACTAAAAAATAAAAAATATGGAAAAAAGAATAGTCCTAACCCCTGTCGACTTTACTGAAGTATCTGAATTTGCTATAGATCACGCTATACATATAGCAATGACTCTGGATGCCAAAGTGATTTTACTGCATATTGTAAAAGAAGCTGGCGAGATGAAAAAAGCGAAACAGATGCTTCAAGTTCATCTGGATGAGCAAAAAGACAAATACCCTGGTGTAGCTATTGAGGGCGTTATTAGAATTGGAGATATTTACACTGATATTGCGAATGCGGCCACTGAAAACAATGCCCAAATTATTGTTATGGGTACACATGGATTACAAGGATTTCAGTTTATTACGGGAAGTCGTGCATTAAAAGTGGTACGTGATTCTGAGGTTCCTTTTTTAATCGTTCAAAAAGGTGCTCCAAGTTTTAATGGCTATAAAAAGATTTTAGTTCCATTAAGTCTTGAAAAGGATTCAAAACAAATTTTATCCTATGTAAAAGCGGTAGCGAGTAATTTTAAATCAAAAGCTTATATAACCGTTCCTAAAGAGAAAGATGAGTTTCTTTTAAACAAATTAAAGAGAGATCTTTCCTATTCTGAACAATTTTTTAAAGAAGCGGGAATTGAATTTGAAGCACACCAATTAGAAAAGAAAAATGAAGTTGATACTTACATCGATTTTGCAAATAAATACAATATTGATCTGTTTGTTATCATGAATCATGATGATGCTATATTACCTATCATTAGTAATAATGTGCAAGATATCATCACCAACAAACTTAAAATTCCAACTTTATTAATAAATCCAAAAAGCACTACAAATATTACCATCTTCGGTAATTATAGTGGAGGAGGATAAAAATATAGCCTTTATT
>JAHECK010000101.1 GCA_024641785.1 Flavobacteriales bacterium | reverse complement strand
TCAAAAAATGGAAATCAGGTTTCTATTATGTTGCTGAAAAGGCTAATGTACCTTTAGTTTTGGGCTATCTCGATTATAAAAATAAAATCGCTGGAATTGGTCCGGTAATTTATCCAAGCGGAGATTATGAAAAAGATCTAAAAATCATTCAAGAATTCTACTCTACTATTCAGCCCAAATTTCCTGAAAAATTCGGAGTTCCATGGAAAGATTAATCTTCATCCCTTTTAATTTGAAACGCGATCGATCTTAAGCGGCTTGTTTCAACTCCTTCAATCTTTTCTTTTAAGACCATTTGCTGAGCAATAGGGCTTTCAAGCACTTGTTTTAAATCCTTTATTTCTCCAATCGGAATCTTTTTGTTTTTACAAGCACGCATTAAATCGCTTGCACTTATCTTTTTTAAAAAAGGATCCATTTTTAATTTTAGATCTCCTCTGTGAATAACCCTCGCTGCATTTGTTTTAAAATATACTTCATCAAGCAAATTTTCACAACCCAGAACAATGCAAATTTCTTTGAATTGCTTATCGGTTCCAACAGCTAATACAAACTTTTTCCCGTCTTTAGTTGAAATTATTTCTCCATAAGGAGCGATATTAGGATGAAGACTCCCCAATCGTTGAGGAACCATTCCTTCCATCAGAAAATTACTCGCTTGATTAGCTAAGGACGCTAATGCAGCCTCTTCTAATGAGACTTTAACCCAGCTCCCTTTGCCATCTTCTTTTCTTCTTAATAAAGCGATTAGAATCCCTTCTTTTAATTGATGGGCTGCAAATAGATCGATAAATGCTACAGGTAATTTTGCCGGATCTCGATCGGGAAAACCATTCATCGACATAAATCCGGTTTCAGCCTGAAGTACCATATCAAAAGCGACTTTATCCGGATCAGAGCTAAATCCCTCAATGCTTCCATAGATTAAACCGGGATTTAGATTGGAAAGTGTATTATAATCCATTCTTAATTTTTCAGCACTTTGATTCTTAAAATTTGCAATTACAATGTCCGCTGATCGAATTAATCGATGAAGCTCATCCTGGTCCTCTTTTTTAGATAGATCTTTTGAAAGGTATGTTTTACCATAGTTAACTGATGAGAAATAAGCGGAAATTCTTGACTCCGAATCCTCGGTCGCAAGTTTCCATTCCCGTGTCATATCCCCTCCTGATAATTTATTTTCAACTTTAATAACTTCAGCGCCTAACTCAGCAAAAAATGTTCCTACAGCAGGACCTGCCAAAACACTCGCTAACTCAAGAACTTTCAATTTTTCAAACATGCAGCTAATTTTTCTTATATGAATACGACATATCTATGTTTGCAGTAGAGCGTTTATTTGATCAAAAAAAGTTCTGTTACTTAATGTTGCTCCGATACTAATTAAAAAAAACGCCTCTTCTGCCCTCGTTTTAGTATAGTCTTTCTCCAAACTATAGAATTCAGGTTTAAAACTTAATAATTTAGAAATATCATTAAAAATGATCTCAAATTGATCCGCTTTGTTTAAATCAAGCCCTTCTTTATTGAATTTTAAAGCAATTAATTTTGCATTGCTCTCCTTCATATTAAAGAGTTTTATTTCATTTTCAGAAATCACTTCAAGATATTCGATTTTAGAAAGCACCTTTTCCATGACTATATCCGAAAAAAAGTCAATCAACTCTTCTACTCTATCAGTCTTTGTTTGTTTTAACTTCTCCCAATCAGGAGCGCTTATTGATTGAGCGGATAGAAATTTTACAAAATCATCCTTGAGTGCTATCAACTCTTCATTACTTAATCTTCTATACTTAACCATTTTTAATCATATAATTGTACTAAAACATCTAATGACTTTAAAGTAAATTCTTTTTCCAAATGCAACTGAAAATAACGATGAATCAATCGGAGTAAGGTTGCCCTGTCTATTTTATTAATTTTAATTAAAACGATTTCTTCTAAGCTAAGATTTAAAACTTTATTAAATAAAATTGATTCTTGTTCATTTAAATTTTCATTTGAAGACCCTTGATCAGTAAAATAACCCTCTCTAAGATCAAAATGTGGTTTCAGAGACGTTTTATTTCCTTGTGGACCAAATCCCAAAAAAGAACTGAGTTTCAATAAAAACCAAATATGAAAATTGGCAATAGAATTAGAATGATTTAAAGAATCAATAGCGCTGATCAGCCAGTTAAAAAATTCCGGGTCTCCTTCTTTGTCCTCATTAATAGTAAACCCAAGCCATTCAGCTAAAAACATTGCCATTCCTGATTTTACAGGGTCCATTAATATTTGAGAAAAGGGATTTTGAAGATCAATACTTCTTGCAAGTTTTAAAGTCGATTGATGCTGTCCTGAGGTGGCTATTTCAACTAAAGCTAAAGGATGTAAAATAACCTTCTGCTTCCGATTTCTTTTAAATCCTTTCAGCAAAAAAGAACTATAACCAAATTTTTCAGAGTAGCCCTTTAAAATTAAACTCGTATCAGAATATGGAAAAGTATGAATTACTATTACCCTAGTAATTTGAACCATTACTTAATTATTAGAACCTTTCCGCTCGCTTTGTTTTCACCGTTAGGGTCACTGGCAAAAATAAAATATACTCCGGTATTTACTCGATCTCCATTAAAGTCATTTCCATACCAAACTGCTTGCCCTCCTTCTGAAATCAATTGATTAACTGCGTTTCCATTGGAATCTGTGATGGTAACTTGTGAGTTGGCCGCCATTCCTTTTATAGCAATAGGTCCGAAATAATCCTGACGAACCGGATTTGGAAAAACAAGCAATTCTTCAACCGGGTAGTAAGATGCAACTGCGTCAGAACGATAAGAAACGATACCTAAATTAGTTCCGAAAAACACTTCTCCGGTTAAATGATCCAATACAATTGAATAAATAGTGTTATCTAATAGAGGGCTATTCTCAGCGGTGAAATGATGAATCTGCTCTGTTCCGTCTGGCGAGAGTAAAAACACTCCATTATTAGCTGTTCCTAGCCACTTTCTATTTCCCCCATCAATAGCGATCGCGGTAATCGACTCAGTAAGTAATAATATTTGAACGCTTCCATCTTGTTCAATAAGTATTTGTCTGCAATCATAATTATTTCCAGAAAAAATACTTGAGGGAGAATAGAAAACAGCCGGACCCTTTTCTGTTCCAACCCAGATTTCTCCATCAAGATCTTCAGCAATTGCACCAACAAACAAGCTGGGAAGATTCCCTTTACCGGGTGTATCAGACAATGATTTAGCCTGGTCATCACTTGGATCCAAAGGGGTTCCACCATCATCAAAAACCAATATTCCGTTTCTAACTCTTATGATCCACTTTTGATCACTTCTAGCGGAAGGTACGATATCAGATAGCTTCAAATTCCCGCTCAGTTCATTTCCAAAAGAAAAATTCATCCATTCTCCATCAGGAGTTTTAACTGATAATGGTTCTGTATTTAATGGATTTACGATCCATAAATTTCCATTTAGATCGAAGCTAAGTCCGGAAATTCCAATAAATGAAGTATCCGAACCATAATCTCCTAAGCTAAGTGTATGCTCAGAAAGGTTTTCAGAATTCCAAATTTGAGTTACTTCATTATTTCTAATTTCGATCAAGCCGTCACCATAGGATCCAATGTAAGCAAGTTCAGGCTCAATTGGACTATTAGCAACAGCTATAACATCACTGATATTATCGTTTCTTATTATTTCAGAAGTTGTTTTATTAAAATTTGTCCATTTTCCTTGAAAATAATGATAGGCTCCATTTGTATTAAATTCTCGTCCAAAAGAGGAGGTTACTTTTCCTCCGGCAACCCATAAGTGATTATAATACATACTCATTTTCCAAGCTAGATCTTTGTAGGGTCCGTTAATTAATACATTTTCGGAAGTATCCCATCGATCTATTATTACACCAAAAGCGCGGTTTGGAATCCAGATCGAACTGTCCTCGGTAAGGATGGCGTCCTGAGGTTTATGATATACATCCTGATAAGTATAAAAACCATGGATATTTGATCCATTAGAATTTTTAAGTGTTACATCATCTAGAGCAACTACCAATAATCCAATATCGGTGCCTCTGAGACGCAAGTTTGTTTTATTATCAACTAAAGAAATCCAGCCACTTTCATCTTTACGATAAATAATATCATTACTTCCGGATGAATCATTTCGATAATTAACATAAATTTTACCTTCAAACTCAGTGAGTTGATTTATAGGTCCATTTTGTTCCCCATTAGGAAAACTAGTGTCTCTTATCCAAAATTCATAGTTTGCTATAAAAGGGTTTTCATAATCTATTTTAAATAAACCGCTTTCAGCTGCAGCATAGAGTGTGTCATTTTTTATCAATGAAGAATAGACTGGTGTTTCAGATCCGTTTTCACCCAGAAAACTGGTTGAAGTAATCTCTAATTTATCAAGATTTATAATAACAAGGCCAAATCCTGTTGAGACATAAATAAAGTTTTCTTTAAAAAAGGCGTCAAAAATCTCCTTTGATCCTATAATATTATTGGATCGTTTGATATCGCCTAAATTATAGGTCTCCCCATCTTTTACCAGATCAATATTACCATTTAAGTAGCCTATAAAAAGAAATTCAGATGACTCATCATAAGCTAAGCAGGTTATTCCAACATCACTTAGAGCATTTAATTTATTAAAATCAAGAGTCTCCAGGTTTTCCTTATCGATAGTATAAACGGAACTTCCGCTCGACACAAATACTTTATTATCATTCTGTGTAATAGTGTATGCGCTTGTAAAAGAGAGGTGATATTCCCAATCTCCAATACCAATAGATTGCGCATTAGAAAAAAATGGAATTATTAAAAATATAAGTAGTAGCGATCTCTTCATTTTCATTTTCTGCAATAGATATTAAATCCTAACGCATATTTAATTAAAATAATATTTAATACGCGACAAAAAATTACTCTATTAATTCAAAATCTATCTGACGTCTGTAAATATCAGTGCTTAAAACAATTATACTTACTTTATCTCCCAGGTTATATTCATGCTTATGTTTTCGTCCAATAATCACAAATTTCTCTTCATCAAATGAGTAATAATCATCTTTTAAACTCGATACCGAAACCATTCCTTCGCATAAGCCATCTAAAATTTCGATGTACATTCCCCAATTAGTCAATCCGGATATTATTCCTTCAAATTCTTCGCCTATTCGTTTACTTAAATATTCAACTTGTTTATATTTAATTGAAGCCCTTTCCGCATCAGCAGCTCTTTTTTCATTGATAGAGGCGTGTTCGCAAATATCATCGAGTTGTTGTTTAGAATAAGGTTTAGAATTGAGTTTATATTGTTCAAGTAATCGATGAACGATTAAATCCGGGTATCTTCTTATTGGAGATGTGAAATGAGTATAGTGCTGAAAAGCAAGTCCATAATGCCCTATATTATCAGTTTCATATACTGCTTTAGCCATGCTTCGTATGGCCATTGTTTTAATAATGTCTTCTTCCGGCTGATCTTTTGCGGCATCTAAAAGAATATTCAAAGCATAAGCAGCATCTTTTCCTTTTTTATTGTCCATTTTATATCCAAACTTTGAAACAAAAGTGCTTAAAAGTTCAATTTTTGATGGGTCTGGAAAATCATGAACTCGATAGACAAATGGCTTAGCCGTTTCATTTTTAGACACTTTTCCGATATGTTCCGCCACTTTTTTATTGGCCATCAACATAAATTCTTCAATAAGATGATTAGCCTCTTTCATCTCCTTCTTTTTTATTCCAATTGGGGTCCCTTCTTCGTCCAGATCAAAACGAACTTCACTACCTCCAAATGCAATCGCACCGCTTTTTAATCGATTTTGACGGAGAACTTTTGCTAAAGCATCAAGACTATGTATCTCTTTGTCAAATTCTCCTTCTTTACCTTCAATTATTTCTTGAGCTTCTTCGTAAGTAAATCGTTTATTCGAATGAATAATTGATTTTCCTATCCAAACATTTTTTATGTCTGCTCTTTCATTTATTTCGAATACTACCGAATAAGTAAGTTTATCTTCGTTTGGTCGTAAAGAGCAAATAACATTTGATAATATTTCAGGTAACATTGGAACCACTCTATCTACCAAATAAACAGAAGTGCTTCGCTCATATGCTTCAATATCTATGATTGATCCTTGAGTTACATAATGCGAAACATCCGCTATATGCACGCCAATCCTAATGTTATTTCCATCTAAATATTCAATAGACAATGCATCATCAAAATCTTTGGCATCTTCAGGGTCAATAGTAAAGGTGGTAATTTCACGGAAATCCTTTCTTTTACTAATTTCCTTTTCACTTATTCCTTCAGAAATTGCTGAAGCAGCTTTTTTAACTTCACTTGGAAATTCATAAGGTAAGCCGTATTCAAATAGAATAGCATGCATTTCAACATTATGATCGCCTGCTGGTCCTAATACATTGAGGATTTTTGCAAATGGACTTTTTGCTCGTTCCGGCCAATCTACCAGACGAATAATAACTTTATCTCCATCTTTAGCCCCTTGCAATTGCTCTAATGGAACATAGAAATCAACATGTATTTTAAAATCATCCGTAATTACAAATGCTTGGTTCTTTCCGACTTCAATTAGACCAACAAAAGTATCTCTGGCACGACTTATAACATCAATTACTTTTCCTTGAGGTTTTTTCTCATTTGGATCAACTTCTACAAGAACTTCATCTCCATTAAGCGCTTTTCCGGTTTCCTTGGAAGAAATAAAAATATCTTCTTCAAATAATTCACTCTCCATATAACCCGCTCCACGTCGTGTAATTTCAATTTTACCTTTAATCTGAATGTTCTTTTTAGCTATTTTTCTAAACTTTCCTTTTTCTGGTTCTTCAATTAAACCTTGCTCTTTTAGTTCTAATAAAATCGCAGAAACCAACATCCGTTCATGTGGCTTTTTTAAAAAAAGCTTAGAGGAAATTTGCTTGTAATTGAGTTTTTGGTGGACATTATTCTGAAAAATTGCTCGAATAGACCCTACCAGTTTTTTCTTAAGTCTTTCTTGACTTTTCTTTTCGGCCATGTATTAAATTCGTTTTGGTAAAGATACAAAAAAGCAGCCCCGAAAGGCTGCTTTTTATAGCAAGCGGATTTTGTGCTAACCTAAATCAAATTGCTTACTACTGCTTTTAAAACGATTTAAATAGAATACAATTTCTTATCTTTTGTCTATTAATACGCTTATGAATTTAAAAAGGTTGCTGATTAGCTTTTTAAATAATTATTTTTGTTTAAAATTTTAGAATATGTTAAAAGAAAAAATGCACGCTGCCCTTAATCATCAGATCAAAATAGAAGCTGAGTCTTCTCAAATTTATTTAGGGATGGCTTCGTGGGCTGAGACAAAAGGATTAAATGGAATTGCTGATTTTTTATATGGGCACGCTGATGAAGAACGGATGCATATGCTTAAACTAGTAAGGTATATCAATGAACGTGGTGGTCATGCATTTATTCCTTTATTAGAAGGTCCAAAAAATGAATACTCTTCAGTTAACGAGGTTTTTGAATCATTTCTAAATCATGAAATTGAGGTCTCTTCTCAAATTGATGAATTAGTAGGTTTGGCGTTGTCTGAAAGAGATTACTCTACCCATAATTTTTTACAGTGGTATGTAGCTGAACAAATTGAAGAAGAGTCTTTAGCTAGAACAATTCTTGATAAGTTGGCACTTATTGGTGAAGATAAGGGTGGTTTTTATATGTTTGATAGAGACTTAGTAAACATTAAATCAAGCCTTTCAAACGAAAATACGGGGATTTAATAGAAAAAATAAATATTAAAAAAACGTCGTTAATAAGTATCCTTATTTCTTTGGGCAAGGTATTTGCTAAAGTCTAACTTTACTTAATCTAGTATTGTGGAATTATAGAATGTATAAAAAGCACTTTAATATAAAGTTTTTTCTAGGTCTATCTTTGTTATGGACTATGTACTCATTTCAGGAATCTCCTCAAATGAAAGATACAGATACTTCTGCAATAGTTAAAGCGGGTTATATCTACAATTTTGCTAAGTTAATTGACTGGCCCAGTGCAAATAAGGAAGGTAACTTCATTATAGGGGTTTATGGAAAAACGAATGTATATCAGGAGCTTATAAAGAAATATTCTACTAAAAGAATTGGAACCCAAGATATTGAAATAAAAAAATTATCCGCAAGTCCTCAAGTTGGTAGTGTTCATGTGCTATTTATAGCTCAAAACGGTACTGCAGATTTAAAAGCTATATTGAACAATATCCAATATGAACCTGTTTTAGTTATTACTGAAGAGGCCGGAACATTATCAAAAGGAAGTATCATTAATTTTTTAGTAATAGACAATAGTTTAAAATTTGAATTGAATGTAAGTGAAGCAAAGAATAGACAACTGATTGTTGGATCTCGTCTTAAAGATTTAGCATTCAAAACTGAATAAGTAAATGATAAAAAAGGGATACATATTAGCTGGGGCGCTCTTACTATTTGCAACTATTGTTTTTGCACAGTCCCCTTCCACTGTGAAAGCATATGAGCTTTACACACAGGGAGAATATGCCCTTGCAAGCAAAACAATTGATCAGGCTATTGAAGAAAAAGACGGGATTAATGATCCCTTGGTTTGGCAATTGCGTGCGATCATCTATTATGATCTGTTTGCAAAAATTGAAGCAAAAAATACGCTTTCCGAATCCAGAGTAAAATCATTACAGTCAACCCTGAGATCAATGGAACTTGATACAGATGAGAAATATTTCACTCAAAATATTTTAATATTAGATAAAATATCTATCTCATATTATAATGATGCTGTCGTTTCAATCAACAATGTCGATCAAAATAATCCTGATTTTGCAGAAAACTCATTTAAAGAGTACATGCGTATTCAGCGGATCGCACATCCAAATGAAGATCTAAGCGCAAAAGAAATTGACTTTTATAGAGCTCAAGCAACCGCTTTTGGAAAATTGTATCAGGCAGATCCTGTAGAGAATGCAAGCTATTTTGATCTTACTTTAAATTCACTGCAAAAAGTGCTTGTGATAGATAGTTTAAATTATGGAGCTAATTATAATTTATCTATTTACTATTACAATGAAGGGGTTTATAATATTGAAACAATAAACTCAGGAATACCAATTCAGGATATTATCATTATTGAAAAAAAGGGGATTGATTTATTTAAAAAAGCGTTGCCTTATATGTTAAGAGCTCATTCAATAAGGCCTAGAGAAGAGACATTTAAAGGGTTAAGAAATATTTACAGAAGTCTTAATGATGTTACTAAATACGATTACTACAGCGATGAACTTGAAAAGTTTTTAGAAAATAAACCTGATTAATAATAATTGTTGCTTATGGCGTTTCGATTTACCATAGGAAGGAGAATATCTTTCAGTTTTGCAACATTAATCATCGTTTCGCTTGGACTAATTTACTACACCTACGATACTGTTTCCACAACGATTAAACTTAATAGTAAAATCGTAAATATTTACGCTCCCTCTGTTAAACAGCTTGATAAATTAAACCAGCTTTTAACGCAGTCTCAATCTTATGTTACTCTTTGGGCACTTGTTCAAAGTAAAGATAATCAACAGAAAAGAAAACTTATTACACTCATAAATGATGAGTATCCGGAGGTAAAGGATAATATAAATAAGCTCGGTTCGGATTGGGAAAAAGAAGATTATGAGCTTTTGAGGAAAATATATCGAGACATCGATTTTTTGTTCCAAGACTATGGGGAGATCATGTCTAATCTTAATTCCTTTAGTAGCTATAATGACGTACTGCTTTATTTTACTGCATCTGAAATGGTTGAAGATGATGGGGAAATTGATTTTATGATCAAATCAATAAAAATCGATCTTACAAATCTTGAAAACAGGTACTATAAAAAATCAGAAAAAATAGAAAAAGAGCTTAGCCATGAATTTCAAAAAATAAAGTGGTTTATAATTTCTGCAGGACTCCTTATGCTTATCGGAGGATTCTTTATTGCTTATTTTACAACGAGGTCAATTGTTCAACCTGTACATTCTTTACGAAAAGTTTTACTTGGCCTAGGTAAAGGTCGCTTTCCTTTAGAGTATATTAAAGTAACCAATGATGAGATTGGAGATATGTCAAAAGCACTAAACGCTTTAGTAAAAGGGATGAGGCATACAAAAGATTTCTCACGGGAGGTAGCATCCGGTAATTTCGAGTATGAATATACTCCATTAAGTTCGGAAGACGATTTAGGTCGAGCATTGCTTCTGATGCGTGATGAATTAAAAGAAAGAGAGCGTATTCTTGAAAAGAAAGTTGAAGAAAGGACCCGTGAAATAGCAAAACAAAAAGATAAAATTCAGGAATTATATAAAGATGTTACCGATTCAATAAAGTATGCAAAAAGGCTTCAAAACAGTATTCTTCCTCCTGAATCTTATGTGAAGCAAATATTAAATACATCCTTTGTTCTATACCTTCCAAAAGATATTGTTTCCGGAGATTTTTATTGGATGAGTGTTTTGAATAAAAACGAATTGCTCTTTGGTGCCATTGATTGTACCGGTCATGGAGTGCCCG
>JAHECK010000213.1 GCA_024641785.1 Flavobacteriales bacterium | reverse complement strand
TTGCTCTTCGAACACTACCTTTTGCGGCATACGTAACCAAAACCCCACCCTGTTTCAAGGCCTGAAACATCGACTCAAAAATAGGTTCAGTCCATAATTCCGGTTGAACTCGCGCTCCGAAGGCGTCAAAATAAATAAGATCGTAACTGTCTTGATCGTTAATTTGATCAAAGAATTGATTTCTTTTTGTAAGCTGAAAAGACTTGGAAAGAGCATATGGGGTTTCCCATGGAATACGATGCAATTTCATAAAATCATCCTTCGGGATTGCTAATAACTCAGCGTAATTAAGAATGGACGCCTCTTCCGTTGAAACCGGAAAAGCCTCCACCCCTGAATAAATAATATTCCAATTGTTTTTGGCAGAAATCTCCTTTGTTAACATGGCATTGAGACCCGTTCCAAAACCTATTTCCAATATGGAAATATTTTTCTTGTCGACAATCCCCGAAACGTGCCGAAGTCCCATTTCAATAAATACATGTATGGCCTCATTGATGGCACCATGCTTGGAGTGATAGGGTTCATCCCATTCCGGGAGATGGATCGTCATTGAGCCATCTCCGGTAATCAAGATTTCCCGCTTCAAGTTTACTGTTTTTCTGGAATCAGCACTCCTGAAGAAATAAAAGCGTAAGTAAGTTCAGGTTCCGTTATAGCGTCGATCTCTTCTTGCGGCTTTCCGGCATCCATTGCAAAATGCTTTAGATCGTCAACCGAGGTCTCTTCCACAAAGGCTCTTCCTTCCACAATTACATCTTGACCGGCTATATCTTTAGGCATAAAGAAGCCATAGTCCTTAAATTTTACGAAAGATTCATGTTCTCCCAGATCCAAACGCATCCAACAACCTTTTGATTGGCAAACGCTTTTTACCTTGGAGGTAAATTTTACCGAAACAGTATCCCCTAGCTTCATTTGATCATATTTCGATAACATCTCGTCCTGAGACATTACTTCTTTATCGGTGATAGACTCCCCAAAACTTTGGTAATTAGCCATCGATTCTGTTTCCACGACAGCGGTTTCTTCTTGCTGTGTTTCTGAATTATTTTTGCAACCAAACATAAGGGTTGTCAAGGCCAGTAGGTATATTACTTTTTTCATAATCTTGTATTTAATACAAAAATAGAAAGGATAGTTGAATTTTATTAAAATTTTGAGTTTTAAATGGTCATTTTTTTAACTAATTTTGCGCTCAAACACAACACATGAGTCTTACCCAATCCCATTCCCTGAAAATTGAAAAAAGTAATACTACCAGAATTGATCAAGTAGATTTTGACAATCTTACCTTCGGAACGATGTTTACTGATCATATGTTCGAATGTGATTTCAAAGATGGTACTTGGCAAAATCCTACGATAAAACCTTATGGTCCCTTATCTATTTACCCCTCCGCCAAGGTATTTCATTACGGGCAAGCTGTTTTTGAAGGAATGAAGGCCTATAAAGATGAATCGGGAGGTGTTTTTCTTTTTCGCCCTTTGGAAAACTTTCACCGGATCAATAAATCCTCGGCAAGATTGGCCATTCCGGAGTTTCCTCAAGATTGGTTTTTTGAAGCATTGCACAAACTATTTGAATTGGATCATGATTGGGTAAAAAAGGGTGATGGACATTCTGTTTATATCCGACCTTTTGTGATCGCAACAGAAAATTGCGTGTCTGCTTCCCCTTCCACACAATATAAATTTATGATCATCCTTTCTCCAGTAAATGCTTATTACAGCGGAAAGCTAAAAGTTATGATCGCTGAAAAATACAGCCGTGCTGCAAATGGTGGAGTTGGTTTTGCAAAAGCAGCCGGAAACTATGCCGCTCAGTTCTACCCTACCAATTTAGCTAAGGAAAAAGGATTTCATCAGATCATATGGACCGATGCCAATACACATGAATCTTTAGAAGAAGCCGGAACGATGAACGTATTTTTCAGAATAAATAATACGTTGGTAACGGCACCGACCAGTGACCGAATATTGGATGGGGTCACCCGTAAAAGTTTGATTGCCATTGCGGAACACATAGGCATCCCTGTGGAAGTTCGAAAAGTCACGGTGAATGAAATTGTGGAAGCTAGTAAAAAAGGGGAATTACTGGAAATTTTTGGTTCAGGAACCGCCGCCGTTATAAGCCCTGTGAGTGCCTTCAGCTATCAAGATACGATTTACGAACTTCCGGACAGAACAGACAGTTATGCGACTCGATTCAAGAAGGAAATGTTGGATATTCAATACAATCGTTCCGCCGACCCTTTTGGATGGCGATATCAAGTAGTATAATCAATCGTTCAAAATGTCCTCAATATTGGGTTTAAAGTAATTGGGGCCTTTAAGTACTTTTCCGTCTTCACGGTAGATGGGTTTTCCATCTTCCCCTAACTTACTCATATTACTTCGCTGTATCTCGTTGAATACTTCTTCTATTTTATGTTGCATCCCATGTTCAATAATGGTTCCACATAAAATATAGAGCATATCTCCCAGTGCATCGGCAACTTCCACCAAATCATTATTATTGGCAGCTTCCAGGTATTCTTCATTTTCTTCACGCATCAACTTATAGCGCAATAGATTCTTGGGTTCACCGAGATCGGCGGTTGGAGAGCTATTAATCCCTAAACCAAAGGCGGAGTGAAAGGCATGAACGGCGGCAATTTTATTTTTCATATGAAGAGGGTATGTTGTATTTTTGCGTTTGTAAAATTACAATAATTTATGTTTTCTACCGGTCAACTAATTTTCGCTGTCTGCTTTATTATTGCCTTTGTGACTCTCATGATTTTTAGTTATCAAAAGGATAAAAAACTTCATAAAAAGGAATTTAAAGGTAGTTTTAAGATTTTAATTGGTTTTGTCATTTTTGTCCTTGCCTTATTAGCGGCAAAGATCTACTTAAAAAAATA
>JAHECK010000100.1 GCA_024641785.1 Flavobacteriales bacterium | reverse complement strand
TCCCACTTTTTGCTTCCCGACATACCGCTCTTATCTACACTTATATTCTCAGTGATCTTTGGATCATACCTTTCAAAATCTCCCGGAAAAGGAACATTGAATTCACTTACTAATTTTAGATTTCCTTTTCCTCGTAATTCAACGACGTAGTTTAAAGCGTCATTTGATTTTAAAACTTTAGCGGATGTATTTGCTTTCAATTCAAATTGACCTACAGCACCAGAGAAATTTGCCGGTTTTCCTTCAGGGAGGGGCAAGACATTTAGCGTTTGTTCACTCGAACTCGCATCAAGTAAAGTTCCACGGTTAAAGAAGCTGGCATTGACAAGGGCACTTAGTTTTACTTTTTCTATTTTAATATTACCCGCATGTTGAGGGATAAGAATAACTTGTCTTAAAGTCGCTTTTCTATATTGTTTACCATCAATGATCTCTACCTTATCATCCCATGAGGCTCTTAAGTTCTCAATCTCCTCAGACCAAAACCCATTAAAGGATGGAGATTCAAATTCTTGCAGTTCGAGTGCCTGAAACCTACTATATAAAACAAAAGTGGCAAGAACAGATTCACCAACATAAATTTTTGATTTATTCAGAATGATCTTGATCATTAGATCTTTTGAAGCAACTCCCTGTGGTGTATTTACATTTGTTCCCTGATTAGGTTGAACGCTACTTGAAGTACCGCCGCTTACTACTTTTAATTGTATTTCATTCGATTTATACGTAACTCCATTAACTACAGCTATTGCTGGGGCGATCGTATAACTTCCTTCTTTAACTGCAGCTAAAGTATAGGTATATGAAAATGAAGAGCTTCTTTTTCCATTTATAATTTGAACGCTTGTTGATGTTCCGGGTCCATAAAGCAAAGAAAAATCATCTAGATTGGGAGGCTCTATATTGCCATTCGCATTTTGCAATGTAAACGTTAATGAAAAATGATCATTTACAGCAACCGGATTCTTATTAACGGAAGCGCTTAGATTGATTTCTTGTCCTTTTAGTCCAAAGGAGGATAAGCTCAATCCTAAAAAGAGGATCAAGAGAGGCCATCGATCAATAATACCTTCCTTAATTTTCATGATTCAAAATTATCAAGTTTATTCTATTACCAGTCTTTTTCAATCTTTTCATCTGCACCTTTTCCTTTTTTCTTTTTCATCTTTTGCTGGATCTTCTTTTCATCATTATCTAAAGCATCCAACATTCTCTCTGAGTCTTCCTTCGACATTTGATTTGGTTGGGGCTGCTGTTGGTCTTTTTGTTCTTGATCCTTATTGTCCTGATCTTTATTTTGATCTTTATTCTGATCTTTATTCTGATCTTTGTTTTCGTCTTTGTTTTCGTCTTTGTTCTGATCTTTGTTTTGGTCCTTATTCTGATCTTTATTCTGGTTTTGTTGTTGCTGTTCCTGCTGTTGCTTCAACTTATCCATTGCATAGGCCAGATTATACCTTGTATCTTCATCATTAGGATTCAACTTTAAACTATTTTTAAAAGCTTTTACACTTTGATCAAATTGCTGAGCTTCTAAGTACGCATTCCCTAGATTGTGATAAGCTTTCGATTGTAGATCCTTGTCGTCGAGTGTTTCAGTTAAGGTTTTATATTTTTCGATCGCCTCGGCAAATTTCTCCTCCTTGTAAAGTACATCCGCCGAATTATACTCCGCAATATCAATATTAGGATCAATTTCTAATGCCTTTGTATACATCTCCTGAGCCTGCATATAATCCCCTTTATTATAGGCATCATTTCCATTATTAATAAGGAATTTTTCTTCCTGAGCTTCAGAACTAAATGCAATTAAAAAAACGGCACTTAAACTTAATAGTCGGACGATATAATTAGATCTTTCCATTTTTGTTTTTTATCAAACAATAATAAATCAATGAGTAAGAGAATCAGTCCAATAGCAATATAGTATTGGAAACGACTTTCATACTCGGTATAAATAACAGAACCAAATTCTTTTTTTTCCATTTTATCAAGATTATCCAATAAAATGCCCAGACCAACATCCTGTTGAGAGGCTCTTACAAAAGTTCCGCCTCCTGCTTTAGAAATATCAGCAAGCATTTTATCATCCAATCGGGTAATAATTGTTTCTCCATCTCTTCCTTTTTTAAAATCGATCTGACGACCATTTTGGTAGATCGGAATTGGCGCTCCCTGCGATGAACCCATCCCGATCGCATTTACAACGACCCCTTTTTCAAATGCATTTTCAGCAGCTTTTACGGCATCGTCTTCATGATTTTCACCATCAGTGATAATAATAATTGTTTTAGAGCTTAGATCTTCAAAATTGAAAGATTCCATTGCGAGATCAATTGCTTTACCAATAGCAGTTCCTTGAACCGGAACGATATCGTTATCGATCCCATTTAAAAATAGTTTTGCTGCAGAATAGTCAGTTGTGATAGGCAGCTGTACATAAGCATTCCCGGCAAAAACAATAATTCCTACACGATCACCTCCTAAACGGTTCACTAATTTCTCTATCGCTAATTTTGCTCTTTGAAGTCGATTAGGTTTAAAATCTTCAGCCATCATCGAATTAGAAACATCCAGAGCGATCATAATATCCACTCCTTCTTGCTTGCCTTCGGCAATCTTAGAGCCCATTTGAGGATTTGCTAATCCAATAATAAAAAAGGCAATTGCGAAATGGAATAAAATAAAACGGGTGAGCTTTTTTCCGGCTTTGAAATCAGGGATCAATTTGCTGAGCAATGATTCTGAAGCAAAACGGTTAAGTCGCTTATTTTTGATCGATAGGTTAAAAAGATAGACTACGATCATTAAGGGAATGATGTAGAGTATCATTAACATTTTCGGATGTTGCAATCTAAATCCCGGTAAAAGATCACGCAACAGTAAAAGCGATAAGAAGAATAAACCCCAAAACAAGAGTTCGACTATCACAAGTGCGATAATCTGATTACTAATGTTGAAACTTACTTTTTTATACGTCATCTTTTTAAGGAGTAAATCGTAATACAAATGCTTGGATTAAATAATAACCGATAAGCAATCCAAAAGCGATAAGGGCCAGACTTGAAAAACGGTCTAATTTTTTAGAATGTTGTGTCACTTCAATTTTTGTTTTCTCCAATTTATCGATATCCTGATAAATTTCGGCAAGTGAGTGATTGTCTGTAGCTCTAAAATATTTTCCATCAGTAAGGTCTGCAATTTTTTGAAGTACTTTTTCATCGATCTTAACCTCTACCAGGTCATATCGATATTGACCGTTGGGTGCCATTGCTACCGGAGACATTGCTCTTCCTTGTGATCCAACACCAATGGTATAAACTCTAATTCCAAATTCGCTGGCAATTTCCGCAGCGGTTATTGGGGGTATATTACCTGAATTATTAACTCCATCGGTAAGCAGAATGATCACTTTACTTTTGGCATCACTATCTTTTAATCTGTTTACAGCGGTAGCTAATCCGGATCCAATCGCTGTTCCACCTTCAACCATTCCAGTTTTGACATCACCTAATAGATCTATTAGAACCCTATGGTCGCTTGTTAATGGACATTGTGTGAAAGCTTCTCCTTCATAAACAACAAGTCCTACCCGGTCATTGGGTCGCTCTGCAATAAAACTTTTTGCTACCTCTTTTGAGGCTTCAAGTCGATTAGGGTCAAAATCTTTAGCTAACATACTTGCAGAGATGTCCATTGAAATAACAATATCGATCCCTTCTGTCGATATATTTTCCCATGAACTGCTGGTCTGCGGCCGGGCCAACACAATGATAAATAATCCAATAGAAACAAGGATAAAACCTGAGCTAAGGGCATACATTACACGTGCAAATGGGAAATTTGGCGTCGGAATAAACCCAAAAGAGCTTAATTTAACTGTAGGGTGTTCGCGAAATTTTTTATAAATAAGCCAAATACCTATAAAAGGTACAATAAGTAATCCCCATAAAATAGCAGGGTTTACAAATTCAAACTTTTTGCTTGCTTCAAACCAATACCAAACAATTAATAGGTTAGCCAAAACTAGCGTAACAAGATCAGGAGCTATTTTTATCAATCTATGCTTCATCACCTAGATCTTTTGTTTCGGGTTCAACTTTCTCGATCACTTTGGTTTTTTGTACAAATTCTAATGCAAGTGCTAACATCTCTTCATTTTCATTTGCCAAAGGCTTTTCTTTTGCATATTTCACTAGATCAGAAAGAAGAAGAATGCGATTTAAATGTTTTTGCTGCCCGGCTTCGATCGGAGTAAGTCGTATTGATCTCATTACCTCACGAGTAGTCTGTTCTAAAGCAGGGAAATCATATTCATGTTCTAAATACTCTCTTAAAATTTCAGAAATAGTGGCATGATAATATTTCACATCTCCTTGTTGCCACCATTTGCCTTCCCTTAATTTCTCCAGTCGTTCAATTGCTCGTTGAAAAGGTGGAATAAGAGGCAGATCCAGTTGTTCGGAAATATCAAGTTCTTTGTTTTTATTTTTTATAATGGTGTAAATACCAAATATCAAAATAGCAAGAACGGCGAGACCTGCAAACCATTTCCAGTGGTATTTTATCCATTCGAAAACACTAATTGGAACATCCTGAACACCTTTAATATCTTTTATAGCTAAGGTTGTATCAATAGCGACAGTTTCTACTTGAATTAAATAGGGATCGGTTACTTTTTGATCTCCATTGATAATGATTTCAAAAGGAGGGATGAAATGAAAACCCGTATCAAATGAGGTCAATTGCCATTCCTGAATAAAAAGGGTTTCTTCCTCGTATTTTTGAGTATCCACAGGAAGTAGTTCTATTACTTCGATCGATTTCGATAAGGTATCCATCGCAAATGGCCATGTGATCTCAAGTTTATCATTAGCGTGATTAATAACGATAAGTTTAACATCGATCTGTTCTCCGATTCGAATATGATTAGTATCTACAAACATACTTACGTCAATCTGTGCTTTTATCAATGGCAGATTTGTAAATAGTATGGTAATCAATGCAACTAAAACACGCTTATCAATTCTCACTTAACCTCTATTTTTAAACACGTTCAACAATGGAGTTATATAGGATTCGCCTGTTCGAAGTTTGGCATAATCTACCCCTGATTTTTTAAAAGTTTCTTCTACTCTTCTGAAATGCTCTTTCGCATTATCTGCATAGCCTTTTCGAATATTTTTATTTGAAGTGTTTACCCATTGTAGTTCTCCTGTTTCCGGATCAGTAAATTGAACATAACCCATCGAAGGAATGGATAATTCTCTTTCATCATAGGTTTGAAGCGCAATTACATCATGTCTTCGATTTGCCATTTTTAACTCATCTCGAAAATCCCCGGTAAGAAAATCTGAAATAATAAAACCGATACTTCTCTTTTTAATAGCATTGTAAAAGTATTTTATCACTTCGGCAACATCTGTTTTCTTATTTACCGGTTTATATTCCAGAAGTTCTCTTATGATTCTTAAAATATGACTTTTACCTTTTTTAGGAGGGATGAATTTTTCAACCTGATCAGTAAATAAGATCATTCCAACCTTATCATTATTTTGAATGGCAGAAACAGCAATCACTGCTGCCATCTCTGTAATAAGGTCTTTTTTTAAGTCTTTGGTTCCAAAAGAATCAGATGCGCTTACATCCACTAAAAGCATTACGGTAAGTTCTCGCTCTTCTTCAAAAACCTTTACATAAGGATGATTAAAACGAGCGGTCACATTCCAGTCGATCGTTCGAATATCATCTCCCTCTACGTATTCTCTTACTTCACTAAAAGCCATTCCTCTTCCTTTAAAAGCGGAATGATATTCTCCGGAAAACAATTGACTCGAGAGTCCTCTTGTTTTTAGTTCAATCCGGCGAACTTTTTTTAGTATTTCAGCTGTCTTATCTGACATAAAATCGCTTTGCTTTAAGGTACTTCTACTTTATTCAAAATTTGATTTATGATATCTTCTACATTGATCTCTTCCGCTTCCGCTTCGTAACTCAGACCAATTCTGTGACGTAGTACGTCATGACATACAGCACGTACGTCTTCAGGAATAACATAACCTCGGTGATTGATAAAAGCATAAGCTTTTGCGGCTATTGCCATCGAAATACTTGCTCTTGGTGAACCTCCGAAAGAGATTAGACCATTTAAGTTATCCAGTCCATAGTTCCCCGGTTTACGAGTAGCATAAACGATATCAACAATGTAATGTTCTATTTTCTCATCGAGATAAACTTCTCGTACCGTTTCTCTAGCTCTTAGTATATCTGCTGCACTAACTATCTTATTAGGTTGCGGATAAACTCCTGAGGAAATATTTCCTCGTATAATTAATTTCTCTTCCTCATGTTTAGGATAGTCCAAAACGACCTTCATCATAAATCGATCGACTTGTGCTTCAGGTAATGGATAGGTTCCTTCTTGTTCAATTGGATTTTGAGTTGCCAAAACCATAAAAGGCTCTGTCAATTTGAAAGTTTCGTTCCCAATTGTGATCTGTCTTTCCTGCATCGCTTCTAATAAAGCAGATTGAACTTTGGCAGGTGCACGATTGATCTCATCTGCTAAGATGAAATTCGCGAAGATTGGTCCTTTCTTGATCGAAAACTCTTCTTTTTTCATGTTATAGATCTGCGTTCCTATAACGTCGGCAGGTAATAGATCCGGTGTAAACTGGATCCTGCTAAAATCTACATCCACAATTTTCGCAAGTGCGGTAATAGCAAGTGTTTTTGCTAATCCTGGAACCCCTTCTAAAAGAATATGGCCATTTGATAATAAGGCTAAAAGTAATTTTTCGATCATATCTTCCTGACCAACAATTACTTTTCGCATTTCCATTTCTATTAGATTTACAAATGCACTTTCTCTTTCAATTTTTTCAGTAAGTTGTCTGATATCGATACTACTGGATCCTATTTGAGTTTCTCCTCCTAATTCGTTCATTGATGAAATTTTGTACTTTGATTTTGATTACAAAAAAAATAAAACAAAGGCACAACCAAGCCCATTTGCTGTTAAATATTGTTAAGTGTTATTAAGGATAAAAAATAACGTGAAACAAAGACTCTTACTTAAAAATATCATTATGAAATCTTTGTAAAACCATGTCATTATTAAATTGAATTTAAATAGTAGTTAAGTATATTGTTTTTAGAAATTTAATCGCTTTTCAACCAAACTTAAAAGGAATAAGTACTGAAGTTTGCTTTTGGTAGGATTGGTAATTAGGATAGTTATTTTTCAGCCTTTTTTCCATCATCGGAATTGAAATACCAATGAACAATAAACTGATCAAGACTGGCCCTGTTATCAAATAGAGCGGAGTTGAACCATCTATTGCAATTAAATATAAACCCCACCAAAAAAGGATTTCACCTAAATAATTCGGATGGCGAGAGTATCGCCAAATTCCACTATTAATAAACTTCCCTTTATTCGAAGGATCTTGTTTGAAACGGTGCATTTGATTATCTGCAGCCATTTCAAATAAAATTCCAATTAACATTAATGCTGCTCCTATTCCATTTAAGTAAGTAAATTCAATAGATGACGAAAAAATCCTCTCTAAGGGCATCGCTGCAATAAAAACAAGTATGGTTGGAAACAGATGAATTCCGGTAAAATTAACAAAGGGATAAAAAATGCCTGTTTTTTTTCTTAGATCACCGTATCTCCAGTCTTCATGCGAAAGCCCTTTCCATCCTCTATACCAATTTAAGGTTAAGCGCCATGACCATAAGGAGAGTAGAAGTATACTAGCCATCATTCGATAGTTTAAACTTTCTACATGAAATTCATATAACCAATAGAATAAAAAGAAAAAAGGGATAAAGCTCCAATAAGGATCATACATGCTTGCATTTTTTAAAAGCGCACTTTGTAAGAATATTACGATCGTTAATAAAACATCAATGATCAAGAGTTTTATCATTTTATTCGCTTCGGGAAGATAAACGGTAAGATAAGCACCTGTTACAATTAATAAAAGGTATAGAAAGCTAACAAGCAATCTCGATTTTCCTAAACTCATATGGGCAAGATAATCAAAGTTAATAATGAATAACACTTTAGATTTAGGCATTTATTAAGAATAGATTGTCAAAACATTTTATTGGACTTTCTATAGGCAGTATTAATTGCTTTATCTTTAAGATTGTAAATTGGCGTACATTTTGATAGCTGATCAAGTATTATTTTTACCCTATATTTGAACGATCATGAAAAAACATTTTACTCTCTTAGTATTATTTGTCGCTTTTCAAATGGTTTCTTTTGCACAACCTGAAGGAGATGTATTTCCAAATTTTACAGTAAACGACATTAATGGTGTTGAACATCATTTGCAAGATTATTTAGATGATGGGAAAACAGTGTTAATAGATGTTTTTGCGACCTGGTGTGGTGTATGTATCAATTCGCTGCCTGCAGTAGAGACATTATATGAAGAACATGGACCTGATGGAGATAATACCTTAGTTATTTTATCCTTCGAAGGAGATGCGTCTACTTCGAATGAAGCTACCTTTGTTAATACATATTCGATCCCTTATCCGGTTGTTTCGGATGGATTAATGGAAATGGAAGATTGGAACACCATTGGTCAACCTAATTTTTTTGTGATCTGTACAGATGGTAGTTTTGATTATCATTTTGGTGGAGTTTCCGGTTCAAATATGGTGCTTGCCGATATGGTGACCGCATGTAATGTTATTACAACAGGGATAAATGAAATAGAACAGGAATTTACACTTCAATTTTATACAAATCCTGTTTTAAATACTTTAGATATTTCATTAAACGGAAATTCACGTTTCGATTATATGATTTATGATCTCAGTGGAAAGACCATCTTAACAGGTACTTCAGAACTAAATAAAAAGAGTATCGACTTGAGCGAATTAGAAAGTGGGATTTACTTTCTGCAGTTATCTGATAAAACAAGATACATTACTAAAAAACTTATTAAACAATAGGCATTATTTATTGTTTGGGTAGTAGACAAATAAATAATTAAGCGCCTTCATTGAAAAAGAAGTTTATTATCTTTTTTAGGAGGCGCTTTTTTTAAAACGTAACGCCTAAAGAAATGCCCACACCAAAAAAGACTAAATCATCAAAATATATTGTGGGACCAATTTTAAATAAAAACCAATTAGTATTTTGAAGCCGGTAATTGAATCTTAAGTATGGGATAATGTTGTTATCATAACCATAGCCTTTTTGCAGAATATTGATAATTCCAATAGCACTTTCGAAAATTGCCAATGATTTTCCGGCTAGTAAATTAACTTCAAATATTAGTGGGGGAATTTTATAAAATATAAAGGGAGCTAAACCAATCTTTCCAGAAATAGCAAAATGGTCGCTTATAGTGAAAAGGCGCTCGTAATTGACGACAAATAGAATTGTCCAATAACCGTATAAAATTAAATCTGTAGAAACGTTAATATTATTTTTATTAAAATATCGAATTGATCTCTTTATCGATATTGAATCTGATTTACTGTATCTAATGTCATTAGAACTCACATTGTATTTAATTGATGCTACCTCGCTTATGCTAATGCTTGATTTAGCCCAGGTATATTCTACAGTTCTTAACTTAATGTAAACTTCTGTATCTGTGATACTATCAATTTTACAAATGATCGAGTCTCCATTTGTTCTAATAAGTAAGCTGGTTTTTTGAGAAAATGAATGATTAAGGATGAAAAAGAATAGTATAATGAGGAGAACTGTCTTCATTACGGATACAATTAAAACAAAGCTTTTAAAATTCTTTCTTATCTGGATAAGAATGGCTGTATAATGTACGAAAAAAAAATGAAAATAAAATGATTAACTTCTTATTTGTCAGAATTATAAAGTTGATTTTAAATCATTTACCAGGTCATTAACAAAGACAATATAGCTCCTGTTTCGGAAAATTAACGAATTGATTCAATGATCTTATCTATTTTTATAAATGCATCTTTTTCTTTTACCACATATTCCATTGCACCTTTAGCAATTGTTTGAAGTGCTTTTCCATAATGTTCTTGTGATGAAAGCATGATTACACAAATATCCCGATCAATTTTTTTTATCTGTTTTAATATTTCGAGACCATCTGCTGCATTACTATCAATAGCATTGAGATTATAATCAAGGATAATTACATTAGGGTTTTGATCCAGATGTCGGATGCATTCTTCTCCCGTGGAAAAAACTTTGACTTTATTTAATGGGTTTATATTTAGATGATCTTTGAGCATCACAGAAGTCATTTCATCATCATCTACGATAAATATTTTTCGGTGTTTCATAAAAAATAGTTTAATATAATTCGTTGGCAATTAAGTGAATTGAGTAAGCTCTTTAACCGATATGGAGGTATTTTTAATTAAAAGGTCAATTTTTTCATTGATCAAATTGGGGTCTTTTTCATTGATAATAAGCTCTTCTATTTCATTGGCCAGTATTCTGGTAGAAGCCATACCCATGAAATTGTAGTGTGCTTTCATTGAGTGGATAACCAGAGATAAGGCTTTATAGTTTTCATTTTTGAAATAGCTTGTTATTTTCTCTATGTTTTTTGGAGTTAGATCGAGGTACATTTCAATGTATTTTTTTATACGAAGCTCATCTGAATCGCAAAAATTAATAAGGAAGTCAAGGTCTGTTATGCTATCTTCATTAACAGCAACATCAATTTTTGAGACCACTTTCGGTTCTTTAAGATTAATAGATTTTTGGCTATTTGAATAATAAGTTCTTAGTGTAGTTAACAGTTCTATTCTTCTAAAAGGTTTTGGGACAAAAGCATTCATTCCTGCATCAAAG
>JAHECK010000212.1 GCA_024641785.1 Flavobacteriales bacterium | reverse complement strand
ATTATTGTGATTAAAGATCAGTAGGATTACAATTATTATTCTTTTTTTATTCACTATTTGATAAATAAATTTTAATATTTGGTCAATTAATTAATCAAAATATATTCTATGAAAAAATTATTTACTCTTACTATTAGTGCAGCCTTTGTTTTAGCGACGGGTATTCTAAGCGCACAGTCAACACGTATGGCTTTTGTTGAAGAAGCTACACAGGCTTCATGTCCTCCATGTGCCTCGGCTAACCCTGGCATTCAGACTTTGGTTAACGCAAATTCTGATAACACTATTTTTATGGCATACCAAGTATGGTGGCCCGGTTTTGACCAAATGTACTTAGACAATTCTGTTGAAGTGGATGAGCGAGTTGGTGATTACTATTCTTACATATTTGCTCCTCAAGTTGTTTTACAAGGAGATTTTGTTGGAACGGAAGGTGGAGCTTCTGAGTTAACTCAGGCAACGCTTGATAATGTTACTTCTCAGGATTCTGAATTTGACATGACTATTTCTGGTGAGGTTACTGATAACATTTTACATGTTACCGGAACGATCGATGCTACAATGGCAGCAACCGGAACTTTCAAACTTCGAATTATGTTAACTGAAGAGATCATCTATTATGAAGATGCTCCAGGTGGAACAAATGGTGAAGAAGAATACCATCATGTATTTAAAGCGTTTGTTGGTGGTTCTGAAGGTATCACTTTAGCTACTTCATGGGCTGACGGAGATTCTTATACCATTGATGAAACACTGGATCTTTCTGATTTTGTGATCTATCATTATGAAGGTCTTGAAGTAATCGCTATCGTTCAAAATGACGATGATAAATTTGTAAATCAAGCTGTTAAAGATGCAGATGTTGATATTTCATCATCTCTTGAAAACCAAGTGAACAATTTAGAAATCCTTGGATTACCAGGTGCTGTGTGTAGTGGTGAGCAAACAATTACTCCACAAGTTAAAATCATGAACTATGGTAATACCGACCTTACTTCATGTGATATCGTTTATGATGTTAATGGCGGAACAGCTCAAACTTATGCCTGGACAGGTTCTTTATCAACCTATGCTGCTGAATTAGTTACTTTGGATCCTATTACTTTTACTGCTACTTCATCAAATACTTTAACAACTACTGTTGAAAATCCAAATGGTGTAGCTAATGAAAATGAAGATAATGTAACTCAAACTGCTTCTGTTGGTTTAGCACCACAGGCTGAATTAGAATTAACGGTTACCATCAATACAGATTGTTGGGGTAGTGAAACTACCTGGGCAATTAAAAATTCTTCCGGTTCAAATGTAGCTACCGGCGGACCATATTCTAATACTACTGAATATGTAATCCCTGTAACTTTACCAGGCGAAGACTGTTATACTTTCTATTTATATGACTCTTATGGTGATGGAATGAATGGGTCTCAATGGACAGGATGTAATACTGATGGAACTTGTGAAGTTACTGATGGAAATGGAAACACTGTTTATAGTTATGACGGATCCTACGAATTTTCAACTGACGAGCAAGATTTCGAAGGGTTGACAACCGTTTCTGTTGATGAAATCGAAGCTATTTCAAGTTTCAATGTATATCCAAACCCTACTAATGATGTAGCACATATCGCATTTAATTTGGTAGATAGTAAAAATGTACGAATTGAAGTTCTTGACTTAGTTGGTAAAGTAGTTTACGCTGAAAATTTTGGTCAAATGAATTCAGGAAACCAATTGATCGATGTAAATGCTAGTCAAATTGGAAATGGGATGTATATTTTCAATATTTACGCTGGTAATCAAAGAATTAGTGAAAGAGTTTCTATTAATAAGTAATAGAATTTTGATATCAATGAAAAAGGCGCCCTTTGGCGCCTTTTTTGTTATGTAAATAGGAATACTATTTTGCTTTCGAATTAAATTAGCTTAACAAGGGCTTATTTATATTTTTAAGCCTTTAATTAAATTAAACCATGAATAAACAATTTCTATTTCTTATTTTCTTAGTTGGGATTACTGCGAGTGCATTCGCTCAAAACAGTCTTCCAGCAGTTGATCTTAAAACTCTGGACGGTCAAATTATTAATACTTCTCAGATAGAGAATGACGGCAAACCCATAGTGATCAGTTTCTGGGCAACCTGGTGTAGCCCATGTAAGAGAGAGCTAAATAACATCAATGATGTATATGAAGATTGGTTTGATGAAACCGGCGTAAAAGTGATCGCCATTTCAATTGATGATGCCCGTCAGGTATATAAAGTTGGTCCCTATATTGAGGGTGTCGCCTGGGAATTTGATGTTCTTCTTGATACCAACAGCGATTTTAAACGCGCCATGAACGTAAATAATGTTCCTTATACCATTCTGTTAGATGGGAATGGTAATGTCGTCTACAAGCATAACAATTATGCTGAGGGAGATGAGATAGAGCTTTATGAAAAGATTCTTGAACTGGTCAATTTATAAATTTCTATCTGCAGCATAATGAATAGAAGCATCTCGATACTAGCTATCATATTTCCTTTTTGTTTAAATACTATTTCCTTCGCTCAAAATAGTGAAGAAGGCAATAATCAAGGAGTGATCTCAGGAAATGTATCCGTTATTGCTCAAACTTACACTGATGACCCTGAAATTGGGGCTGAAGCTCCACCGGAGAAGATAGCAATGAATGCCTTTTCAAATATTCTATTCAGAAAAGGAAAATTTAATGCCGGACTACGAATTGAATCTTATGCTCCTTCATTACTAGGTTATCCTGCCGGATTTAACGGGACCGGAATCGGTTACTTTTTTGGTGAATTTACACAAGGAGGACTGACTGTTACTGCCGGTACATTTTATGAGCAGTTTGGCTCAGGTATGGCACTTAGAGCCTATGAAGAAAATACCTTAGGCTTGGATAATTCCATCTTAGGGGTGAGAGTAAAATATAATGCCGGTAA
>JAHECK010000211.1 GCA_024641785.1 Flavobacteriales bacterium | reverse complement strand
CCCTGTAGACGCCGTAAGAACTAAAGCGACTAAAAGTATTTTTTTGTACATGTTTTATTGTTTTTTTATTAAGATTTCGAAAGTAGTGAAAAGTAGTGAAATGAAAAGTGATTTATGTTAGGTGGATAATGTTGGGTGATGGGTGATGGATGTTGGGTGATGGATGATTTGAAGAAAACTAGGTGATTCAACCTATTTCCTTCAGTTAAATTGTAATGTAGTTTAGCCACAAAGACCCGAAGCCTCCAAGTTTCACGAAGGAAAAAAATGTAATATGAAGAAATATGTATCAATTGATAAGGACTTAAATGAAATTGGGAAACAAATAGTAAATTCTGCTTTTATTGTTCATAAACAGCTTGGACCCGGACTTCTTGAAAAAGTTTATGAAGTATGTTTTTCACATGAACTCAGAAAGTGTGGTTTGTTAGTTGAAAGGCAGCTTACATTTCCTATTGTATATGATAATATTGAATTTGATGAAGCATTAAGGCTGGATGTTTTAGTTGAAAAGAAAGTAATTATTGAGCTAAAGGCTGTTGATTTGATAAATCCTGTATGGGAAGCTCAAGTGTTAAGTCATCTTAGATTAACACAACTGCGTTTAGGATATCTAATAAATTTTAACGTTCCATTAATAAAATATGGAATAAAGAGGTATGTAATCTAAATATCAATATTGTTTTTTTCTTAGTGAAACTTGGAGCCTCCGAGTCTCAGTGGCTTCTTCAAAAAATTACTGATTCCTATTCTATTTTACTTAAAATCAAACCTTACCTTTGCATCCTAAAAAATCAGCAAAATATGAAGCAGCTCATCGAATGTGTACCTAATATTTCAGAAGGTCGCGATGCGAATAAAATAAAATTGGTTACCGACGAGGTAGAAAAAGTAGAAGGAGTAAAATTACTTGATGTTGATCCGGGTAAATCGACCAACAGGACGGTAATTACTTTTGTTGGAGAACCTGAGGCAGTGATTGAAGCAGCCTATCGCGTGATCAAAAAGGCGGCTGAAGTGATCGATATGAGTCAGCACAGCGGAGCCCACCCTCGTTTTGGAGCCACCGATGTATGTCCTTTGGTCCCAATAGCCAATATTTCGATGGAAGAAACCGCTGAATATGCTCATAGACTAGGAAAAAGAGTAGGAGATGAATTGGGAATACCGGTCTATTTTTATGAAAATGCTGCAAAGGAAGAAAAGAGAAGAAATTTAGCCAATAATCGATCAGGCGAATATGAAGGTTTAGCAAAAAAAATAGTGGATCCTAAATGGAGACCCGATGAAGGTCCGGCTGAATTTAATGCTACCGTTAAAAAAACAGGTGCTACGGCTATTTCAGCACGAGATTTTTTGGTCGCCTATAATGTGAATTTAAATTCAACTTCTACACGAAGGGCTAATGCCATCGCTTTTGATATTCGCGAAGCGGGTAGAATATTAAGAGAAGGTGATCCATTGACCGGAAAGGTAGTGAACGATGAAAACGGAGAGCCTGTTCGAATTCCGGGGAAATTAAAAGCTGTTAAAGGGATTGGATGGTATATTAAAGAATATGGAATTGCCCAACTTTCCTATAATCTTACTAATATATCTGTTACACCTGTGCACATCGCTTTCGATGAGACCGTAAAGGCGGCTCAGGAAAGGGGAATGCGTGTTACCGGATCGGAATTAGTGGGCTTGGTACCATTGAAGGCCCTTTTGGACGCGGCTGATTATTATTTGAAAAAACAAGAACGTTCGCTGGGGATCGACGAAAAAGAAAAGATCAAGATTGCCATAAAATCGCTTGGACTGGATGACCTGGCCCCATTTAATCCGGAAGAGAAGATCATCGAATACCTCATTCGCGATAAAGAGGCAAATCCACTGATCAATCTTTCTCTAATGGAATTTGCGAATGAGACCGCATCGGAATCGATGGCTCCGGGAGGAGGATCTATTTCTGCCTATGTTGGAACTTTGGGAGTATCATTAGGCGGAATGGTTGCTAATTTATCTGCCCATAAAAGAGGATGGGATGATCGTTGGGAGGAGTTTTCAAATTATGCTGTGGAGGCTCAGGCTATAAAGGATCGTTTATTGTTTTTGGTGGATGAGGATACCAATTCCTTTAACCAGATCATGGAAGCTTTTGGACTTCCAAAAGAAAGTGAAAGCGAAATAAATGCGAGAAAAGAGGCCATTCAGGAAGCTACCAGGTATGCAACCGAAATCCCTTATCAGGTAATGGAGACTTCATATGAAGCCTTGAAACTCTGTCAGAAAATGGCGGAGATCGGTAATCCGAATTCAGTAACAGATGCCGGAGTGGGCGCCTTATGTGCACGAACAGCAGTACTGGGGGCCTTTATGAATGTGCGCATCAATGCCGCCGGACTGACAAACAAGGAATACGCAAAAGAGATGCTAGAAAAAGGACAGAAATTGCATGATAAGGCGATTCAAAAAGAAGCTGAAGTGATGCATTTTGTGAATACGAAAATATAAAAAGAGCACGGAGAACGGAGTTCGAAGCGCGAAGAGTAGCATCCTTTTTACCTTCTGAAAGCATTCAATTAGGAAAATAAGATCTTCTTTGTGTTACTTTGTTCCTCTGAGCCTCTGTGGCAAAAGCAACGATAAAAAAATGTCAAAACAAAACTTCATCATACCGCATAATTTCTCTATCAAAAAAGGAGATAGGGAAAAACTTAAAGGGCATAAAGGAAAATTGATCTGGTTTACCGGGATATCGGGTTCAGGGAAATCAACTTTAGCAGGGATGCTTGAATTTGTATTGCATGAAAAAGGGATGCACACCTATATTTTAGATGGCGATAATGTACGTTCAGGTTTGAATAAAGACTTGGATTTCACTGATGAAGGAAGGGTGGAAAATATTCGTAGAATAGCGGAATTGGCAAAACTTTTTGTTGATGCCGGTATCATTGTCATGGCCT
>JAHECK010000099.1 GCA_024641785.1 Flavobacteriales bacterium | reverse complement strand
ATTATAGTGATTCAATTTATCACTAAAAAAGAAAAAATTCGCTTATCCAGTATTTCCGGAGGTGTTATTTTAGGTATCGTAAACTTTGGGTCCATCTATTTTCTACTACGAACTTATGCAGGGAACATTGCGCAAAAAACGACGATACTGCCTGTAAATAATATGGCAATTATTATATTATCTACCCTTTTTTCCATTTTGTTATTTCATGAAAAATTGTCCCTTAAAAATGTATTAGGGCTCGCACTTTCACTCGCATCCATCGCTGTAATCTTCTATTTTTCTTAATTGAATATTTGAATTAGTTATTTTGTATTAATATAGAATCTTTATATTTATCACCTTATTTTAAAAATTAAAAAAACTAACTAAGATGAAAAAGACCATGAAAATAACTAGTTTACTTTTTTTCCTACTTCTAACAGTGGGCATATTTGCGCAAGATAAAAACCATGATGACAAATTGTTGGGTGTTAGAGCCGGTTGGCAATATTCTACAATTCTAGAAGATGGAAATTTGCTGGAAGGCTTCGACCCATTAAGCTCCTTTTATGCCGGGATTTTTAAAGAAATAAAATTAGTCCCTTTATTACGTTTTGATGTCGGACTAGAATATGCTCCGGTTGGAATTAGTAATAGTGATCTTGATTCAAAAATTGTATTACATTATTTAAGTATCCCTTTAAATCTGAGAGTAAAATTAGGCCCGGTATACGCCTTAGGTGGAGCTGCTGCTAATTTTAGAGTAGCTGAAAAATACACCATACTCGGTCAAAATTACGACCCGCAAGATGATGAGAAATCAAATGTGTTTGATGTTCCTTTATACCTTGGATTGGGTGTGAAAATTTTATTTATTTCTGTTGACGCAAGATATTATTGGGGAATGCTTGATATATATGGAAATGATGACACTACTTCAAAAGGTCAATATCTTCAAGTGGGTGCTTCAATCTATTTTTAATTAAGAGAATAATTAAAACAAAATTTGCAATGGCTTGGGACTAATTCCCAAGCCATTTTTTATTTTATTTCATTTCGGATTTAAGATATAATCAGTCATTATAAGTCTTATAATTTGTAACTTTAAGTCTTATATGAAGGCCTCCTTATGGAAATTACAGATCATTCCCTTACACCATAAAACCCTGGTGACCGGCATTCTCATAAAGGGTAGTCCAAAAGTACAAAGCGAAAAGGATAAACGTTTTTCCACTCTAAAAAAAGTGCTGGGAACATACTTGCATAAGCCTCTAAAAAAGGTAAGTCTTTGTCTTCAATATAAGGACCTATATTGTGAAGTCATAAGCGGAATGAACGGAGAGTTCAAGGCAGAACTCAATGGAAAAGTGAGTGAGGATATATCTATTCACTTAAAAGATGATCCTCAAGAATTGACTTTACTGCAAAATTATCCTGTCCGATTTAATAGTATGGACGAAAAGTACTTTGTTATTACGGATATTGATGATACAATCCTTCAGTCTTATGCTAAAAATTATATTAAAAAGCTTAGCCGTCTTCTTTTTTTGCCTCCTGTTAAAAGGAAGCGCATCGAAGCGAGTCATGAAGCATTTTCCCATTTGTCGGCGCATCATTTTCAATTCTTTTATTTATCGAGGAGTGAGTACAATTTATTCCATCTCATCACCACTTTTTTAATTGAAAACAAGTTCCCTTTGGGACCTATTTTTTTGAGAAGATTTACCCGATGGAAAAAATTACTCCATAAGAACAACCGTAAGCATTTCAAATATCAGGTGCTGGATGAGATCTTCGAAGATCATAAGACCAATAAAATACTCTTCTTTGGAGATGACTCGCAATATGATCTGGATATATACACACATTTTGAGTCGAAATTCCCAAATTCAGTACTGGGCATATTTATTCACCGGACTAAAGGAAGGCATAGAAAAAAAGAAACAGAATGGAAAAATAACATTCAAAATCAATTGAAAAATGTCCATTTCTATAGCAGTTTTGAAGAGGTATTAACTCCCTTAAATTTAATTTTAGATGAAATTACTATTCGTAGTTAATCCGGTCTCGGGAGATATTGATAAAAAGCAATTCCTTCAGGAAGCAACAAAATTATGTAGTAATAAGCTTATTGAATACCGCTTTTTTAAAACAACAGGAGTAGATGATAAGGAGAATTTAAAAAAAGTAATTCGTGAATATAGTCCCGATAAGGTAGCTTCTGCCGGTGGAGACGGCACTACCCTTTTGACAGCGGTATGTCTTAAAAATACAGGAATCCCGATGGGAATAATCCCTCTTGGATCGGCAAACGGGATGGCGAATGATCTAGCAGTAAACAGGGATCCTCTCATCGCATTAGCAGATCTGATTCATTCAGAAAAATACCTGGATCTGGATCTGATCTTAATAAATGATAAATATTTTTGTATCCATATTGGTGATATTGGTTTTAATGCAAAGATCATTGAAGATTATTCGAAAGATCCGCGAAGAGGTAAGATCACTTATTTAAAATATTTTATAAAAGCATATTACTCCAAACAGACATTCGAATATGAGATCCTTGCTAATAAGAAAGTATATAAAGGCAAAGCCATTATGATAGGAATCTGTAATGGAAGAAAATACGGGACAGGAGTGCCTTTGAATAAAAATGGGAATCCTTTTGATGGAAAACTGGAAATCGTACTTGTAAATTATGCTACTGCTAAAACATTATTGAGTGCAGGTCTAAGTATATTTAATGATGATTATATTGATATTCATAATGCTCAGGTAATAGAATCCAATGAGGTCTCTATTTTCCTTTCTGAAAAGAAAATACTTCAACTCGATGGGGAAATTATCGGAAAAGTAGATGAGATCCATGCGAAAGTTTTAAAAGGAGCAGTTCGTTATATTAGCCAAAATAAAACAGTCCTTCCTATAAACACTAAAAAAGAGATCAAACAAAACGCGTGAGTGAAATTATCGATAGCTATAAAACATTAGCATCCCCTTCGGAAGGAGTATACAAAGAAAAAGGAAGTAAATTCATTGCGCTTGCTTTTCCTGTGGCTTCTGAAGAGGAAATAAAGGAAGCATTAGAGATCACACGTAAAAAATACCATGATGCCCGACATCATTGTTACGCCTGGGCTTTGGGTATAGGTCGTGAAAATTATCGTGAAAATGACGATGGAGAACCCAATAATTCTGCCGGAAAACCCATTCTTGGTCGCTTAGAATCGAATGATCTAACCCAGCTATTGATCATAGTTGTTCGTTACTTTGGCGGAACAAAGTTAGGAGTAGGAGGCTTAATAAACGCCTACCGGAGTGCGGCTGAAGATGCCATTCTTAATGGAAAGATCATTGAGAAAAAAATGAAAATGTATTTTAGAATTCTATTTCATTATGATCAAATGAATGATGTAATGCAGGTAGTGAAAAATTCGGATCTGGAGCAAATGGAACATGATTTTTCCTTGACGTGCAAACTAAAATTAGCTTGTCCAAACGCTCTTTATAGCGACTTAAAAGATGTATTTTTGACTATTGAAAATGTGGAAATTGAGGAGTTGGGTGTGGAATGAAGAAGGGAGTGGGAAGCGCGAAGCGCGAAGCACGAAGAAAAAAAAAGACCGAACTTGTGCTGACTGCGATAGCACGTCAGTAGACCGGAGACGGAAGAAAATGTGAAATATGAAATGAGAAAGTTGAAATCAAGGTTTGAAGACCGAAGACGGGAGACGGAAGTGATAAAGGACAGATGTCGGGTTATGATGATAATATACTTGAAAGGTAGATGTTTTCTTAAGTGTTAAAGTAAAGAAGTGCGATAGCCTACATAGAATACCAGGCAGAGAGGTCAATGAATGATAAATTTGCTTTAGTGTTATATTTCATAGCATAAAAAGTAAAATGTGGCGGGGCTGCCCTTCGATTGGGAACGATGGAATTGAATAAATAGCTTAGTAAGACCGATTAGCTCCGCAGCTTGCCGGAGGAGATCCATCGGCCGCACTTAGCGAATTAGAAAATGGAAGAAGTGAGCAATCGGCAGGCTTGATTTTTGCTCTACTTTTGATCAAGCAAAAGTAGAAGAAAACAAAAGAAAAAAAGATTGTATACTGACTGTTTGTTTGTACTTTTTTGAAAAGTATTAAAGAGTTAAGTACGAACTGAGTGTGAAGTAAAAAAAGAAGGGAGACCGAGGACCGGAGACGGAAGAAAATGTGAAATATGAAATGAGAAAGTTGAAAGATCGAATAAGACAGCTCGAAGTTTTCTTATGCGATCACTTAGTCACTTAGTTACTTAGTCACTCAATTAAACATTGATAAAAAATAAACAATGGAATTACTAGAAAAACTTTGCAGTATCAGAGCCACTTCCGGAGATGAAAGTGCGATGACGGAATTTGTTTTAAAGCATGTAAAAGAAAATAGCGCTAAATGGAAAGTAAAGCCTGAAGTGTTGCATGGTGAAGGATTTCAAGATGCCATTCTTTTGGTATTTGGAAAACCTCGGACAGCTGTTTTTGCGCATATGGACAGTATCGGTTATTGTGTTTCTTATAAGGATAATTTAATTCGAATTGGCGGTCCGAGAGGTGCAGATGGATGGAAGCTGGTTGGTAGTGATTCCAAAGGTGAAATTGAATGTACGCTAGGAGTTAAATGGCTATGGGTAGATGGAACTAAAAAAGAAGAATTAAAATATACCTTCGATCGGGTTATTGACAGCGGAACTTGCTTAAGTTTTAAGCCCAATTTCAGAAATAAAGAGAAAACGATTCAAACGCCTTATTTAGATGACCGACTAGGGGTTTTAAATGCGCTTCATCTCGCTGAAACACTTGAAAATGGGATCATCGCTTTCTCTACTTATGAAGAAGCTGGTGGAGGATCTGTTCAGTTTTTAGCAAGGTATATCCAAGAAAAATACAAGGTTCGTCAGGCATTAATTTCTGATATTACCCTTGCTAATGACAATATAAAACCTAAAAATGGGGTCGCTATTTCGATGCGCGATCGTGGTATTCCTCGACAATCATTTGTACGAAAGATCATTGGAATTGCGAAAGAACATAAGGTCCCTTTTCAGTTAGAAGTGGAAGATGCCGGCGGTTCTGATGGAACGGTATTACAAAATTCATCCGGCGTATGGGACTGGTGCTTTATTGGTCCGCCCGAAAAGAACTACCACACCCCCGACGAGAAAGTCTGGAAAGTGGATATAAAAGCGATGAATGACCTTTATAAAGTTTTAATGAAGACCTTATAGAAAAACAACTTTGTGCATTATCTTACGTTTTAATCATATAAACATTTATTATGAAAAATATAGTAGGACTTTTAATTTTATCCTTTATTCTGCTTGCTTCATGTGATAAAAATAATGACACGAACATGGCGGCTGAAAAAACTCAAACAAGTGTATTTGTTTATTTGCATGATCAAGCAGGCGAATACCAGCAGGTTAATGTAGACATTCAGCAAGTGATCATTAAAGGTTATGGAAATAACAATGAGTATGATCTAACAGATAGCACCGGTGCAGGAGTTTATAATTTACTTGATTATCAAAATGGATTGGATACCCTATTAGGTGAAATTACGGTTGATTACGATTCAATAAGTCAAATACGTTTAGTAATAGGGCTAGATAACACAGTTATGGTAGACAGTATGCTTTATCCATTAGAAACTCCAAGCGCACAACAATCAGGTTTAAAGATCAATGTGCATGGTGAATTAATGTATATAGATACTTTTATTGTTTCTCTTGATTTTGATGCAAGTGAATCTGTTCACCAATTAGGAAATGGAACCTATCAATTACATCCGGTTATCCATCTAGATTAAATTCATTTTTTTGATTCAATGGATAGGCATAGGATCTATATTAAAGAGCTACTTGAATCAGAACATTCTAAAAAAATAACAGACCAAATTGTCGATTATATTGAAGACGATCCATTAAAGTTTAAGGCTTTAGTGGATCTCTTTTTTAGTGAGGACTGGTGTATGAACCAACGTGCAGCATGGCCAATTCCATTTATCGCTAAAAAGCATTCTGAACTTGTTGAACCCTACCTTGCTCAATTCATTAGCAACCTTGAAAACCCAAGACATAATGCTGTGATCCGGAATACCTTACGCTTTTTAGCTGAAATTGAAATTCCAGAAGATCAACAAGGAAGATGCTATGATTTTTGTCTACGAACAATTACAAATATTAAAGAACCAGTAGCCAATAAAATATTTGCAATGACGATCATGCTAAACATTGCCCTTCCTTATCCGGAACTACTAAATGAGCTGAAAATAATTATCGAAACACAAATAGAATACGAAAAGCCGGGATTTAAAAGTCGGGGGCGAAACACGCTTTCTCACATCGAGAAGAGCTTAAAAGTAAAGTCTTCTTAAATTATTTTCACGGTAATTTTATTACTTTTTTAGTTGCGCTGTGCAATCCATCCTGAGGATAGCCATTTTGATAAATTTGAAGGATATAAGTTCCTGAATCCAGTTGTTCCAGATCCAGTTTAACCTCTATTATCCCCTGAGCTTTCATATAATTCCTGCTTAGCACAACTTTTCCTTGTGTATTGTATATTTTCAAGATCAATTCACAGTCCTCATATAGGGTATAGCGAATGCTCAGAATATCAACAACAGGATTCGGATAAATCGTCATTTTATCGCCTATATTCTCATTAAAATAGGTACCTGAAGCAGCCGAATTCGTTTTAATATTCTGATCAAAGAAAATAGAATCAGAACTATAAGGGATATCTCCACTTCTATCTTTATAAAAACTGTGATCAATAAAAGCTGAGTAGTTATTTAAATAATCCATATTATAACTTTCACCGATTATAAAAAACGGATCATTTATCATATTTGCGTCGATCCCTCTGCCTTCTCCCAGTGGGAATAGTAAGAAGAATAATAAATAGATTAATGAATACTTTTTCATGGCCTAAGTTTTAACTTCGTTCATAACATAAGAAAAGAACTTTATTAGTCCTTAATTTAGAAAATTAAAGCCACTAAAGCAATGATCCTGATATGTTTGAAAGGAAATAAAACACTGAAAAGTATAGTCCAAAATCATTTGTAAAAAACAGACCCTTTATATGAAATAATCAAATTAAGATATGATTAGAAGAAACTAAGTATATAGCTTTGGATCTGATCGAAAAAGGAAGGAATAAGTGCGAAATTTGTGAAGATCGTAAAGATCACTCCGAACAAAGCACCGTATAAATGTGCCCCATGGGCTATATGATCCCCTCCTTTTTTATCCATATAATGCTCGAACCATAAATAGAGTCCACCAAACAAAAAAGACGGGATTGGAATCGGGATAAAGAAAAGATAAAGAGAAGTAGTAGGATAAATAACAATATGGGAAAACAACACGGCAGAAACCGCACCTGAAGCACCTAATGCAATATAATTCGGATCGTCTTTATATTTGGAATAATCTCTTAATGAAGAAAAGATCACCGCTCCAAAATATAAAATAAGGTAATAAATCGTTCCTAAAACGGGGGTAGATGATTTAAAATACAACTCCACATTTAGTCCGAATTGATAAAGAACGAACATATTAAAAAAGAGGTGGAAAAGATTTCGCGGATCATGCATAAAAGCATGACTAACAAAGCGATAATATTGCTTCGAATGAGCAATCAAATAAGGAATAAACATCATTCGGAGTAAGAACTCTCGATTTCGAAAACCAATGAAGGATAAAACTACAGTAACACCAATAATAGAAACAGTTAAACTAATCATATCCCTTCAAGTATTTTATCCTCTCTTTTTTTACTAACGATCCACATCCCTATCACGGTTAATAATCCATTCAGAATAATCAATTCAAACCCAAATTGATAACCAAGATATTCAGCCGATGTATAATTAATAATATAGCTGAGAACGGGGGCTAAAATGGCTACGATCGGGATGTACTTATCCTTCACCTGAATTTTTGTAAATAAACCGGCAAAATAAAATCCGAGTAAAGGTCCATAGGTATATTTAGCCGCATCGAACAAGGATTCGACTACATTGCTATTATTAATCACTTTAAAAAGAATAATAACAACAATTAAGGCCAGCGACATTCCAATATGTACAAGCTTTCTGATCTTCACCTGATCTTTTTCAGGCTTCTTTTCAATGCCCAATATATCGATCGAAAAAGAGGTTGTAAGCGCAGTTAACGCTGAGTCGGCACTTGAATAAGCAGATGCGGTAAGCCCTATCACAAAAGCGATTCCTGTAAATACACCTAAGTACCCTCCTATCGCCAATTTTGGATAGAGATAATCTGTTTGTTCCGGAATTGGGAAGTTAATCTTGGCTGCAAATAAATAAAGCAGGGCTCCCAATGAAAGGAAGAATAAATTAACCACGATCAGCATTACCCCTAACCAAAAGACATTCTTTTGGGATTCATATAATGTCTTACAACTAAGGTTTTTTTGCATCATATCCTGATCTAAACCCGTCATGGTAATAGCTATAAATGCCCCACCAAAGAACATTTTGAAAAAATTTCGCGGATTATTCGCGAAATCATCGAAAAAGAAGATCTGAGAATAATTTGAATCCTTCACTGTTTTCACCACTTCGATCCAATTTAGATCCAGTGCCGACATTATGCTTTTAACCGTAATAAAAACGGCCAGCAGCATAAATATGGTCTGCAACATATCCGTCCAGATGATCGTTTTTATTCCTCCACGATTGGTATAAAGCCAGATCAGACCAACCGTAACAATCACTGAAGGCACAAATGAAATTTTAAGTCCAAGAGGTTCAAAAACCGCTATTTGCAGCACAATAGCTACAAGAAACAATCGGAAAGAGGCTCCAATTATCCTGGAAAGCAAAAGAATGAAGCTCCTGTTTTATAGGTAGAAGACCCAAAGCGTTGACCTAAATAAGAATAGATCGAAGTAAGTTTAAGTTTATAGTAGAGCGGCAATAAAACTACAGCGATCACCCAATAGCCAAACATATAGCCAAATACCATTTGCATGTAAGAAAATTGGGCATTGTTCACCCATCCGGGGATGGAAATAAAAGTGACACCAGATAAGGATGCTCCGATCATTCCAAAAGAAACAACGTACCAAGGAGATTTCCTGTTTCCAAGAAAAAAAGCATCATTTCCTTCCTTCTTCGAAGTCATTCGAGCCACTAATATCAGCATAGCAAAATAGGCCAGAAGGACAAAAATTATTAAATAAGGACTGATCATAAATATTAAAAATTAAAGCGCAATCTAAAGCGAATTCCAATTCCTTTTACACCATTAAAACTAGGAATATTTGGATTATCAAGGTAAGTGATCCTTTTTACTAAATCGACCCTAAGTAAGTTGAAAATATTTTCAATACCAATAGCGGCTTCAATATATACCTTTTCATCAAGTGTAAAAGTGGTCGTATTTCCATAAATATCGGTTGGGAATTTAACCAAATTTGGGGTTTGATCAGGGTCATTTTCTTTTCGGACACTTCCATATAAGAAACGTGCCGAAACTAAAGACCGCCATTTTAAACGTTTAAATAATGGGACTTGATTCAGTATCAAACCATCGAAATAATGTGTAAAAATAAAGTAGGCATACTGATCTGAAACAAATTCCAGGTAATTCATCATATTGGCACCGTATTCTTCGAAATTATAGGTCTGGTTTGCTGTATGCATTCGCATAAAAAGAAAAGGAATCCCATCTCCGAATGTTTTTTCAACTTCAAAATAAACATCATTGTATCCCAGTATACCCATGGTGTTCCTTTTATAAAAGCGCGCGTTGAGCTTATTATAATTAAATGGAAATGCTGCCTCGTAGCTTTGGCCATAAGTATACGTCAATTCATAAATTGGATACTTTGTAGTTATTTGAGTTCGGTAATAATCTCCCTGATAGTATTTTTGATGGGGTGAATAACGCTGTTTTAATGAAACTTCGAAAGTACTGAATGATTCAATTACATGGTCTTCTCCATTAATATCCTGAATGAATTGTAAACTACCCAAGCCTACTTGATTCATTGCTTTTGTATTTAAAACCGCCAGATAATCCTTTCCTAATTCCCAACTAAAGTTTAAATCGTATTTACGAATAGCAAGCATTTTATCGGGTGAACCTCTGTTAAACGAGATTAAAAAATTATCTCCACGTAGAGCAAAATCAGACTTACCCGGGAATTGATAATCGTACATATAGGTGAACTGCAGAAAATTCAATTTTTCCCGATCCCACATATATTTTAAATGTCCTCCGTATTTCCAGGTCTGGTCACCAAAACCATAAGCTCCCCATACTTTTCCTTCCCAATGATAACTTAATTTCTCAGTCGAACGGACGCCTAATCGTGTTCTAAATCCTTCGATGGGATTATATTCATACAAACCTGAAACCGGACCGATCGAAACCGGACCAAAATCCCAATAGCCGATGGTAAACAACTTCATGATCGTATAAAAAGTTTTGAATCTGGGAAGAGCTTGTATTTCATCGCTCATTACCTTTATTTGTTCTTCAGAAGCTGTAAGCGGCTTGAAGCGTTCCTCTTTCCAATAATCGGCACTTTTAGTATTATATCCTTTTGTTTTCGTTACTCCTTCATCCATTTTAGAAACCGAATCGGGCATCGCGTTTCCAACTTGAAGATTTTTATAGATAAAGGTGCTATTTCCATAAATTCCTGCCCCTACTCCCTTGGCCGCCAGATCAAAATCAATAGTAGAATGGCTTTCTGTTAAAAACATTCCAATACTATCAAATTTTGTGAAATCTAATTCGATCAAGAAGGTATTCACCCAATTCAGGTTCATATTATCCATTTTACCTAATTCGGCCTTTTTAACTGCATAGGTAGAATCCATACTTATCCATATTCTTCCTTTAAATGCATTTGCAGCGTCATTTCTAGGGATAAAACCAAGTTCTACAGTTTGAATATTATCCACCATTACCGTATCCAAAA
>JAHECK010000210.1 GCA_024641785.1 Flavobacteriales bacterium | reverse complement strand
ATATCTTCTTGCTCAAAAGCATCAAATAATTTATTTATTTGAGTCTCGTTGATTCCAATTCCGGTATCAGAGATCTTAAATTCTAAATGAGCATCTGTATTTGGGATCTTCTTAATAGCAATTGAAATTTCCCCTTTTTCAGTAAATTTAATTCCATTTCCACATAGATTAAGTAATATTTGTCTTAATCTACCCGGATCTCCAATGATTACCTTAGGAACATCTTTATCCTTTGTAAATGAAAATAGTAGTCCTTTTTCTTCAGCCTTGTAACGAAGTGTATTTATAATATCCTGAATTAAAAGATCCAGATCAAAAGGGATATTCTCAAGTTCCATTTTGCCTGCTTCAAGTTTGCTTATATCAAGAATATCATTAATAATCACCAATAAGTTCAATGAAGATGATTTTAGGGCATTTAGATATTTTTTTTGCTTAGCATTTAAGGAGGTATCTAAAACTAAATTGGTAATACCTAACACAGCATTCATTGGAGTTCTTATTTCATGACTCATATTAGCTAAAAATTGCTGTTTTAATTGTTCACTTTCTTCGGCTAAATTTTTAGCTTTTTCAAGCTGAATATTGGTTCTTCTAATATACCTTAAACGACTCCATAGGCCTCCAATGAGTAATACGATAATTAATAAGGAAGTAAAAATATTCTTCCGCGTATTATTTTTTCGAAGATCTTCTTCATGATTCATTTCCAATTCATGTCGAATAGCCACATTCGTTAAACTATCAGCTAATAATTGTTTTTCAAACTCTGTTTTCTGTAAATCCCTTGCCGCACCAAGTTTAATTATACCATTTGAAAGTGTTTGCGATATTTCCATATTGTCTATCGCTTTTTTATAATCACCAAGATTTTTATAAGCTGAAGTAAGACAATCGCATATTTCTATTTTTTTTACTATTTCAGCTTCATCACCCAATATTTTAGAAGCAATCTCACAATGATCTCTTGCTTTTGAATAATTCCTTATTGCCAACCATATATAACCTTCTGTGATCTCGGAATATGCAGTCATTTTTTGATCCTCTAGATCACTAAATAATTGTTTTGCATGACGTAAGTAATCCATCGACTTATCATATTCCTGCATCGATAAATATGTATTGGAAAGCGAATAATTAGCCATAGCTATTCTTATAGGTGATTTTAGGGCTTCACATATTTCAATATTCTTTAATTGATATATAAGAGCATTTTTAAAATCTTCTTTCAATAAATAGCAATCCCCTATATTTTGGTAGGCTTTACTGATGCCCAAACTATCATTTTTATTTAAAAAGATATCAAGAGCCATATAGTAATAACTTATGGCATTATTGTAATCCCCAACAGAAAAATAACTTAGAGCAATATTATTTAAAATAAAATGGTCGTTGTCGTGAATTCCGTATTTTTCACTCACTTTTAAACTCTGCTTAAATAAATTTATGGCATTATTGAAGTTATCCTCATTCGTGGATTTCATTCCCATATTTACATAATAGGTACAAATTCCTGCTCCGTAACCTAGGTCTTCTGATAGTGCCAAACATTGCTCGTAATAATCTATTTGCTGATCATTATCGCCTTTCAATCCCCAGGCAAATCCGATCATATTCAAAATATCTATTTCAATATTTGGAAGGTTTTTATTTTCCACCTCCTTGAGTGAATTTGTACAAATTGAAATAACACTGTCGGGATATTCATTGACTAAAAGCGTAGTATAGCTTAGTATCGCCGAAAATCTTAATGAATCATCGAGATTTTGGTTCTGATAAATTGTCAAAAGACTATCCGAAGTATTTTGAGAAAATAAAACATACGGAAAAACGAAAAAGTATAGCAGTATTACTTTTTGTTTCATAATAGGTTAGCGTTTGGTTGCAAAACAATTGGCTTGCCCGTTAAATATAGAAATAAAACTTAAATTATTTTCTAAGAATAGATTTTAGAGGAAAATACAAGTCGTTTATTAGCGTATAATCAGCTTATTTTTTCAATAAAAGCATCCATTTTGCTTTTTACTTCTTCATCGACATCATCATTTACCGTCCAGGAATGAATCTGACCCAAGTAGTTCATTTTTAAATAATTAGCACTTTCAACAAATGGCATATAGAATCCATCTTTAAGACCTGGGCCCCAACTGCAACTTATCACTCCCATTTCTTTTCCGTTTAATTTCCTTCCGGTTTCCTTTTCTATTTTAAGAACATCTGAAATGCGATCAAAGAATTTTTTCATGATCCCGCTCATGCTATACCAATATACCGGAGTGGCAAAAATGAGAATGTCATAATTATCTACGATCTCGCGAATTAAAGGAAGAAAATCATCATCACTATTAGCAAAATCATAATCGAATTGACCAATCTTTTTACTTTTTAGATCGATGATAGGAAAACCTGATCGATCACTAAAATAAGCTGCCGATTTATAGGTATTTCCATCACTACTTGAACTTCCTAAAATAATAACTCCTTTTTTCATATTCCTCCAATAATTTCTAAAACGATTCCTTTTTGTGGCATGTCCGAAAGCAATGGAAGTGCATCTTTTATAAGATCAAGTACTTTTGGGTCCATCAATGCTTTATCGTGATCTTCTTTTGTATCCCAAACCTCAGTGATCCAAACACAATTTTCATCTGTTTTATCTTCACTTATCATATATAAATGACAAGAATCTGAAGATAATACCAATTTAGAAGCTTTTAAAAGCAAGGAAATTAATTGATCCTTTTTGCCTTCAATAGCATAAAATTTATTTTGAAGTCCGTATTTGTTCATATCAATGGCTCGTTAATACCCCAGAATTCAAAGATCAAAAGGTCGTCAAAATTAATAAATAATAAATAGCGAGTAAGATGTTTTTCATAGATTAATGAAGCTAAGCTATAGCCATTCAATCCATTAGGATTCATTCGACCTTTCTTCATTTGAGTTTAAAAAATAACATGTTATTGTCTATTTGTAAT
>JAHECK010000209.1 GCA_024641785.1 Flavobacteriales bacterium | reverse complement strand
TTAACGTGATCGTATTTAAAATGCTTGTAATCAATACCTCCCACCCAGGCTTTAACAAAACCCGTATGTGGATCAATTGAGATCATTCCGGCTTGCAAAAAACCTTTATAATAAAAAATCGAATCGAGCGGAGACATGATCGTATCCACTTCTCCTTTCCAGGTAAAGATACGCATAGGAGTGGGTGAATTGAAGGCCAGCTTTAAACTATCGTCGGGAATTTTTCCATCAAAATGAGCTTTCATTAATCGGTAACGATCCGTTCGTTTGATCGCGCGATCAATGATTCTTTTTACATCTCCCATCTCCAGGTCGTTGGAAAACGGGGCAAGTTTGTTTTTAGCAACGTGCTTTGAAAAGATATCCTGTAATTCTTCTCCAAGATATTTGCTCACTGCCGACTCGGCATAGCGCTGCATTTTTGAATCGATAGTAGTATATACTTTTAAGCCGTCATTATAAATATCGTAGGGCGTGCCATCTGCTTTTGAATAAAAATAAGTTCCGCTAACTGAATCTTTCTCATTCAAAATATGCTTAAGTTCTTTCTTTAATTCTTCCCTGAAATAAGGCGCGGGACCTTCATCGTGCGTTTGTAAAGTAAAATGCAGTTCCAGGGGAAGTACCTTGAGCGAATCGTATTCTTCTTCACTCAGCACATCATTCCTTTTCATCTGATAAAGTACCGTATTTCTTCTCTCTTGAGTGAGTTGAGGTCTTCGAACCGGATTGTAGAGTGCCGGATTTTTAAGCATTCCAACTAAAGTGGCAGACTCCAGGATATTAAGAGAATCCGGACTGGTATCGAAATAGATATTCGATGCGGATTTAATTCCCACCGCATTATGTATAAAATCAAACTGATTCAGATACATCGTAATAATTTCGTTTTTTGTGTATTGTCTTTCCAGTCGGACCGATATTACCCATTCCTGGAATTTCTGAAAGACACGTTCAATTTTATTTGTAGATCGCTCATGAAAAAGCAACTTTGCCAATTGCTGGGTTATGGTACTCCCTCCACCCGCACTTGAATTTCCTGTAGCAACCCCATAAACAACCCGTGGAATGGATCTAAAGTCGATACCGGAGTGCTTATAAAAACGTTCGTCTTCTGTCGACACAAGGGCTTTGATAAGGATTGGATTGATAGCGTCGTAATTGACATTATTTCTATTTACGCTATAATATTTTCCAAGAAGTTCGTGATCGGAAGAATAAACTTCGGTGGCCTGACTTAATTTAGGATTTTCTAATTGCTCAAAGGTGGGCAGATCAGAATAACTGGCCAATAATATCATAAAAGCCAAAAGAAGAGGTGGAAAAAGAAGAATTAACCAAAAGAGGATATGCCACCTTTTATTCGATTTCTTTTTTGTTTTGGACTTATCTTTTTTATTGTCTGCCATATGCTATTAACTACTCCCGAATAGATTTATTGTTGCTAAGTATTAGCCCCTTTTTTTACATACAATAGAGCTAAGCTATTTATCTTAGAATTACTTAGGAAGCAATAAAGCGAAAATTTATACAAAAGCTGCTTATTATTTCAATTACTTAATAGAATTTAACAACATTGCCTGTTGATTAAAGGGATCTTAATCTTCTAATTCTTCATCATCAGAAAATTCGGTATTCGCCGGTATTTTATTTAAGCTGGCTTCCTCATTATAGTGATCGACGGGTAAACGCTCACCTATTTCATCGAAGGGGAAAACATCAGTAATGCTGGTTACCGAGATAGCCTGAACAACATAATCATTGATCGAATCGTCGAGATAAGTTTTAATTTTTACTAAAGAATCATCAATGGTAGAAGCGCTGATAAGATAAAAGGAAATGATCTTACGTTCTTTTCCGCTGTCTTCATCAAAACTTAGAGCCGAGGCTTTAATTTTATACCAATCATCACCATCCTCTGTATTTATTATGTCTTCGAAGTTTGCCTTTGAAATTGCCACTACCTGAAATTCGACCCGAACCAATTGTTCCATGATCTCATATAAGCGTGTCTCTGCATCACTATAGGAAATGGCCTCAATTAAATAAATATCCGCAGCTTTAACATGATTACCGTGCGGATCTATTTTCTGATATTTTACTTTACAGGAATACCAAGCTTTTTTCATTCGTTATATTTTCAGCAAATATATTTATTCAGCCCATTTTTATTTATTATTTTTCATTCCATTCTGTATTTATTATGAAACCAAAACTCATCCTAAGCCTTTTTTTTCTTTTACTTTTTCAATTTGGATTTTCGCAAGTTGAACAAAAAGCAACGCGCCCTAAAATTGGGGTTGTTTTAAGTGGAGGAGGAGCTAAAGGCATATCTCATATTGGTGTTTTAAAGGCGATGGAAAAAGCAGGCATACGCCCTGATTATATTGCAGGAACAAGCATGGGGGCGGTAATTGGCGGGTTATACGCCATGGGATATTCTGCAGATACCTTGCAAAAAATCGTTGAAAACATCAATTGGGATCAGGTTTTATCGAATAAGATCCCGCTCAATTATATTGCTTACGAAGAAAAATTCTATTACGATCGTTACCTCATTAATTTTCCGATCGATGTTAAAAATGGCTTTAAAATAATGTTGCCTAATGGCTTGATTGAAGGGCAGATGTTGAGTGAATTATTGAGTGATTATACATGGTCTTCTAGCAAATATGAAAATTTTGATGAATTCCCGATTCCCTTTCGCTGTGTAGCTACCGATGTAAGTACAGGAAAGGCACATATTTTTAAAGATGGACCCCTTTCTTTGGCCATGCGATCGAGTATGGCTATTCCAACCGCTTTTACCTCTGTGGATGTTGATAGTACTTTATTTGTTGATGGTGGGATCCTCAATAATTTCCCTGTAGAATTAGTAAAGGAAATGGGAGCGGACATAGTTATTGGGGTAAATGTGTCTTCCTCAGGATTTGATAAGGCAAAGGACATTAATACTATTCCGGGCATACTTATGCAAATGGCTATGATCAATTCTTTGGATA
>JAHECK010000208.1 GCA_024641785.1 Flavobacteriales bacterium | reverse complement strand
TAACTTCCTTTTTATCAGATAGTCATGGAGATCTATGGGTTGGGACTTTTGGTGGAGGATTGAACCGAACAACATATAATGAAGATCATAATTACGACCATTTTGATCATTTTTTAACCCCAGAAAATGAAAGAAATCCATACAATTTTTATGTGAGCTCAAGTATAAGCACCCTCTATGAAGATAAAAGTAAACAGGTATGGATCGGAACCTATAATGGCCTTTATAAATACATTAGAGAAAGTAATGAGTTTATTCATTATCCAATATTTGCCAATGACCCTTCGAGTATAAATGGTGATGTAATAACATCCATTTTTGAAGACCACAAAGGTATATTTTGGGTAGGGACAAAAAATGGACTCAATATTTTCAATCGTGAAAAAGAAACGTTTCATACCTTTTATAATAATCCAGACGATAGCAGATCTCTGGGAGCAAACGATATTCGAGTCATTTATGAAGACAGTGAAAATGAATTGTGGTTTGGGGGGAAATACTTAAATAAATTAGTTCGATCGGATACTTCATTTATCACTTATAAACCAGAAACTAATATCCCTAATAGTATCAGTGACGAAAATATCTGGACAATCGTTGAAAGTGAAAAAGGAATTCTTTGGTTGGGAAGCAATAAAGGCTTAATTAAAATGAATACCCATGATGAAACTTTTGTGTCACTTGGTGCTAAAAATACACCGGAAAAAGACTTAATTATGGGAATGTGTATGGATGATGATGGAAATCTATGGATTTCAAGGGCAGGAAGTGGAATTTCAAAATATAATATTGAAAGCAATGAGTTTAGAAATTTTAATGTAGCAGACGGATTATTGTCGGAACAATTCTTAGAAGGAAGTTATTATCAGGATAAAAAAGGTTGGATCTATTTTGGAACAAGAAAAGGATTTAACATATTTCATCCAAAAGACATAAAAGAAAATCGTGTTATTCCTAAGGTCTATATTACGGAATTTAGACTCTTTGGTGAACGTAGATATTTTGCCGATGCGCTTTATGAAAAGGATAAAATAGAATTGACCTATGATGAAAATGAATTCTCTTTCGACTTCGTTGCTTTGAATTTTCTGAATTCTAAAAAGAATAACTATGCCTATCGATTAGAAGGCTATGATGAGGATTGGAAATACAGTAAAGGAAAGTCCTTTGCTAATTATACCAATATGAGTCCGGGTTCATATGTGTTTCATGTTAAAGGGAGCAATAATGATGGCTATTGGAATCAAGAAGAGACAATGCTGGCAATTACAATTCTACCTCCTTTTTGGAAAACCACGTGGGCCTATTTACTATACGGTGGTCTGCTACTTACATTAATTCTTTTTCTTAGACGCTATGAACTAAATAGGATAATATTAAAACAAGACGCTAGAATAAATTTGATCAAAGCCGAAAAGCTGGAAGAGTTGGATATTGAAAAGAGTAAGTTCTTTAATAATATTTCACATGAATTCCGTACCCCTTTAACCTTAATTTTAGGACCATTAGATCGATTTATTGAGAAGCTTACAGACAAGGATCAAAAAAGTGAATTGAATTTGGTAAGACGGAATGCAGAAAGATTGCAAAGCCTTATCAGCCAGCTTTTGAATTTGGCAAAATTGGAATCTGGAAAGATGAAACTAGAAACCTGTCCTGAAGACATTGTTCAATTGACAAAGGTCTTTGCGTTTTCATTTCACTCTATGGCTGAGAATAAGGGCATCAAGATCATGTTCGAGACTGATTCAAGTGAACTTGAAGTTTACCTAGACAGAAGCAAGTATGAGAAAATATGCAATAATCTACTTTCCAATGCACTGAAATTTACCGAGAATGGAGGTGAAATTAGAGTGAGTATAAGAATGAAAGAAGCATCTGATGAGATGCCAAATGGACTAGTGAATCTTAACATTTCTGACTCTGGCATTGGAATATCTTCAGATAAATTAGATTTTGTCTTTGACCGTTTTTACCAAGTGGATGAGAAGCAAATGAAAACAAATTTGGGAACGGGTATCGGCTTAGCTTTAACCAAAGAACTTGTCGAGCTGCATCATGGCCAGATCTCTGTAAAAAGTGAACTAAAACAAGGATCTACATTTTCGATCTTGTTTCCTTTAGGTAAGCAGCATTTATCGGAGGATGAAATTATTAGTGAAGATAAAGCGGGCTTATTGATCGATAAAGAAGAAATTGAGAATGCAGATTTCATAGCTACTGAAATTGATGAAAATCAAATCACTCAGGATGAGGATAGAAAAATCCCCTTACTATTAATTGTAGATGATAGCAGCGACATGCGTGCTTATATTAAAAGTTTTCTAAAAGATGATTATGTTATCTTGGAAGCTCCAAATGGTAGAGAAGGTGCTGCAAAGGCAATTGAATTTATGCCTGATCTCATCATTAGTGATTTAATGATGCCCTTTGCAGATGGAAATGAGATGACGGCCCAATTGAAAGGTGACGAAAGAACGAGTCACATTCCGATCATTCTTCTCACAGCAAAAGCATCTAGAGAAAGCAAGATCGAAGGACTAGAAACCGGTGCAGATGATTTTCTAACCAAACCATTTGATGCAGATGAGCTCCTTGTTCGAATCAAAAACTTGATCGCCTTAAGACTTAAACTAAAGCAATTACTATCTCAACATATTGGTGATCCCGGACAAACGAGGTTAATACAAGAGTCGTCGGGCAAATTAATGTCAAAAATAGATGAGCTCTTTATTGAAAAAGCAGTGTTCGCCATTAATAAACACTTGTCGAATACTGAATTGAATGTTGAGTTGTTCGCCAAAGAAATGGGGTTGAGTCGGATGCAATTACATCGTAAATTAAGCAGTCTGACCGGAAATTCAAGTAGTGAATTGATCCGGAATATCCGACTTAAAAAAGCAGCCGAATTACTCAAAGATGGTGAGTTAAATGTGTCGGAGGTATCGTATGAAATTGGAATATCCAGCCTATCAAACTTTGCTAAAATCTTTAAAGAAAGGTA
>JAHECK010000207.1 GCA_024641785.1 Flavobacteriales bacterium | reverse complement strand
GTAGGATGAAACTCAGCATCTTTTACATGAAACATTTTTACATGGTCTTTATAAATATCTATATAATCCAAATAGTTGAGTTGTTGTAAAATAAAATGACTAGGGTCATAAAGAATATTTACACGCGTATGATTTCCTGTTGCTTCCAAAAATCTTTCAAAAGTGATTCCATCGTGCAAATCTTCTCCTGGATGAATTTCATAGCAAACATCAACACCCATTTCGTCAAAATGATTTAATATGGGTAACCATCTATTTGCCAATTCTTTAAATCCTAATTCTACTAAACCATTTGGTATTTGAGGCCAGGGATGAGCCGTATGCCACAAGAGCGCACCGGAAAAAGTGCCATGAACTTTTACACCCAAATTTTTACTAGCTTCTGCGCAATATTTCATTTGCTGAACGGCCCATTCAGTTCTTTTTTTTGGATTATTTTTGCAATTTTCTGGTGCAAAACCATCAAAAAGTTGATCATAAGCAGGATGAACTGCAACTAATTGCCCTTGTAAATGGGAAGCCATATCAACAATTTCAATATTGTACTCTGCTGCAATTCCTTTTAATTCATCACAATAATCTTTACTTTCTGATGCCAGTTTTAAATCAAATAACCTAGACTCCCAGGCGGGCAATTGTATTCCTTTATAACCAAGTTCACTAAAATATTTGCACATAGTTGCCAGTTGATTTTTAGCAGGATTGTTTCCCATAAATTGAGCTAAATAAACGGCAGGTCCTTTAATTGTTTTCATTTTTAAATTTTTTTCCATTCACTGTTGTTTTCACTGCTATTTACACAGGCATAAATAAATTGCATACCTCGAACTCCTTCTTTAATACCTGGATAATTTGGTTGACTATCTTTTTCACCTTCTAAATAATTGTTGAGATGAATAGCAAAATTCTTGTAAATATTTGCGAAAGCTTCTAAATATCCTTCGGGATGTCCAGCGGGAATTCTTGAAAAACTTGAAGCAGTAGCACTTGTATCAATACCGTTTGGGGTATAAATGGTCTTAGGTTTATTTAACCAACGAGTCACTAATTCATTCGGATTTTCTTGTCGCCATGTAAAACTGCCTTTATCACCATAAACGCTTATCGCTAAATTATTCTCTTCACCTAAGGCAATTTGAGAAAAGGACAGGCTGCCTTTTGCACCATTTTCTAATCGAATAAGTACATTTCCATCGTCATCTAAAACCCTATTTTTACCAAACTTACCCAGATCTGCAGCCAACTCAACCACTTTTAAACCGGTGACAAATTCAACCAGGTTGTGCGCATGGGTTCCTATATCACCCAAGGCTCCTCCAATTCCGGATTTATTGGGATCTACTCGCCAAGAGGCCTGCTTTTGCCCTGTATTTTCAAGTGAAGTTGAAAGCCAACCCTGTAAATATTGTACAACCACTTTTCGAATCTGCCCAATTTCATTATTTAAAACCATTGTTCTTGCCTGCTGAATCATCGGACTACTGGGGTAATTGTGTGTGAGCGCAAATAAGAGATCACTAGATTCTGCAATCTTTTCAAGAGCAAGAGCTTCTTCTAAAGTAAGGGTCATAGGCTTATCACAAACAACATGAAATCCATTTTCTAATGCCATTTTTGCAGGCTTAAAATGCATATGATTAGGTGTAACAATAGCGACAAAATCCATTTTTTCATCTGGAGGAAGTAATTTTTCTTTTTCAAACATTTCTTCAAAATTACTGTAACACCTATTTTTGGGGATAAGTAAAGCCTTTCCTGATTCCAATGATCTTTCCGGAGTGCTGCTAAAAGCACCGCAAACAAGATCTATCATTCCGTCTAGACGAGATGCAATTCTGTGAACCTCGCCAATGAAAGAGCCTTGGCCACCACCAATCATTCCCATTCTCAATTTTCTCATAATATTTTTGGTTTAAGTGGTTAAAAAAACTCCTTGGAAACCAAGGAGTTTTTTATAAATAATAAATCGATCAAAAGTGCAAAAACAATTAGTCGAGCTCCTTGATTTTAATATTTCTAAACCAAACATCGTCTCCGTGATCTTGCAATCCGATTAAACCTTTGCTGGCAACATCAGCCCAATCTGCGTTCAAAGCAGGAAACTTGCTTTTTGCTACCATTTCATTCCACTCTGGGGTCCATAAATGGTATTCAACTACGTCAACCCCATTTTGCTTATGGACAACCGTTCCTTTGTAGACGATAATTTCGATTGAATTCCATTCGTCAAAAGGATTGGCATTTTGAGGTTTTGCAGGAATTAAATCGTACAAAGACCCTGCTTGCCTGTTTCCATCTACACCTAATTTTGCGTCAGGGTGATTCACATTATCAAGCACTTGCATTTCGGGAGCTGTTTTCCAGATAAAATCCAGTTCTTCTTGTCCCAGATAGAAAATTCCGGAATTTCCTCCTTTAGAAACTTTCCAATCTAATTTTAAATGAAAGTTTTGAAAGACTTTATCATAAATAATATCACCACCATCTTTGGCCCCGGCTTCACCTCGGCCAGATCCTGCACACATAATTGTACCATCTATAATTTTCCATCCTTCTGGAAATTTGTCCTTTTTATAACCACGCCATCCGTCTGTGGTTTTTCCATCGAACAAGAGTATCCAACCATCTTTCTCTTCTTCGGCGCTTAATCCATTTAAAGGAGCTTCCATCGATACGACCTCTTCAACCTCTATAATTTCCTCTTTGGGAGCTGTTTCCGAATTAGTAGATTCAGTTTTTTTACATGCAACCACTGAAATAAGAAGCATTAAAACAATAAATATTGAAATTCTTTTCATTCTTTAATAAATTTAATTTTACTATTAGTTTATACAGGCATATCTGGAAGTTTCCAACCATCACGATAACCATGTTTGATAAGTTCTGCTGCAAAGTCATTTGCTTTAACCGGATCAGTAAATTCCTTTTCAAAAGTTGGATGTCCATCGTGAATTTTGAATTTATCTTTTGTAATGATTTTTATCTCATCATTAGCAGAGATATTTGT
>JAHECK010000011.1 GCA_024641785.1 Flavobacteriales bacterium | reverse complement strand
ATAAGCCCTGTACTAAATGACGAAATTAATTGATAATTTTGCCACGAGTTTAAAAGATGGTAAAGATAGGTAATATTGAGCTAGGGGACTTCCCTTTATTGCTTGCTCCAATGGAGGATGTAAGTGACCCCCCTTTCAGAGCTTTATGCAAGCAGCACGGTGCAGACCTGATGTATACGGAATTTATTTCCTCCGAAGGATTGATTCGTGATGCCTATAAAAGTGTTCAAAAACTTGATATTTATGACTACGAACGACCCATTGGGATTCAGGTTTTTGGAAATGATATCGATAATATGGTCGAAGCGGTTAATCGAATTGAAGCCGCTAATCCGGATCTGATCGATATTAATTTTGGTTGCCCTGTAAAAAAAGTAGTTTGTAAGGGTGGTGGAGCGGCCATTCTTAAAGACATTCCTAAAATGGTTCGTCTTACCCAAACCTTAGTCAACGCGACTAATTTACCTGTAACCGTTAAAACCAGATTAGGTTGGGATCATGATTCCAGATTTATCGTTGAAGTGGCAGAGCGATTGCAGGACGTCGGAATCAAAGCGATCTCCATACACGGAAGAACGCGTACTCAAATGTATAAAGGGAGTGCCGATTGGACTTTAATTGGTGATGTGAAAAATAATCCGCGAATGAATATTCCGGTATTTGGAAATGGAGATATTGATAGTCCTCATAAGGCCATTGAAATGAAGAATAGATATGGGGTAGATGGCGTAATGATCGGTAGAGCAAGTATTGGTTATCCTTGGATATTTAATGAAATAAAACATCTTTTAAGTAGGGGTGAATTGCCAAATGTTCCTACAATCGTAGATAGAATTGAAGCCGCCCGGCAACATTTAAAACACTCTGTAGAATGGAAAGGGGATGGATTAGGAGTGCTGGAAATGAGACGTCATTATGCGAATTATTTTAAAGGGATTCCTCATTTTAAGCCCTTTCGAATGCGATTGGTTACCACAGATACTATCGAAGAAGTGCTTTTTACACTTAAAGAAATTGAGAATGAATTCGGAGATTTTATTTTTGAAGAGGTGAATTAATCTTTTTTGTATTCCTCAGCATTCATATTCATTAAATACTTTCTACTCAAATACATTACCGGTATATAAGTAGAAATGGCCCCCATTATTACTACGGTAATAAGTATGATTCCCAGATCACCTATTTTTAATGCAACCGGATAGTAGTCGATTATCGAACCTTCTAATGGTATAAGGTGGAAAGCTTGCTGAAGGATAACTAATATTATTCCGAGAATGATCCCACTTATCGCTCCAAAAACATTGATAAGTACTCCTTCAAAAAAGAATATTTTACGGATCATGGATGCTTCAGCACCCATAGCCTGAAGTGAGAAAATATCTTTTCTCTTTTCTAAAATTAACATCGTTAAACTGGCAATGACATTAAAAACGGCAATCAACATTACAAAAGTGATGATGGCAAATGATGCCCATTTCTCCGATTGCGTCGTTTGAAAGATCAATTCATTTTTTTGTTCCCTAGTTACAACATGATATTGCTTTCCAACTATAGATTCGATCGTTTGAGCGAGTTCTTTCCTATCGATATCCTGATGTGTTCGTATTTCTATCTGTGTATAATCATTTTCACGATCAAATAATTTCTCGGCAAAATCCAGTGGAGTGATGATGTATTTTGAATCAAATTCAACGCTTATAGAGTAGATCCCTCCAATATCTATCGGAATCTTTTCGAATGCCTTTTCCTTGTATTTCTTTATGGACCTGCCTCTGGTGGGGGCATATAATTTTAAGGCATAAACAGGATCACCAGGGATCCCTAAATAATATTTTAAGCCATAACCTAATAAAGCTCTGGACGCGTTTTTATTCTTTAGCTTACTTTCTCCCCAAACGATCATTGTATCAATTCCGGAATAATTAATGAAGTCAGGATAAAAGGCTTTTAGTTTTGCGATCTGACGCTGATCACCATATTCTATTAATACAGCATCTTCGATTACAGGACTTAAAGCTAAAACACCTTCGAGATTTAGTAGTTCTTCAAGATTTAAGCTATCTGTTGCGATACTTCTGCCTTCAGTGGGGTAAATGTATATTTCTGAATCAAAAGAGGTGTAGAGACTATCTATTAGGTCTTCTATGCCATTTATTGCGGATAAAACAACTACCATTGATAAGGTCACCAAACCAATAACAAAAGCAGATATACCTGAGATGAGGTTAACTACATTCCGATTTTTTTTCGAAAAAAGATATCGACGCGCTATATAAAATGGAAGTTTCAAATTTTACCTCTTTTAGTATTCTTTTTATTATTGGTTAAAATAATGCCTTTTCATTGGTTTTTAAGAGTACGACTATAATAATTGATCAACAATGTACTTATTAAAACCACAGTGATTGAACTTGTAGGCATTAGGATACTCGAAAACAAGGGAGAAAGCAGTCCTTGTACGGCAAAACTCAAACCCACAACATTATACAATAATGAGATGATCATACTTATAATCACTGTTCGAATGGTATTCTTGGAAAAAGCTAGATACTTCGGAAGCAAATGAAAATTACTAGCATCTAATATAGCATCACATGCCGGAGAAAAATTATTGGTGTCCTCTGCAATACTTATCCCTACATCACTTTGAGCGAGTGCACCTGCATCATTCAATCCATCGCCGATCATAAGAACACTCTGCTCGTTTTCTTGAATTGACTTAATAAATTTTAATTTATCCAATGGACTCTGGTTAAAAAGAATCTTGGATTGCTTTCCAAAAAGGGTGTTTAAGTTTCCTTTTTCACTTTCATTATCCCCGGTAATTATCGATAGGGGATACGCTTTTAATGATTGAATTACTTTTTTTAATTCACTTCGATATTCATTTGAAAATGAATAAAACCCAAGATTCGCATCATCTTTACTAATATAGATCCTCGTTTGTAGTGAGTCGATATGTTCTTGATCAAATCCGCAAAAGCCGGCTGAACCCATTCGATAATGATGATTGTTTATAGAGAATTCGATTCCCTTCCCAATATGTTCCTCAAATTTGGATATTTCTTCAATCGAAACATCAGTCAAGTGATTATATAAAGCAAGAGATAAGGGATGATAGGAGTTTCTTAAACCTGATTTTATATCAATAAATTCAGGTTCATTTAAGGCAATTCCTTTATACTCAATCATCGAACTTTGGGATTGGGTTATCGTACCAGTTTTATCGAAAACGATCTGATCGATATTTCCAAAGCGTTCAACAGATGCAGTATCTTTAAAATAGAGTTTGGCCTTCCCCATACTTCGAATAGCTAAACCGAAACTGATAGGGGCAGAAAGAGCTAATGCACACGGACAAGCAACAATTAATACAGATGTAAATACATTAATGGCAAATGAAGTATTTTCTTGAAGCCAAAAAAGTAAAGCCCCTAAGGCAATTATTAAAATAGCTACGGTGAAATAAGTGCTTATTTTACTCGTAATACTTTGGAAATTTTGATGCCTCTTATTATCCATTAAGTTGGAATCGTTCCATAAAGAGGTCAATTCGCTTTGGCTAATTGTTTTTATAACTTCCACTTCAATGGCTGTCCCAATTTGTTTACTTCCTGCAAATATTTTTTCGCCGCTTTTTTTATGGTGGTGTCGCTCTTCACCGGTAATAAAACTACTATCGATCGTAGCTTCTTTGCTTATTAAAATAGAATCTGCAGGAATGATCTCATCATTTCTGATCAATAATCGATCAGCTATTTTGAGATGTGTCAATGGAATAACATATTCTTTCCCATCATTTAACTTAACCACTGATATAGGGAAATAGGACTTATAATCGCGATCAAAGGAGATATTGGAATAGGTTTTACTTTGATATGCTTTTCCAATAAGAAGATAGAATACTAAACCTGCCAATGAATCGAAATAACCCGGCTGATGCATGAATACTACTTCGTAAGAACTTCTTAAAAACAATGTTGCTACACCTATAGCAATGGGAATATCAATATTAATTCCTCTATGTTTTATCGCTTGATATGCACTTGTAAAATAGTCGGAAGCACTATAAAAGATCACGGGCAAAGAAAGAATTAAACTTAGGTATTGGAATAATTCAGCAAACTTTGGATCGATTGGTTGTAAAGGGCTAGCGAAATATTCTGGAAGAGCCGCAAGCATAATATTTCCAAATGCAAATCCAGCTACACCAATTTTATACCATAAACTTTTTTGAATTCCTGGAGGACTTTTGCTTTTATCAAGATCATTAAAATTTATTGAAGGCTCGTATCCGATAGAATGTAATGTTTCTACAATTTGCCTTAACGAAATTTCCTCAGGGTTAAATGAGATCCGAACTGTTTTTTTGGTGAAATTAACAGTAGATACTTTGATGCCTTTTTTAAGTTTGTAGAGCTTTTCTAATAACCAAATACAAGAAGAGCAATGAATTTTAGGAATGTAAAAGTGGATCATGCATATCTCATCATCCTGATAATCGATTAGTTTTTCTATTATTTCAGGCTCATCTAAATAAGCATATTTATTTTGAGAAAATAATAAGGTTTTGCTTCCTCCCTTTTCTTCAAGGGTATAAAAACCACCAAGATCGCTATTTTTTAGAATGGAATATACTGTTTTGCACCCTTCACAGCAAAACGAATGATCTTCGAATCGAATCGTTTTATCTATACAATCTTCGCTACAATGGAAGCATTTTTCAGCCATTTAAAAAGCAGTTTATGAAGTCCCCAAAACTACATTATTTTAAGGTTTGGAGGAAGAGCGATCAGCTTCAATTAATGCAATAACAGCCATTATTTTCAAATGGTTTGATCTTCATCAAAATACGTGGAGTATTATAAAAATAATTTAAGGGAATATTATTTGACTAAATAGGAAGCTATTTCGTCTAGATTTATTTTTTTTCCTTCTTTTCCTTTTTAGAGGAAGAAAAAGTAGACTTAAGAAAATAGGACAACAGTTTTTCACCAACAATTATCAGTCCTTCATAAAAAAGAAATTTTTTTATGTCATTTTTGATCGTTGAACTTATAAAGTCTTTTTCAGCGTGGAATTTCAACATTTCCAGGTCCAGTTCATCTTTTTTTAATTCACGCCACTTTCTGACATCCTCGAGCGTATAAATTCTATTTTTTGGATTTTTCATTTTCTTTTTTACGCCTTCTTTTTATTAAATTATCAAAAAGACCGCTATCCGAATAAAAAACTAATTCTAATGTTCTAACGACAGGATCGACGATCCATGGACCTCTTTTTCTATAAATGATGATTCCGGATAATAGATAAACCCCGGACAGAATCATAAAACCCCAGGCATAATTGCCTAATAAAAAACCAATATAAAATGCCAATCCAAAAGTAAAGAATACAAGAAATAAACTAGTGATTAAGAATAATATAGCAAGAATTGAAATCCCAGAAATGACTATTACGAATTGTTCGTAAGTGGCTGCCTTATAATATTCATAATGCGCCTTAGTTATCCCTTTAAATCGCTCTGGGATTTCCATAATAATCTCTACTATCTTTTCTTTAATCATGAAAAAATTCAATTACTAATTTTTGGCTAAAAAATAAATAATACTTTAAGTCTTAATTAGCGTTTACTTCAGCATCCTTAACTATATCTGCTGCTTTTTTTGAAAATTGATGTTTAACTTTTTCAATTTTACCTTTTAAACGTTCAATTTCATCTTCGTAGGTTTTTTCAATATCCTCACCAAATTCACTTGCTTTTGATCGGATACGATCTCTTGTTTTTTCACCTTTATCAGGGGCAAATAAAATCCCGGCAACCGCTCCAGCTAAAAATCCAGCTCCAAGCAACATCATCATTTTTGACACATCTTTCATTTTTTCTAGTTTTAATTAAACAATATACCTATCCTTATAAAGATACGTCAAAAAGTCCAAAATTCCTTTATTTTATGGTTAAATATAGTGAAATGTAAAGGAGACTATATTGCTTAATAATCGAAATTGATTTCAGTCTTAAAAGTAGAAGATTAATCAAATTAGAAAAAGAGGTCATTAAAGTTCATTTATTCTATTGTAAGAATTGTTACTGACTACAAAATAGCTAAAACCTTACCTTTGTGCCCTAAATAATTGAAATTAACATTTGAAATTAAAATATGGCGACGATTAAATTAAGTACACAGGATTTTAAGGATAAAATATTCGACTATACTAAAAGTAGTGAATGGTCTTTTTCAGGAGATACTCCTGCAATAATTGACTTTTATGCTGATTGGTGTCAACCATGTAAAATGGTAGCTCCTATACTTGAAGAGCTTTCTGAAGAGTTTGAAGGTAAAATTAATATCTATAAAGTAAACACCGAAGTTGAACAAGAGTTATCTTCTGTTTTTGGAATCAGAAGTATCCCTTCGATTCTTTTTATACCAAAAGAAGGTCAACCGATGATGCAACCAGGAGCACTTCCAAAAGATGTTTTTGTTAAAGTGATAAAAGAAGAACTTCTAAATGAAAAACTAGAAGCATAAGTTGAGTTTCTATATTAAATCGAAAAAGCCCATTTTTTAATGGGCTTTTTTTATTTCTATATAGGATCATCTTTTTCATCAAAAACCTTTAATGTAGGTTCTTCCATTGCTTTTAACATGATTCGTTTATCGAGTGTTAATATTAGAGATGGAAGTAATAGTAGGTTAGCGAACATAGCAACTAAAAGCGTTAAGCTTACCAATATTCCCATGGCAATGGTGCTTCCAAAATCTGATAATGCAAAAACTGAAAATCCAAAGAATAAAATTATTGAAGTATAAAACATACTTACTCCGGTTTCTCTTAAAGCATTCAAAACCGAAGGAGTGATCTTATGATGCCGGCCATGAAGTTCTTGCCTGAATTTGGCTAAATAGTGTATGGTGTCGTCAATCGAAATTCCAAAAGCAATACTAAAAACCAAAATGGTTGACGGTTTTAAAGGAACTCCAAACCAACCCATTATTCCACCTGTAAAAACCAGAGGTAAAATATTTGGGACCAGAGAGATCAAAACCATTCGCCAGGAGCGGAATAAAAACGCCATAATTATTGCGATCAGCCCAATAGCAATGATTAGACTGATAAATAGATTTTTCACCAGATAGTTCGTTCCTTTTAAGTAGGTTACATTACTACCGGTGAAAATTACACGGTATTCAGAACGTGGAAAAATTTGATTAACCCTGGGTTGTATTTGACTTAAAAGCGCTTCCATTTCTTCAGTACCAAGATCAGCAACTTGAAGACTGATTCGTACATACCTTTTTTCAGGATCAAGGAATCCACCGGAAATGTCTTTATTATTTTCTCCTACACCACTTTCATCATTATTTTTCAATTTCAAATAGGGAGCAATAAATGATTTTTCACTTCCGGAAATCAAACTGTATTTTTCAGGTCGTCCATTGTAATAAGCTTGTTTAGCAAATTTAATAGCATCTGTGATGGATAAGGATCTGGAAAAAACTGGGATACTATCAAAGTATTCTTGAAGAGATTCTATTTTTTTTAAAGTATTTGTATTTATAGCTTTCCCTGGTTTTTTAGTGTCTACTAGTACCTCAAATGGCATTACACCTCCATAATGCTCTTCAAAATACATTAGATCTTCTTTTACTTGATCTCCTTTCGGCAAATCATCTACTATATTCCCAGTAGTAACAATTTTTGTAATTCCAAAAAGACTAATTAGAAATACAAAAAGTGAAACCCAATAAATTTTTGTGCGATGGTTTGAAACCAGATAGATCAAATACTTTACATATTTAACTAACCATTGTCGATCTAAATGTTTTATATGTCTAGGTTTTGGGTTTCCAAGCAGACTAAATACAATTGGGATAATAAAAATGGTAAGAATAAAAACTAAAAGAATATTTATCGAAGCAGCAACACCAAACTCAACAAGGATCTTACTTTGAGTGAAAATAAAAGTACCAAAACCAAGGGCAGTAGTTACATTGGTTAATAAGGTAGCTCCTCCAACCTTTCTGATCACTCGGTTTAATGCTTTTATCTTATTCCCATGTTCTCGGTATTCCTGGTGGTACTTATTTATTAGATAGACCGAATTGGGTACTCCAATCACAATGATCAGAGGTGGTATAAGGCCCATTAAAGCAGTTAGTTTATAATCTAACATCCCAATTACCCCCATCGACCAAATGACCCCAATTCCAACTACCAGCATTGAATAGATCACCACTTTAAAAGACCTGAAAAATAAATAGAGTAAAGTAGCAGTTACTAATAAGGAAGCAATAATGAAAAAACGAAGCTCTTTCTTTGTTTTCATTGTTATTATTGTCCTAATATAAGGTAAACCTGTTCGATGGATTGGACCTAATATTTTTTCGTGTTCTTTTAATAAAAGAACTAATTCATCAACAAATGCTTGTCTTGCATTTGAATTAAGAACTTCCCTGTTCACAAAAATGATCATCAATGAGGAGTTTGATTCCTCATTATAAATAAGCCCATCATAAAAGGGTAAGCTCTTCACTATATTAAATACAGAATCTAATTCAGCTTGATTTTTTGGTACTCGATTGTTTACTTTAACGAAATCAAATGATTTAGTATCGGTGTTTTTTTGAAGAGTATATAAATTAGCGATGGAAAAAACAGAATCGACCGCATCAATATTCTCTATTTCCCAATGATTTTTTTGCCAAGTCGTTTTGGGAACATTTATTTTTTTTATTTCGTTCCCAAGTTCCAACCACGAATTAAAGTGTTCTATATCCTTTAATTGATCATAGTTACCGCCTAAGATAAGCTGATTGCCATCTTGGTGAAAAAACGATTTAAATAATTCGTAATCTGTGAATGTAGTATCGTCTTCTGGAAGTAATTCAGCAAAATCGTAACTGAGTTCTACTTTTCTTCCTTGAAAAGCCATAAATACAGTTACACCCCCTAAAACGATAAGTATAGAAATTCGGTAACGAAGAATAAAGCGGGCAAAAAAATTGGACATGTCCAGATTCAATTCAGGTTCGACAAAGGTAGAATTATTTAAATGTTTATTAGAAATTGAATTAATATAATTATTTACAGATATTGAATTTTTACTCGTTTTGATTTAAGTATTTTTGAAACCATGGAATTCATTTGGAAAGAACGACTGAAATTAATAAAGAGTTTTACTTTTCTTAGATTAATTAACGCGCTAAAACTATACTCAAGCTATTTGGTTTCTTATGCTCTAAGACGACCAGTACACTGGGGTTATCCGCTAAGTATCGCTTTTGAGCCCACAACTTCTTGCAATTTAAGATGCCCCGAATGTCCTTCCGGTCTTCGGTCGTTTTCCAGACCTACAGGAAATGCAGATCTTTCAAAATTTAAGTCTCTTATCGATCAGGTGAAACGACATGTAAGTTATTTAACACTTTATTTTCAAGGAGAACCTTACCTGAATCCTTCGTTTTTTGAGATGGTAGCCTATGCAAAAAAGGCTAAAATGTTTACTACAACAAGTACAAATGCACATTATCTATGTGAAGAAAATTGTATAAATACAATCCAATCCGGCTTAGATAGACTGATCATTAGCTTAGATGGAATAAGTGAAGAGAGTTACTCGAAATATAGAGTAGGAGGCGATTTGATTAAAGTAGAAAATGGAATAAAAACATTGGTACTTGCAAAAAAGAAATTAAATTCTGACACTCCCTTTATTATTGTTCAAACGATCGCGTTTTCACACAATGAACATGAATTAGATGAAATTAAATCTTTAAAAAAAGAATGGGGAGTTGATCAGGTATTAATAAAAACGGCTCAGGTTTCTCAACCTGAAGAAAATGATTTATTGCCAAAGGATCCAAAATTAAGCAGATACAAATATGCAAATGGGAGTTACTCTTTGGATTTGAAATTGCCAAACCGATGTTGGCGAATGTGGTCCTCTCCGGTAATAACGCAAGACGGGGAGTTAATCCCTTGTTGTTTCGATAAAGATGCAGACCATGCAATGGGAAATGTAAGCTCTTCAGGTAGTTTTAAGAAAGTTTGGCAGAATACGAGATTAGCATCATTCAGAAAACAACTTTTTTCTGATCGGAAGTCAATTGATATTTGTAAAAATTGTAGTGAAGGAGTTAAAGTTTGGAATTAGATAGTCATTATATCTTTGTCCTTTTTATCTACATGTCCTTCAATATTCTTTGTGAAAGTATTGGTTATAGTCTGTATTTCTGCTTCTAGATCTTTTGCTAAGTCTTCAGAAAGACCATTTTTTTGAAGTTGTTTTACTTGATCTAAAGCATGATGACGTGCATTTCTAATCCCAATTTTAGCTTCTTCACCTTCGTTTTTGGCTATTTTAACAAGATCAAGTCGTCGTTCCTCTGTTAAAATAGGGATACTAATGATAAGCATCTCGCCATTATTTTGTGGGTTTAGTCCAAGATTCGCATAAATAATAGCAGTAGAACAGGGCTCTAACATTGCCTTTTCCCAAGGTTGAACTGTAATTGTTTTTGGATCAGGAGTGCTAATATTAGCTACTTGACTTAATGGAGTTTTAGAGCCATAATAATCGACCATAACGCTTTGAAGCATTGCTGGATTTGCTTTTCCCGTTGTTATTTTAAGTAATTCTTTTTCGAGATGTGAAATTGATTTCGTCATCATCTCATTAGTTTCTTCTAAAATTAACTGAATTTCTTCTTCCATAGACTATTTATTCGAAAGTTCAAATATACCAAAAGCTCTTTATTTAGAAGATTCTAAAACTCAATTTTTATTAAAAACGGGAGTAATTCCCAGGATAATTAACTGAACTTGGCTTTTTTCAATTAGAAACAACTGAACCTACAGGTTCTCCTTTCAATATCGCTTTTAAGTTTCCTTTTTTATTCATATCAAAAACGATAATTGGAAGATCATTTTCACTACATAAGGTAATTGCCGTCATATCCATAATATTAAGGCCCTTTTCAAAAACTTCCTTAAATGTGATTTTTGGAAATTTTATGGCATTAGATTCTTTTTCAGGATCTGCACTATAGATTCCATCAACACGAGTACCCTTTAGAATAACATCTGCTTCTATTTCAATAGCCCGAAGTGAAGCTGCTGTATCAGTAGTGAAATAAGGATTTCCGGTTCCTGCACCAAATATTACTACTCTCCCTTTTTCCAAATGACGAACTGCTCTTCGTCTAATAAAGGGTTCTGCTATCTGTTCCATTTTAATGGCAGACATAAGTCGGGTTTGAATGTTTAATGCTTCTAATGACGACTGTAATGCCATTGAATTGATCATTGTGGCTAACATCCCCATATAATCTCCCTGAGTTCTTTCCATCCCTCCTTTTTCTGCCTGAACGCCTCTAAATATATTTCCTCCTCCTACTACAATAGCTATTTCGATACCTAATTCAATGATCTCACTTATTTCTTCTGCATATTGTTTAAGTCGAGCATTGTCTATCCCAAACTCTTGATTCCCCATCAATGCTTCTCCACTTAGTTTTAATAAGATTCTTTTGAATTTCATGAAATTGAGTTTTTGATGTTTTCTTAATACAAATATAAACTTGTAGGCATAAAAAAAGGGAACTGATGTTCCCTTTAAATTAATTTATTGAATTGAGACTCTTTTAAATCCCGTGACTTCAAGTCCGTCGCCGGCCTGCTTCACGTATTGCTTAATAGATATTTTATTATCTTTTACAAACATTTGATTTAATAGCGTGTTCTCTTTTAAAAATTTACTTAATCTTCCTTTAGAAATATTTTCAGCCATTGCTTCAGGTTTCCCTTCTTGTATAGCTAATTCTTTTCCGATCTCAAGTTCTTTGTCAAGAATTTCTTGAGCAACTTGATCTTCATCTAAGGCAATAGGAGCCATTGCTGCAGCTTGCATTGCAACATCTCTCGCAACAACCGGATTTGCTTTATTTGTAGCAACCATTGTTACAACTTGGTTCCCTGGATGAACGTAGATAGCTAGACTGTTTCCTTCTAATCTTTCAAAAGAACCGATTTCGATTTTTTCTCCAATTTTTCCGGTTTGATCATTTATTACATCTGCAACTGTTCTTGTTCCTTCGAATTTTAAAGAATTTGCTTCCTCAACATTTTTAGGGTCATTTGAAACAACAACATCCATTACTTTTTCTGCAAATGATTGAAAATCTGCATTTTTTGCAACAAAGTCAGTTTCGCAATTTACAGAGAATACATATCCAATAGTTCCTGCTGAATTTACTCTTGCAGTAACATAGCCTTCTTTAGCTTCACGATCACCTCTCTTTGCAGCAACTTTCTGTCCTTTTTTACGAAGAATATCAATTGCTAAGTCAATATCGCCCTCGGCTTCTACCAAGGCTTTTTTACAATCCATCATACCAGCTCCCGTTTTTTGACGAAGAGCATTAACTTCTTGTGCTGTAACTTTAACCATTTTAGTAATTAAAATAAGGGTTTGTATTTTTTAATCTTCTGATTTTTCTTCTTCTGCAACTACCTCTTCACTCACTTCCTTAACTTTTGCCTTAGTAGCAACTTTTGCATCAGTGGCTGTCTTTTTAGGCTTGCTTGGCTTTTGCTTTTCTCTATCATTTTTTCTTTCAGAAATTCCTTCAGAAATTGCTTCTGTGATAACTTTCATAATCAATGAAATTGATTTAGTAGCATCATCATTAGCAGGAATAGGGAAGTCGATGTTCGTTGGATCACTGTTTGTATCAACGATCGCAAAAGTGGTGATTCCTAATTTATTAGCTTCAGCAACTGCGATTTTTTCATTTAATACATCAACAATAAATATAGCAGATGGAATTCTTGTAAGTTCAGCAATAGAACCTAAGTTTTTTTCCAATTTAGCTCGTTGACGTGAAATTTGAAGTCTTTCTCTTTTAGAAAGAGTATTAAGAGTACCGTCTGCTTCCATCTTATCGATCTGCGTCATTTTTTTGATCGCTTTTCGAATAGTAGCAAAGTTAGTTAACATCCCTCCTGACCATCTTTCAGTTACGAAAGGCATGTTCATCGCTTTAGCACTTTCAGCAACAATATCTTTTGCTTGTTTTTTTGTAGCTACAAATAAGATCTTGCGACCTGATTTTGCAATTTGTTTCATTGCATTTGCAGCGTCTTCTAACTTAACAATAGTCTTGTTAAGATCGATAACATGAATCCCCTTTTTTTCTGTGAAAATGTAAGGAGCCATATTTGGATTCCACTTTCTTTTTAAGTGTCCAAAGTGTACTCCCGCTTCGAGTAATTCATCGAAACTTGTTCTTGGCATAATTTAAAGTTTACGTTCACTAACCTCAATCCCCAGGTAGCACTTTACAGTAGTCCTGACAATTTGGATACTAAACTTAGTTTACAAATAATTATCGTTTACTGAACTGGAATTTCTTACGTGCTTTCTTTTGTCCAGGTTTTTTACGCTCAACCATACGTGGGTCACGAGTCATTAAGCCTTCTTTCTTTAATAAGGTTTTATATTCCTCATTAATTTCAACTAAAGCTCTAGATATTGCTAATCGAATAGCTTCAACCTGACCTGTGATTCCTCCCCCGTCTACATTTACTTTTACATCATATTGACCTAAAGTTCCTGTAATATTGAAGGGTTGGTTAACTTTATACTGAAGGGTTGGAATTGGAAAGTAATCTTTGTAATCCTTTTTGTTTACAGTAACATTTCCTTTTCCCTCACTTAGATAAACTCTGGCAACAGCAGTTTTTCTTCTTCCAATGGTATTGATTACTTCCATCGTATTTATTTAAGATCGTTTAAATTAATTGCTTTTGGCTTTTGTGCTTCTTGATTGTGCTCTACACCAGTATACACATACAAATTATTGAATAATGCACGGCCTAATTTCGTTTTTGGAAGCATTCCTCTTACCGCTTTTTCAATTAAAGCTTCAGGTTTTTTATCCATCATTTCTTGTGCAGTTGTAAAACGCTGTCCTCCAGGATAACCAGTATGACGAGTATACGTCTTATCAGTCATTTTATTCCCTGTTAGATTGATCTTCTCAGCATTGATTACCACTACATTATCTCCACAATCAACATGAGGGGTGAAATTAGTTTTGTATTTCCCTCTGATTAACTTGGCTACCTTACTGGCCAATCGGCCTAAAGTTTCATTTTCTGCATCGACTAATAACCATTCTTTATTAACGGTTTCCCTATTTGCCGATATCGTTTTGTAGCTTAATGTATTCACCTTACCAGTTTTATATTACGTACTTTATACCCAAAAATTGGGGTGCAAATTTACAAGCTTTTTTAATTCGTCCAAACATTGTAGCTTCTTTTCTGCAATTAGTTTTAAATTTATTTTAAAAGCACTTCGAAAAAAGATCAAAAAAGGCCTTTATTTTTTTCTATTTCATCCTCATATCCTTCGTCTACTAACAAGTCTTTACCGTTAGCCGCATTTACAGCTAATACATCACATTTCTCATTAAACTCATGACCGGCATGTCCTTTGACCCAATTGAATTTCACATTTTGTTTTGGACTAATTAATAAAAATCGTTTCCAAAGATCTATATTCTTTTTCCCTTTGAAGTTTTTCTTTTGCCAATTTTCCAGCCAGTTTTTATTTATAGCATCCACTACATATTTCGAATCAGTAAAAATCTGAATGTTACTGTTTTCTTTCTTAATTGATTCTAAGGCAACAATTACTGCCAATAATTCCATTCGATTATTAGTAGTAAGTCGATATCCCTGATAGAGTTCCTTATAATGCTTCCCACTTTTCAATATAATACCATAACCGCCAGGTCCGGGATTACCTAAAGATGAGCCATCAGTGAATATTTGAATTTCATTCATTTTATCCTTTGAAATTCATTAAAGGAACAGCGTGGCTAGTAAAAAGTTTTACCGCTATTGCCAATAATATGACACCAAATATTTTTCTTAATACCGCAATTCCACCCACACCCAAAAACTTTTCTATTCGTCGTGTCAATATCAACACCACAAATACAATAATCATATTTAAAAATATTGCAATCGCAATATTAATGGATTCATATTCTGCTTTTATCGATATAATTGTCGTCATTGACCCCGCACCGGCAATAATTGGAAATGCTAAAGGAACGATACTCGAAGTTCCTTTAGGAGCCTTTTCATCTTCTTTGAAAAGTTGAATCCCCAATACCATCTCTAATGCCAAGAAAAAAAGCACAAAAGAACCGGCAACAGCAAATGAATTTACGTCAATCCCAATGATGTGGATGATCTCTAACCCAAGGAATAGAAATAAGATCATTATTATAAAACTTACAAATGTTGTTCTAGCGGGATGAAGTTCTCCGCTTTTGCGTTTTATTTCTACAATCAATGGAATGGACCCAATAATATCAATCACTGCAAATAAGATCATAAATGCAGCCCCTATTTCTTTGAGGTTAACCAGTTCAAACATCAGTCGTTAATTAATTGCTCTATTAGTATCGGGAAGTAGGTATGCTCTAGTTTATGAACTTTTTTACTTAATGATTCAATATCATCATTTTCATTCACATCACATCTAGCTTGTAGCAATATCTTTCCTTCATCATACTTTTCATTTACAAAATGAATTGTAATACCTGTTTGAAGATCCTTATTCTTTAAAACACTTTGATGAACCTTATCACCATACATTCCTTTACCGCCATAAAGCGGAAGTAATGCCGGATGGATGTTTATGATCTTATCAGTAAAATGGTTTACAAAGTAAGATGGTACTAACCATAAGAAACCGGCGAGAATAATAAGATCCGGATTTCCGATCATTTCTAAAAATGACTTATCATTAAATTGATCTTTGTCAATAAGAATGCAGGGAATATGAAGTTTCCTGCAACGATCGACTACTCCGGCCTTTTCGTTATTGGTGTAAACTTCAAATTGGATCGATAAAGATGGACGTCTCCAAAAATATTCTATTATGTTTTCAGCATTGCTTCCTGATCCAGATGCAAAAATTACTATTCGCTTCATTTAGTTGATTATTTGCGACAAAAGTAGAACGATTGAATTCAATTAATTATATTTTGCTATAAAATATCACAATAATTTATTTACAATAGTAAATACGCTAATAAACACGGTATGAATAAGCAAAAATTTATTGATTTAAACTTTGAGTTTCAAAGTGAAGAAAAAATGCTTGAGAATAGCCATGATTTTTATAAGAAAATGGATAAACGCAGAAGTGTAAGAGAGTTTTCCAATAAAAAAGTGCCTCAAGAAATAATTGAGAACATTGTGATGACAGCCTCTTCTGCTCCATCGGGAGCTCATAAACAACCCTGGTCATTTTGTGCAGTTTCAAATCCGGAGTTAAAGCATAAAATTAGAATAGCGGCAGAAGAAGAAGAGTATAAAAGTTACAATGGTAGAATGAGTGAAGAATGGTTAAAAGATCTTGAACCATTTGAAACCGATTATAATAAACCATTTATTGATATCGCTCCCTGGATTATCGTCGTTTTTAAAAAACCCTTTGACTTGGTAAATAATGAGAAAAAGAAAAATTATTATATAAGCGAATCGGTAGGAATTGCAGTTGGATTCTTGTTAAGTGCCATCCATAATGCTGGTTTAGTTGCTTTAACGCATACTCCAAGCCCAATGAATTTTTTAGAAAAAGTGTTAAATAGACCTGAGAATGAAAAGGCATTTTTGTTGATACCTATTGGTTACCCGACGGAAAATGCAAGCGTTCCTCATCTGAAAAGAAAATCAATAGAACAGGTTTTATCGATTTATAATTGAAATAATTTTATATTATCCTTAAATGTATTTTCTTTGCGGCTTGAAATAATCTAATAAAAATAGATATGTCTGACGTTAAAGTTAAAGTTATTGAAATCATTGTTGACAAATTAGGTGTTGACGAAAGTGAAGTTACAGCTGAAGCAAGCTTCACAAATGACCTTGGAGCTGATTCACTGGATACAGTTGAATTGATCATGGAATTTGAAAAGGAATTTAATATTGCTATTCCAGATGACCAAGCTGAAAAAATCCAAACTGTAGCGCAAGCTGTAGAGTATATCGAAGAAAACACGAAATAAATATTTTAATTAATTTATGGAATTAAAAAGGGTTGTTGTTACAGGTCTAGGTGCCATTACTCCTATTGGGAATAATGTTGAATCCTTTTGGGATGGACTTGTTCATGGCCGAAGTGGAGCTGCTCCAATAACCCTTTTTAATGCCTCTCTTTTTAAAACACAATTCGCTTGCGAAGTCAAAAATTTTGACATTGAGGAATTTGTTTCCAAAAAAGAGGCGCGAAAAATGGATCGATTTACACATTTCGCAATTGCTGCTTCTGAAGAAGCATTGAGGAATTCAGGAATCGATCTTGATAAATTAAATAAAATAAGAGCAGGAGTTATTTGGGGTTCCGGAATTGGAGGTTTAGAAACATTCCAAAACGAATGTGTCACTTTTGCACAAGGCGACGGAACACCAAGATTCAATCCGTTTTTTATCCCAAAAATGATCGCCGATATGGCTTCTGGACAAATCTCCATGAGGTACGGTTTTCACGGACCCAACTATTCAACGGTTTCTGCTTGTGCTTCTGCTTCGAATGCCATTATTGATGCTTTTAATTATATCCGTCTGGGTAAAGCTGATGTATTTATTAGTGGAGGATCTGAAGCAGCTGTTTGTGAAGCAGGGATAGGTGGATTTAATTCAATGCATGCCTTATCTACAAGAAATGAAAGTCCAGAAACCGCTTCTCGACCTTTTGACAAAGACAGAGATGGTTTTGTTTTAGGAGAAGGTGGTGGAGCTTTAATTTTAGAGGAGCTTGAGCATGCAAAAAAACGAGGAGCAACGATATTATGTGAATTAATTGGAGGAGGATTATCTTCTGATGCTTATCATATGACGGCCCCTCATCCGGAAGGATTAGGTGCAAAATTGGTAATGATCGATGCTCTTAATGATGCTCAATTGAATACAAGTGAAGTGGACTATATTAATGTTCATGGAACGTCAACACCTCTTGGTGATATTGCAGAAACACTAGCAATTAAAGATGTTTTTGGGGATCAGGCTTATAAAATGAATATAAGTTCTACAAAATCGATGACCGGCCATCTTCTTGGTGGTGCAGGAGCGGTTGAAGCAATAGCCTCTGTTTTAGCAATAAGGAATAATTTTGTACCTCCTACGATCAACCATTTTACAGACGATCCGGAAATAGATGCTAAGTTGAATCTTACTTTTAATGTAGGTCAAGAAAGAGTAGTAAACGTAGCTATTAGCAATACTTTTGGTTTTGGAGGTCATAACACCTCCGTTGTATTTAGAAAATTTAACGGTTAGTACCTTTGGAAATAAACGCTTTTTTTTCCTTAAAAAGCGATTCAGATAGATTATTGAAACGCTATTTGAAAGAGTATTTTGGGTTTTCTCCCTACTATTTACAATTATATCGACAAGCCTTACTTCATAAATCGATGACATCCAGTAAAGTCGCTGGAGTACGCCATTCAAATGAGAGATTAGAGTTTTTAGGCGATGCCGTTATCGATTCAATAATTAGTGATTATCTTTATCATTATTACCCAAATGAGAATGAAGGATTCTTAACAAAGGCAAGATCCAAACTAGTAAGTAGAAAACATCTGGGACATCTGGCTCGATCAACAGGACTTGATAATTTATTAGTTTCTGATGTTAAAAATAAAAATGCAATGCTCAATCTTTCCGGGAATGCATTTGAAGCATTGATTGGAGCGATCTATTTAAGAAAAGGATATCCTTTTATTCAAAAAAGATTTATTTTACTTTTAAAACGGTTTACAGAGATTGATAATTATCTTTTTATTGATGATGATTTTAAATCTCAAATTTATCAATGGGTTCAAAAGAATAAAAAGGAACTTAAGTTTAATTCAATCGAAATAGTTCATAAACTTACATTTGAAGTAGAATTATATATAGATAATGCCTTGCTTTGTAAAGCGAGGGGATCTACAATTAAATCTGCCGAACAAGCAGCAAGTCAAAAGGCAATAAAACTGCTGGATATAACTGAAAACACCTAATAATGGCGAAGTTTACACTGGAAGAAGAGATCGAATTTGATTTTAAATTATTGGGAATCTCCTCTCATGTTCAGGATTATAGACTTTGTTGGACCGTAAATAGAACTTTAGGTCTTGATCTGATAAAGAGTGATGCGGAAATTATTATTAGATTAAATAAAGGGGATGAACCATTATGTTTTTCAAACTATTACTACCAGGATATTGATTCTGAAGTTGAATTTGAACTAATTTGTAATAGACATGAACAGGGTTTTCTCATTCCAGAACTAAAAGCAGCAGATTATTTTTTAAAAGTAAGCGATTTCTATAGTAAGTCGCTTGATGAATTAATTATTGCTCTTAGAAAATCGAATCTTATAAACATGGCATTCGAAATTGATGTAAATTCGCTTCGATCAAGACAGAATCTTTTATACATATGATTAAGAAGAAAACAAAAATAGTGGCCACTATGGGACCCTCAACTAACAATAGAGAGGTCCTTAAAAGAATGATTCAGGTGGGAATGAATGTATGTCGAATTAATTTTTCTCATGGCAAACACCAGGATTATAAATTACTTGTGGAGATGTTAAGATCGATCGATGAAGAATTAAATGTTCATACAGCAATATTAGCAGATCTGCAAGGGCCAAAATTACGAATAGGGGAGGTTGAAAATGGTTCTTTTTCAGTGAAAAAAGGAGACGAAATCCTTTTTGGGATTGAAGACTTGGTCGGAAATAAAGATCGATTATCTATTACTCATCTGGATTTCCCAAAAGATGTAGAAGTGGGAGAAGTGATTTTAATTGATGATGGCAAACTAAAGCTTGAAATTCTTACCACAGATAATGATAAATGGGTAACAGCTAAATTTTTAAATGATGGAATCGTTTCTTCAAGAAAAGGAGTGAATCTGCCTGATACCAAAGTTTCAATTCCTAGTCTTACTGAAAAAGATTTAAAAGACCTTCAGTTTGCCTTAGATATGGATTTTGATTGGATAGGACTCTCTTTTGTCAGGGAACCGGAAGATGTAATTCAACTTAAGAATTTGATTAATGCAAAGAATAAGCATGCAAGAGTTGTAGCTAAAATTGAAAAGCCGGAAGCAATAAAACATATAAAAGAAATTATACGATATTCTGATGCTATTATGATCGCACGTGGTGATCTGGGTGTTGAAATTCCAATGCAGGATGTTCCTTTGGTTCAAAAAAGGATTATCAGACTTTGTAAGAAAATGGCCAAGCCTACCATCGTAGCAACTCAAATGATGGAGAGTATGATCGAAAGCCCAACACCAACAAGAGCAGAAGTAAATGATGTGGCGAATGCTGTTCTTGATAGTGCTGACGCGGTAATGCTTAGCGCAGAGACCTCTGTCGGAAAATATCCTGTTGAAACTGTTCTTGCAATGTCTCAGATAATTACTCGAATTGAAGAATATAAACAAGACAGAGTAGAGACTAAAAAGAATTTAAATTATCAAAATGAGCGCTTTATTACAGATTCAATTTGTTTCTCAACAGCCGAATTAAGTGATAAAGTAGCAGCAAAAGCGATAGTGATCATGACTCATTCCGGTTATTCTGCTTATCGAATTTCCAGTATGCGTCCAAAAGCGAATATTTTTGCTTTTACATCCAATAGAAAACTGCTTTCCCAATTAAGCTTAGTTAGAGGAGTTGAATGCAAGTATTATGATAGAAACGTAAGTACAGATGAAACTATTTTTGATATCATAGAGCGCCTGACTAAGGATAATGATGTTAAAAAAGGAGATCTTATTGTGAATATTGCTAGTATGCCTGTTAAGGAAACGGGAATGTCAAATATGATGAAGCTAAGCCGAGTTTAATTTTGCATCGATTCTAAAGTGATATAAATGATGATTGCATAACGAATAACTTTACCGATCATCATATAAATTGCTACAGGGATAATAGGAACTTTAAAAAAGCCTAGAGCTGCAGTAATTACATTTCCACCTACTGGAACCCAACTCAGTAATGCCCAAAAAGAGCCCCATTTATTTAGCTTTGCTTTAAAGGCAATAATTTTTTCTTTTGCAACTCCAAAATATTTTTCAAGCCATTCGGTTTTTCCAAGGAAACCTACATAATAAGTAGACATCCCTCCGATCCAGTTGCCAATACTTGCTACTATGAGCAATGGGAAGCCTTGAAATCCAAGTAATAGCAAACTGACTAAAACAACTTCACTGCTAAATGGGACCACAGTTCCGGCTAATAGGCCGGCTAAAAACATCCCTATATAACCCCATTCGGTTAAACCGCTAATATCCAAAGCTATATAAACTCTTTTTCTAATCGATCCAAATGCAGTTCAGCTTCGATAAGTAGATTTTCAATGGAATTATTTCCATCTTCTTTTACACTAAAATAGTATTTTATTTTGGGCTCTGTTCCGGAAGGTCGAACAGTTATAAGCGATCCATTTTCAGTCAAAAATTGAAGCACATTTGATTTCTCAAGACCAATTTGTTCTTCATTTCCATTAATTATGTTTTTCTTAACTCCACTTAAATAATCAAAAAATGAAATCACTTTTTCTCCAGCAAGTTCTTTTGGGGTATTTGTTCTGTAATTTTCCATTAACTGGATAATCGCTTCTAATCCGGCTTTCCCCTTTTTGCTAATGGAAAGCAACCTCTCTTTATAAACTCCATGTTTCTTATAAATAGAAAGGAGATATTGATATAAACTAGTACCATTGGCCTTGCATATACCGGCAATTTGAGAAAAAATAGCAACTGCCATTACCGCATCTTTATCTCTAACGAAATCACCTGCTAAATAACCAAAACTTTCTTCTCCACCCCCTATGAATTTCATTTTCCCTTCTTGTTCTCTAATGACTTGTGCTATATATTTAAATCCAGTTAAGGTATTTATACACTTTACATTATATGAACTGGCAATTTCTTCTATTAACTGAGTTGTAACGATGGTTTTGCAAATAAAGGAGCGTTCATATTCTGAAGGATTCAACTTCTCTAGTAAATAATTTATTAAAATACTTCCCGCTTGGTTACCATTTAATAAAATCCATTCTCCTTCATTATTTTTAATTGCTAGTCCAACACGATCTGTATCCGGATCAGTCCCTAAAACGAGTTCTGCATTTTGCTCTTTGGCAAGATCAATAGCCATACTCAACGCGGATCTTTCTTCGGGGTTAGGGGATTCCACAGTCGGGAAATTACCATTAGGTTCTGATTGCTCTGAAACACTTTGAAAATGAGTAAATCCAAGCTGGGCCATTAGCTTTGGAATCATTGTTTCACCCGTCCCATGTATAGATGTAAATACGATCGGTATAGACTTATCGATTTTTTGGGTATCAAAAATTAGCGCTTTTACTTTTTCAAAATAAGCCGCTTCCACAGACGAATCAATGATTTTAATTAAATTTTCGTCTCCTTTAAAATCTATTTCTTTAAAGGATCTAATTTCATTTACGGCACTTAAAACTCCTTTATCATTTGGAGAGACTAATTGAGCGCCATCATTCCAATATACTTTGTACCCATTATATTCTTTAGGATTATGCGAAGCTGTAATCACAATTCCGGCATTGCATTTAAGGTATCTAACTGCAAAACTTAATAATGGAGTAGGTCTAAGCTCTTCGAATAAATATGCTTTTATTCCTTTTGAGGAAAGTACATTAGCAGCATATTGCGCAAAATTGAGAGAATTATTTCTGCAATCAAATGCAATTGCAACTGATAATTCTTGATTAGGAAAATGTTCAATCAGATAATTAGCTAATCCTAGTGTTGCTTTTCCAATCGAATACTTATTTATTCGATTCGTTCCAACACCCATTATCCCTCTCATTCCTCCTGTGCCGAATTCAAGATCCTTATAAAATGCTTCTTCCAGTTCAGGAGAATCTTGATCGACCCAATTTTGTACTATGATTCTACTTTTCTGGTCGAAAAAAGGATCTAACCATTCCTTAGCTTTACTTAATGACGATCTCATCACTATTGATTTTTGTATTTATTTAAATACCAGTTAATCGTTTTTAAAATACCACTATCGAAATTTTCATCTGCTTTCCAGCCTAATTCACTTTCAATTTTATCTGCATCAATAGCATATCTTTGGTCATGTCCCGCTCTATCTTTTACAAAGTGAATTAATTTACTATATGATGAGCCATCTTTTTTAGGGTAAATACTATCAAGAATAGCACATATTTTATCTGCTATTTGATTATTATTTCGCTCATTTCTTCCTCCAATATTATAGGTTTCACCATATCTACCATTGTGAAACGCGAGATCTATTCCTTTGCAATGATCAAGTACGTATAACCAATCCCTGATATTTGTACCATCTCCATAAATTGGAATGATCTCATTGCTTAACGCTTTTCTGATAATCGTCGGAATTAGCTTTTCATCATGTTGCTTTGGCCCATAATTATTAGAGCAATTTGTAGTGACTACAGGCATTTTGTAAGTATGAAAATAACTTCTAACAATAAAATCACTGGAAGCTTTACTGGCACTATATGGACTATTTGGAGCATAAGGAGTAGTTTCACTAAATAATCCTTTGGCACCTAAACTGCCATATACTTCATCGGTGCTTACATGCAAGAAACGGGCATTTTCATATTCTTTTCTTACTTCACCCGGACCTTTCATCCATTGATTTCTTGCCGTTTCTAGGAGAATAAATGAACCTACAATATTCGTTTCAATAAATTCAGCCGGTCCTTCAATTGAATTGTCAACATGAGATTCAGCTGCAAAATGGATCACACCTTGAAAAGAATACTTTTCGAATAAATGTTTCACAAGTTCTTTATCGGTGATATCCCCTTTGATAAAAGTATAGTTCGATTTATTTTCAACTTCTTTTAAATTTTCCAGATTCCCTGCGTAAGTAAGTTTATCAAGGTTAACAAGATGGTAATCCGGATATTTATTACAAAAGTATTCGACGAAATTAGAGCCTATAAATCCGGCTCCTCCGGTGACAAGAATATTTTTCATTTTGTTTCTAAATTAATTTCAAAAAGGCACTCTTTTAAAGCTAATTCCCAATCCCTTATTTTATAATTTAATAATCCTTCAATTTTCTGACAATTTAATTCGCTATAAGCGGGACGTTTAGCAGCTGTTGGATAAGAAGAGGTTGGGATTGGATTGACTTTACATTTTAAATCGGAAAACTTCATTATGGCGATTGCAAATTCGTACCAGTTAGTTAGACCAGAATTTGAAAAGTGTAGTAGGTTTGAATGTTTTCCAAAGGCAATATTCTTATCAATGATCATAAGAATTGCATTCGCTAGATCGCTTGCATAGGTTGGGGTTCCAAGTTGATCGTTCACTACATTTATGCTCTCTTTTTCAGCGCCCAAACGAAGCATAGTTTTTAAAAAATTATGACCGAATTCTGAGTATAACCAAGAAGTTCTTATAATAATAGAACGAGTTTCTGCTAATTCTAATAATGCTTTTTCTCCTTCAGCTTTCGAATACCCATAAATTGATTGAGGGTCTAATTCATCATCTTCCTTATATGGATGCTTAGCATTTCCACTGAAAACATAATCGGTTGAAATATGTATTATTTTACATTTAAGGGATGCACTTTCCTCTATTAAATTAATAACACCATCTCTATTTACCAGAAAGGCTTTTATTTTATCTTCTTCAGCTTTATCAACTGCAGTATATGCAGCGCAATTAATAATATAATCAGGCTTAAAAGAACCTAGAACAGTTCGGATCGATATAGGATCACAGATGTCGAGTTCCTTTGAATTTGTAAATAAAAAGTGATCTTTTTTTTGATGGGAACATTTTTCAAGGGATTTCCCTAGTTGGCCATCAGCACCTGTTATTAATACTTTAGTCATTAAAAATTATATTCGGAATCTTTAAATATTGGATTATTAAGGTCTTTTTCAGATAATATCATTTCATTCTCATCCAGATTCCAATTAATTCCCAGCATCGGATCTTTTGGGTTTATTCCCCTTTCTTCAGATGGGCTATAAAGTTCGTCACATTTATAAAGTACGGTGGCCGTTTTAGATAAAACAGAGAAGCCATGTGCAAATCCATGCGGGACTAGAAATTGTTTTTTATTCTCAGCGGATAATTCAATTCCGAAGTACTTGCCAAATGTTTTAGAATCTTTTCTCAAATCAAGAGCAACATCGTAAATAATACCTTCTATAACTCTGATTAATTTAGCTTGAGATCTTGGGTTAAGTTGATAATGCAATCCTCTTACAACACCTCTAATAGATTTTGATTGATTATCCTGTACCCATTGGTTTTTAATCCCCAATTTATTGAATAGATCTTTATTATATGACTCCATAAAATAACCTCTCGAATCTTCAAATACCCGTGGTTCTATAATTAATAATCCTTCAAATCCAGTCTCAGTCAATGTCATCCTCAATATTTATTGGTGGATCTTTTAGTAGATTTAATAAGTACTGACCATAATTATTTTTAGCTAGAGGTTTTGCTAATTCATTTAATTGTTCAGCATTGATATAGCCTTTTCTAAATGCAATCTCTTCTATACAAGCTACTTTTAAACCTTGACGCTCCTCAATAGTTGCAATAAAATTAGATGCTTCCATAAGAGATTTATGAGTACCGGTATCTAACCAGGCCATCCCTCTACCCATTAATTTTACTTTTAAACTGCCTTCTTTAAGATATAATTTATTTAAGTCAGTAATTTCTAACTCTCCTCTTTTAGAGGGCTTCAGTGATTTTGCTTTTTCAACAACGGTATTATCGTAAAAATATAATCCCGTAACAGCATAATGAGATTTGGGATTCTCCGGTTTTTCAACTAGATCGATCACTTTTCCACTTTCATCAAATTCAACAACACCATAACGTTCAGGATCATTAACATAATATCCAAATACTTTGGCTCCTTGGGTTAAATTTGCTGCAGGTTTTAATGCCTTAGAGAATTGATAACCAAAGAAAATATTATCTCCAAGGATCAACGAAACAGAATCTTTTCCAATAAATTCTTCTCCAATAATAAAAGCTTGAGCTAGACCGTCAGGGGATGGCTGAACAGCATAGCTAAATTTGACACCAATATTTTCTCCGGTACCAAATAGACTTTCAAAACGAGGGAGGTCTTCAGGAGTGGAAATGATTAGAATTTCTCGGATCCCGGCAAGCATTAAAACCGATAACGGATAATAGATCATCGGTTTATCATAAATTGGTATAAGTTGTTTTGAAATACTTAGAGTAACAGGATATAATCGAGTGCCAGAACCTCCTGCGAGAATAATTCCTTTCATTATTTTTTCAATTTATTTTCGAAATAATTGATTGTACTTATAAGTCCTTGTTCTAATTCAATCGTAGGTTGCCAATTTAAGAGTTTTTGTGCTCTTTCGATGTTTGGTTTTCTTTGCATAGGATCATCCTGAGGTAATGGACTATAAATTAATTTTGATTTAGATCCGGTAAGATCGATCACTTTAGCTGCAAGTTCAAGGATAGTGAACTCACTGGGATTGCCAAGATTAACCGGTAAAGGATAGTTTTCTGAATAATTCATTAATTTGATGAATCCATCAATGAGATCGTCAACATAACAGAAACTCCTCGTTTGATCTCCTTTCCCATAAACAGTTATATCTTCTCCTTTTAATGCTTGAACGATAAAGTTTGACACAACTCTTCCGTCATTCATGTCCATTCTGGGACCATAAGTGTTAAATATTCTTGCTATTCGAATTTCAAGACCATTCTGTTCATGATAAGATGTAAATAATGTTTCTGCACTCCTTTTTCCTTCATCATAACATGCTCTTGGTCCAATTGGATTCACATTTCCCCAATAATCTTCCGTTTGAGGATGCACATGAGGATCTCCATAAACTTCACTAGTTGAAGCCTGAAAGACTTTAGCCTTAACCCTTTTACCTAAACCCAGCATATTAATAGCTCCCATTACAGAAGTTTTAATTGTTTTTATAGGATTATATTGATAATGAATAGGAGAAGCCGGACAAGCCAAATTATAGATTTCATCCACTTCCGCAAAGTAAGGCATGGTCACATCATGTCGAACTATTTCAAAAGTTTTAAAATCCATTAAATGATAAATATTTTCTTTATGACCCGTAAAATAATTATCAAGTGCGATAACTTCGTTTCCCTCTTTTAATAATCGTTCACATAAGTGGGAACCTAAAAATCCAGCTCCGCCAGTAACTAAAATTCTTTTACTCATTTAAGGCTATTTTGACCGCGAAAATACCCAAAATATCAGCGGATACATAGGATTTAAGCAATCATTTAATTTCTTTTATTCTACTTCTGAAATAATGATAATCCAATTCAAATCGAAGATTTTCGGAATCATATTTTACTATTCCTAATGGAAAATCCTCGTATCTGTGTTTTTCAGTGAGTTCATCATCGATATCTTCATCCATTTGAATGATACATTTATAGATCGGGATATAATAAAATCCTTCCGGTATAGAGGTGTCAAAAACTAAGGAAATGATATTTTGATTTTGACCTGGTAGCACCAAGGTATAATAACTATTCAATTTAACGGTATATTCGAATTTGCCATTTGATTTACTCAATAATGTGTCGATTCTTTTATTATTTTCAAAAACAATAACAGCTTGATTTTCTACTGTCTTTCCTTTATCCATAATTCTTCCAATAATTTTTAAATTTTCATAGTTAGGAGGACTTTGGGAAAACATGGGGGTATTGAGACCTAAAAAAAGGAAAAATAAAAGAAATCGATTAATTACTGGCATTTGGTTTAGTTAATAGGAACAAGGTAAAATATTTTTTATGATAAATAAAAAATGGGTGATAATTAAATCACCCATTCTGGTATGTTATAAAAACTTACCTTTCTTATTATGTAAACTTACCTAAACCGTTTTAAAAATATTTTAAATATCCCGGACCACAAAGGGAAGGCTTTGAAAATAGACTTATTGCTCATTTGCTACTGATGAGTAGCATGAAAAAAGCGATTAAAAAGAATAAGGGACGTGATAACACGTCCCTTATTACTAACAACTAACCAAACTAATCAGTTATGAAAACTAACCTAAACCTATATACTTCATAGAGAAAAGTGTGCCAGAAAAATTAAAATATCTATCTATCTGTATATCAAGAGAGTAGTTTAATTTAAATGTCAACGTATGAGTCATTTTGGGAATATAATTCTCAAAATGAGAATTTATATTATAAATATTAAAAAAAAGGGTTCCGATTATTCGAAACCCTTTTCGAGCTGGTGGTGCCACCTGGATTCGAACCAGGGACACAAGGATTTTCAGTCCTTTGCTCTACCAACTGAGCTATGGCACCAGCTATTTTGGGAGCGCAAATGTAGAATAATTTCTTTTTATGTAAATAAATAATCGATTTATTTTTTACCAAGCTATAAATCTTTAATGTTAATTTTGGGAAATGAATCTGATTATTGATTTTGGGAATACACAAATAAAGGTGGGAATCTTTGATAAAAAGACTCTTAAAACCTTTAATTATATAAGTTATGATAATCTAAATCAATTGATTGAAATTGCGAATGGGTTTGAAATAGAAAAAATTGGAATTACAAAAGTTAAAGAAATCCCAAAAAAATTTCAAAAATATTTAGACAAAAAAGAAATTTTAATTTTTTTATTAAAGTTTAACGGAAGTAATCTTCCGATTCATATTGACTACAAAACACCCTTGAGTCTTGGGAATGATAGAATATGTAATGCAGTTGCTGCAAATACTATTTTTCCAAATAAGAATGTATTGATTATAGATATGGGGACATGTAATAAATTTGATTTTATTACGAAAGAAAAAAGATATTTAGGGGGATCAATATCACCAGGCTATAAAATGAGATTGGATTCAATGCATCATTTTACAGATCAGTTACCTCTTTTAGATCCGGCTATTGGGACTGAAATTATTGGAGATTCTACTTCTAATTCTATGATTTCCGGTGCTTATTACGGAATTATTGGGGAAATAAATTACTTCATTGAACAATACAGAAGCCAATTTATCGATATAGAAGTAGTATTAACAGGAGGCTTTTCCATATACTTTGAAAAAGTCCTAAAAAATCACATCTTTGCGGACCCATATTTGACCCTACGAGGATTAAATGAAATTTTGAATTTTCAGGTAGATAAATGAGATTGAAATACTTATTAATTATTATTGTTTTTGTTCCAAATCTATTGTTAGGGCAGACAACATCCATTTCACCCTATTCAGGGTTTGGATTAGGAGAGCTTGTACCTCAAGGATATGATTATTCATTTGCAATGGGTGGGATTGGTTACGCGTTTAATGATTCCCTATCAATAAACCCTATGAATCCGGCTTCATATAGTCATTTTAAAAAGTATAATCCTATTTTTCAAGTAGGGTATAAGGGTCAGTTTCTGAAGGTTTCATCCTCTTTGAATTCTCAAGAATTAAATAATGGAACGATCAATAATATAGCATTAGGGTTTAAATTAGGATCAAAGATTGGTTGGGCTTTTGGATTTAATCCGGCAACTACTGTTGGGTATAAAATTATTGTCACAGATCGTTTCACGGATGGAAATGGAAAGGAATTCCCATTAATCTATAATTTCGAAGGTGATGGAGGTTACACTAAATTGTATATGGGGTTTTCTTATGAAATATTTGAAAAGAAAGATACGATTCTTGGGCAAATGTCTTCATTAAGTGCAGGTATAAATATTAATTATTACAATGGGAATAAACGATCACTCTACGATGTAATTTATGATTCAGGTGATTTTTCATATTACAATACCCGATTCGAAGAATCTCAAATAATATCTGATTTTGGTTTTGATCTTGGTCTTCAATATCAAACCTACCTTAAAAAGATATCTCCAAGTAATTATATTAACCTTTCCCTGGGTGTTACTTTTAATATCCCAAAAAATCTTAATACTACATGGAAATCAAATTACTATACCTACACCTATGATGCTCTTGAGCAAATTTTTCCTCAGGATACTATTTTTTATTCAGATGATTTAAAAGGAGACACCTATATTCCTCTTAGATTAGGTATTGGATTAATGGTTGACATCAATAATCAGTTCCAAATTGGTGTAGACTACGAAAAACAAAATTGGAATGATTTTAAGCAAGTGGTTAATGGATTTGAAATTCCAAATAATAATGTTACCGATTCGTGGAGAATTTCTGCCGGTCTGCAGTATACGATGGTACCATTGACGATCCGAAAAATGAATACTTCTTACCTTAAAACGATTACTTATCGGCTTGGAGGAAGATACACGACCAACTATTTGAAATTTCAGGACTATCAACTAGATGATAAAGCAATAAGTTTTGGATTTAACTTCCCATTGTCAAAATCCCAATCTTATTCAAGTGTCAATTTTGGCATGGAATTTGGCACCCAAGGGACAACAGAGAACGGTCTAATAAAGCAGGATTATACTAATATTATGGTGGGAATTATTTTACTACCACATCGCTTTAATAGATGGTTCCAGAAGAAGAAATATAACTAAAATGCAATAAGAATATTATGAAAGCAAAGATTTGGATTTTCACTTTAATGATACTTACAGGAAATTTGTTTGGTCAAGGTAAGTATGGAAATACAGAAGAGGATAGCATTAAATGTGTAACTAACATTTCTCTTTATAAAGAGCACTTTAAACAAAAGAATTATAAAGATGCTAAAGCAGGTTGGATAAAAGTTTTTAATATCTGTCCACAGTCCCAAAAATCAATATATATAAATGGTGTTTATATGTATCGTGACTTTATTGATGAAGCAAAAGATCCAATTGTAAAAAGAGGTCTTATTGATACTTTATACTTAATCTATGATCGAAGAATCGAATATTTTCATCAAGATGCTTATGTATTAGGAAGAAAAGGAAGTGATATGGCAAAGTATGATGAAGATAATCTGATGGCTGCTTATGAAACACTTAAAAAATCAGTATACCTTGGAAAACAAAATAGTGAAGCGGGTGTTTTAGCAACCTATTATCAAATTATTTATAAATTATATACAGACAAACAACTCGAAAAATCTGTTCTTATTGAGGAGTTTATTCCTATTTCTGAATTTATTGATGGGGCTTTATTTGATGCTGAAGCTAATATGTTAGAAACTACTAGTGAAGATAAAAAAGCTGGTTATATTGCTGATATGGAACAATATAATTCAGCAAAACTCACTGCTGATGATATTTTTATTAAGGTCGCTTTATGTGAAGATATTGAACCTATCATTGAAAGTCGAGTAAAAGATAATCCGAATGATCTCCAGACATTAAGAGTTGCTAGTTATCTCCTATCTAAAAGAGAGTGCACTGACAGCGAGATTTTTGCTACTGTAGCGAAAAAATTATATGAGATGGAACCTTCAGCCAGATCTGCATATGGACTTGGTTTGCTTATGAGTAAAAGAAAAGAATATTCATTATCTGCAAAATACTTAATACAAGCGGTAGAATTATGTGGAGATTGCCCAGACAGAGAAAGATATTTATTAAAGGCCGCTAAAGCGACCTATTTTGAAAACCAAAATAAAAAGGCTGTTTATTATGCGAGGGAAGCACTAAAACTAAACCCAAATAGTGGTGATGCTTATTTAACAATTGGAATGGCAATCGCTGGAAGTGCAGAAGATTGTGGATCTGATCCAATTGCAAAATCTGGAGTGTATTGGTTAGCAACAGATTATTTTTATAAAGCAAAATCAGTCGATCCTTCCGTTGCAGATCAAGCTAATAAATACATTGCAACATATCAAAAATATTTTGCTGGAAAAGAAGCGCTTTTCTTCCAAAATTTAAAAGTAGGAGATACTTATGAAGTTTCATGTTGGGGTGAAAGCACAAAAGTGAAAATTAATGATTAACAATTGATTTCATATTTGAAGATATTTAAATTGAGCACTATCATCTTTCTGATGATAGTGCTTTTTTCATGCAAAAACACGATCAACGAAGTCAAAGAGATTGGTGAATTTGAAGAGTTGCCAATGAAAGAATCCTTTGATGTTACTTATCTTCGATCTTTAAATGGACGAGTTGGAAACCGATTGTTTGCACCTTTAGTTTATCAATATAAAAATAAGAATACAATAATGCCAAATGGCTTTAAATTGGAATTCTTAGATTCTAATTTAGTTCCTACTGCATACCTTGAAGCTAAATACGGCGAGATCATTTCAAGTAAAGGATTGATGATCGCACGAGACAGTGTTATATTAGTTAATTTCAAAAAAGAAGAATTATATACAGAAGAACTTATTTGGCAACAAGACAGTGCGAAAATATATACTGATAAATACATTAAGATAAAACGTAAAGATGTTGTAATACATGGAAAAGGGTTTGAATCGAATGAAGACTTCTCTCAGTACACGATCAAAAAGGTAACTGGTCAATATTATTTGAATGATGATTTTGGTGGAAATGATGAAGAAGATGAAAAATTATAATCTTTATTTTATATCCTTAGATTTGTGTTTATGAATAGCATGAATCGTATTAACAAATTCTTAGAAATGTTTTGGCTGATAGTTTCAATTCTATCGGTAGTTTTTGTTGTAATTTATTACATCTATTACGGTACTGAAAATAATTTAATATTAATTTTATTACCAATAATATCAATTACAATGTATGTTTTCAGAAGAAGTATGTATTCTAAATTTAAAGATCGTTATTAAATGAAGTATAATTTCACATTAATAATTAAGGAATATAAATGAGCTCTTTAATCATTTACATTTTGTTTACCCTTCTGGCTTCGGCATTTTTCTCGGGAATGGAGATTGCTTTTATTTCTTCCAACAAACTTGAAATGGAACTTGCTATTAAAAATAGTAAGCGATCGGGAAATATTTTAACCCATTTTTTCAGTAATCCTGGAATGTTCATTGGGACCATGTTATTAGGAAATAATATTTCTCTGGTTATTTATGGAATATTGATGGCTAATGTTTTCGAACCAGTTATTCAAAATTTCATTAGTTCACCAGGACTGATACTTTTTATTCAAGTAGTATTTTCTACAATGTTTATATTATTTGCCGCTGAGTTTATCCCAAAAGTTGTTTTTCAATTAAACCCTAAACGCTGGCTAGTAGGCTTTTCATGGCTTTTAGGACTTATTTACTATTTACTTTGGTTACCTACAAAATTTACAATAGGATTATCAGAGTGGATATTGAAAACATTGTTTCGAGTAAAAGTTAATTCGGACAAATATGAATTGGGTAGGATAGATCTTAATAATCTAGTCCGTGTAAAAACAGAAAATAAGAATAATAGTGGTGATGAAATTGAACCTGAGATTGAGATTTTTCAAAATGCATTAGATTTTAGGGATGTGAAAGTGCGAGAATCAATGTCACCAAGAAATGAAATTGAAGCAATTGATATTTCAGAATCCAATGAAACAGTAATTCAAAAATTTATTAGCACAGGGCATTCTAAAGTACTTGTATATAGAGGGTCTATTGACAATATTATAGGTTATGTTCATTCCTTAGAAATGTTTAAAAATCCTGAGTCTGTAAAAAAGATATTACGACCAATTTCTATCGTACCAGAAGCGACCCCAGCAAAAGATGTTTTGCAATTATTTATAAAAGAGAAAAGAAATATTGCAGTTGTAGTAGATGAATTTGGAGGAACCGCTGGTATGGTAACCTTGGAAGATTTAGTTGAAGAGATTTTTGGAGAAATTGAAGATGAACATGATAAAGAAGATCTAACTGAAAGGAAAATTGATGATAAAAATTATATTTTTTCGGCAAGACATGAAGTGAATTACTTAAATGATGAATATGAGTTAGGAATCCCGGAAGAGGATGATTATGAAACTCTTGCGGGATACATCATCTATGAATATGAAGGTTTACCTTCAATTGGAACGATAATAGAAACAGATCATTATATCATTAGTATTCTAAAAATTGATGGTCCCAAAATCGAAGAAGTCCAATTTACACTTAAACAATCTGTTGAAGGATAAAAGATGTTTTCTTTAGTTTAAAAAACAGCCAATATGTACTTTTTAATCAAATCATTAATAATAAATCCTTATAGGCCTCATTTTATATGATTTATTGTATATTCGCGACCTTCAAAAATTAAGTTAAAACGAATGGCAACAATTACAAAAATAAGACAACAATCGGGATTGGTACTTATTGTTATCGGATTGGGTATGGGAGCATTTATCCTTGGTGACTTTTTTCGTCCATCAGGATCTGGTCGACAAGCGCAAGAGATAGGATCGGTAAATGGAAAGGGAATCGATCGATTCGAATATGAGAACCGAGTTAGTGAGGAAGTTGAATCTTTAAGAAGCATTAATCAAAGTCCAAATCCTCAACAAACGGATCAAATTCGTCAAAGAATTTGGAACAATATGATCCAAGAGCAAACGGTTGGAAAAGAAATTGAAGAAGCTGGTTTTGTTGTTACACAAGGAGAATATGATGATATTCGTTGGGGAGATAATGTAAACCCGGTATTTTTAAATGACAAAACATTTAGCCCCGATGGTATATTTGATCCTAATCAAGTAAAAAATTACTTCAACGCAATAAAGCAAAATTATCCGCTTTATGCTAAAATTCAACAACAACAGTTAGTTGAAAGCCAGATTTATAATAAGTACTATTATGCAATTTCTAAAGGCTTGAAAGCAAATAGTCTCGAATCAATCGCAATTGCTGGATCAAATGATAATAGAGTTTCTTTCAATTTTGTATTAAAAAGATATGCTTCTATTCCTGATAGTACTGTTGCAGTATCTGATGCAGATATTAAATCTTATTACAATAAGCATAAAGATGAAAATCAGTATAAGCAACAAGCTAGCCGTGGAATTAAATATGTAAGTTTCCCTGTTGCTCCAAGTGAATCTGACATTTCATTTTTAAATAATCAAATGGACTTGTTATTATCTGACTTTCAGAACACAGATAATGATTCATTGTTTGTAATCAATAATTCTGATAATAGACAGGCATACAATCAAGTATATAGAGCGGGTGGTTTTCCTTACGAATTTGATTCACTTGTTATTAATTCATCATTAGGTACTGTAGTAGGGCCCTTTGTAGATGGAGATAATATAAATCTTGTAAAAATTACAGGAGATGAATTTGAAAAAGAAGCTAGAGTGCGACATATTTTACTTCGTACGAATGGTGTAAATGATGCTGAAGTTGAAGCTAGAGCTGACAGTATTATGAATGTGATCAAAAGAAAAAAGAATTTCGAAGAAATGGTTACTGAATTTTCTGATGATGTAGCTTCTGTTAAGGATGGTGGAGTTTATGATTGGTTTCCAGAAGGGAGAATGGTAGCTGAATTTAATGACTTTTCTTTTAATGGGAAGATTGGTCAAATGAAATCTGTTAAAACGACCTATGGTTATCATATAGTAGAAATTTTAGGACAGAGAAATAATCGTTTACCTGTAACAGCAGTGGTAAGTAAATTAATTTCGCCAAGTAAAGAGACTTATGATAATGTTTATGCATTAGCTACTGATTTCTCTATTAATAGTGGGGATTTAGAAACGTTTGAAGCTTCTGCTAATGAGTTGGGTTATACAGTTAATGAAGCTAAAAGAATTATAAAATCAGCAAAAGGTGTACCTGGAATGGCTAATGCTGAAGAGCTAGTGAGATGGGCAAATAATGCCAAAATGGATGAGGTTTCAACACCAATTGAATTAGAAGATGTTATGGTTGTTGCTATTCTTATTAATATTACTGAAAAAGGAATTCCAAATTATAATGCTATCTCAGAGCAATTCAAAAATCTCGTAATAAGAGAAAAGAAAGCGGAGATGGCAGTTAAAGAAATGAGCGGTATAGTGGATTTAGATGAATTAGCTGCAAACTTGAATGTTCAAGTTCAAAATGCCAGTAATATTCCATTTAGTTCAAATGCTATCCCAGGAGCTGGAAGCAACGAACAAGAAGTTATTGGAAAGATTTTTACTTTAGAGGTTGGAGACGTTTCAATTCCAATGGAAGGAAAAGATGGAGTATATGTTATTGAGTTAACAGATAAAGTTATTGTTCCTATTGAAGACATCGACCCTGAATTATTTGCCGAGGATGCAGATAATAATTATAATAATAGAGTAAATACAGGTGTATTTAATGCCTTGAAACTAGACGCTAATGTGGAAGATAATAGATTAAATTTCTATTAATTCACTTTATATTGTTTGAATTATTTTAGCCGGAAGTTTTCTTCCGGCTTTTTTTATGAAATTAAGCTAACACGTTTATTCGATCCGCATCCAATCTAATAAAGAAGAAAATAAGAATTGTAAAACCCCATAATGAACTTCCTCCATAACTAAAGAAGGGTAGTGGTATACCAATTACTGGAGCCAGACCAATTGCCATTCCTATATTAATTAGAAAATGCATAAATAAAATAGAGGCAACAGCATAGCCATATATTCGTGAAAAAATTAGTTTTTGCCTTTCTGCTACAAGTATTATTCTTACCATCAGCATTACAAATAAAAGAACAACAATAGAACTGCCAAAAAATCCCCACTCTTCTCCAACCGTACAAAATATAAAGTCGGTACTTTGCATCGGAACATATTTGTATTTTGTCAGCTGTCCTTTTAAAAAACCTTTCCCAAAAAACTCTCCAGACCCAATAGCAGTCTTTGATTGATTTACATTATATCCTGCTCCTAAAGGATCATCTTCTAGCCCCAATAAAATATTAATACGTTTCTTTTGGTGATCATCAAGGCCTTTTTCGAAAATTTGATCTACGGATGCTAAAAAAAGTAAACTACCTAAAACTGAAAATATCAATAGTTGAGCTTTTCCTTTCCTTGCTCGTGGGACCAGAAATTTCATCATTAGAAAAAAAACTATTATGCCTATTAATACGATAATAAACATCATAATATATTGGCCTGGAACAGCATAGTCTGTAAAAGGAATGACAACCATGATTGGCTTAAACAATAAAGAAAGGACTCCTAAAACGATTGAAAGAAGACCTAAAAGAAGAATATTTCCTGAAAGACCTTCTCTATACAAAACAAAAACAAATCCTATAAAAACCAATACTGTTCCGGCGTCAGGTTGTAACAATATAAGTAAAGCGGGTATAGCTATGATTGCGTAAGCTTTTAATTTCGTGCTATTTTTATTAAATTTTATTCCGGGCCAACTTAAAAAACGTGCAATAGCAAGAGCAGTCCCAAATTTCGCAAACTCAGAAGGTTGAATACCAAAACTTCCAACACCAAACCAAGATTTTGCACCATTAACTTCTTTACCAAAAAGCAATACCATAATCAATAATCCAACAATTCCACCATAGATAAACACAGATGAATTAGTAATAAATCCTGAATCTAGTAGGAGGATGGCAATGATGAGGATAATAGCTCCAATTATCCAAATAAATTGTTTTCCATATTCCATACTATTATCAAATATATTTGGATGTTCAATTTGATAATTAGCAGCATAAATGTTTATCCAGCCAAGAAATACGAGTATCGCGTATAATCCAATAATAAACCAATCGATATGTTTTGATATTCCTTGAACCCTCATTCCTTTTTCTTTACGATATAAAGATTTTCAAATTCTACAATTCTTTTCTCTTTTTGAATATCTGTTACTTCTCCTTTTAAATATTTTTCAATCATAAGAGAAGAAATAGGAGCAGCCCATGTCCCTCCAAATCCTGCATACTCAACATAAACTGCAATAGCTATTTTCGGATCATCTTTTGGCGCAAAAGCGATAAATACGGAATGGTCAGGAAAATCTCCATTTTGCACTGTACCTGTTTTTCCGCAAACTTCAATATCTTTTGTTCTTGCTCTTCTTGCAGTTCCGCCAGTTTCACTTACTACTTTATACATCGCTTCATGAACTAAATCGAAGTACTCGGGTTTAATACCGGTATTATTTTTAATGGTGTATTCCTCTCTTATCGCTTTATTCTCACCAAACGATTTAACTAGATGAGGAGTGTAAAAATATCCCTTATTAGCGATTGCTGCTGCTAAATTAGCCATTTGAAGCGGTACAACGAGGAGTTCTCCTTCACCGATTGAGTTCGAATAGATGGTAGAAAAAGCCCATCCGCCTTCACCATACCATTTATTATATAAGGATACACCTGGAACCTGCCCCCCTTTCTCACCTCTAATATCAAGATTAAGAGGTTTCCCAAAGCCAAATTTCATTACGGCATCTCGCCATTTAGCCAGTCCGGCCTCACTATCTTTATATATGGAAGCATATTCACCTCTTTGAATCAATCTTTTATAAACTTCACGAAAATAAGGGTTACAAGAATGTATGATCGCATTCATCAGATCATCATTTGAATGGGCACCATGACAATTAATAATAGACCTGTTACAACGAATTCTAGTAGAAGGAACGATGATGCCTTCATTTAAAGAGATAAGGGATTCTACGAGCTTAAATATGGATCCTGGTCTGTACTGAGCATTAATAGCCCTGTTAAATAATGGGCCTAAAGAATCATTTTGTGCAAGTTCTTTATAATTACGAGAGCGATCTCTACCTACTAATAAATTTGGATCATAACCAGGTGATGATACCATCGCTAAAATTTCACCAGTACTCGGCTCGATAGCAACAATACTCCCCTTTTTATTTTGCATTAATTTTTCGCCATATGCCTGTAAGTAGGCATCTAGTGTCAATATTAAATTATCACCAGAAAAAGCTGCAGTATCATAACTTCCATTTTTATATGATTCAATTTCATTATTAAACACGTCTACAACAATATAGCGAACGCCACGTTTTCCTCGTAATTCTTCTTCGTATGTCTGCTCAACACCGGATGTTCCAATGTAATCTCCCGACTTATAATAAGAATTATTTTCTATCTGTTTTTGAGAAACTTCACTAATGTATCCCAAAGTATGAGATGCAATTGGTAATGGATAATCTCTTAAAGTTCGCGGAGAAGCAATAAATCCGGGATAATAAATTAATTGATCCGCAATTTTACCAAATTCTTCAGCGGGAATTTGGCTAATAAGGGTACTTGGTTTATAAAGTGAATATTTACGTGCGAATGCTAAGCCACTTTCATATTCTTCTAAAGAAATATTTAATAGATTACAAAAAGCTTCTTTATCGATATCTTTTTTTACTTCAGAAGGGACTACCATTAAATCGTAGATGGCCTTATTAGCCACCATTAAATTATTATTCCGATCATAAATAAGTCCTCTGGCAGGATAAGTAGTTATTTTTTTCTCAGTTATACCGGCTGCTTTAGCGGCCCATTTATCACTTACAACTTGAATAAAAAAGAGACGAAGAATGAATACAAAACCGACAGATAGAAAAATCAATATAATTACCCATCTGCGTTCCTTAAATTCCATATGTCAAACAAATTTTTGTTTTTGAGCGAATAACTGAAGTAAGAAAGTAAGTAAAAAGGTAAATAATGCACTTATTAAGGCATGTCCTAATATATAAAACCAAAGATTACTCGAAAAGTAAAGTAGACTAAATAACCAAATATGATGAATCAATATTAAGATAATAGCATAAGTATAAAATTTGGAAAACCCCATATTTTGTGCTGATGGAACATTGGATTCAAAACCCTCACGAGGTCTTAAAGCTTTAAGTACATATGGTCTTGCAAAAGTCATTGTAAGCACAGCAGAAGTATGGATTCCAGGCGTATGCGTAAAGAAGTCCATTGTGAGGCCAGTAATGAATCCAATAGGCAATAAAATTCGTTTTGGAAGATTAAATGGTAAAACAAGAATGAAATAAATATAGATAAAGGGTTGTGCCCAGCCATCAAACAAGGTTATTTCATCAACTACAATAAATTGAAAAAGGATAAGTACAATAAATCGTAATATATTTTGAGCCAGTAATCCGATCATTCTGTTGCTTGGTTTTCAAGTTCCATTTGCTCTTCTGCCATAAGATTTTCAATACAATATACTTGATAAATCTTACTGTAATCAACAAACAATTCTATATAAATATTTAAAAAATTTGAACCTGTAATTTTTTCAAATTTTTTAATTCTTCCAACTGGGATTCCCTCAGGAAAAATAGTTGTTTCTCGAGTAATGATTGTATCTCCAATTGAAAGAACTGCATGATTCGAGACATCATTCATTTTTGTTACATTATAATTTTTACCATCCCATTTTAAAAGGCCATAATAATGTTTGTCTTTAACCATTACACTTAAGAGCGATTTTGGGTGAATCACCGGCATGACAATAGAAAAGTTTTTTGAAATGGATGTGATTACTCCGACCAAGCCATTGTCATTAATTACTCCCATGTTTTCCTTAAAACCATCCAATGAGCCTTTGTCAATGGTTAAATAATTAGAAATTTTAGAATAGGTCGAATTGACCACTTTTGCAGGAGCATAACGATATTTAATTTTATAAAGTGTATCGTTTATAACTCTAAACTCCTTGTTTACAACGATAAAAGAACTTAATTTCTGATTGTGCAACAGAGCATTTTCGCTTGCTAAGCGAACATTCGCATCAGCTAAATTTAAATAATCAGTAATAGATGATTTTTTTTTGCTGATGCTTCCAGTGATCTCACTTCCAGACCTGTAAATAGCGGATTGCTGAAAATAATTATAATTAAATATGATATAAAAGGCAATTACCTGAAGAAAAATGAATACGAGAGGATACCCATTTTGGATAACAAATTGAATTAGGTTTTTCATTCAGTAACAATCTCTATTATTCTTTCATTAAGAAAAGGAATTTATCAATGTTCTTCAATGCGATTCCAGTACCTCTTGCAACTGCTCGAAGTGGATCCTCTGCGATATGAACAGGTAATTTTGTTTTTTGAGAGATCCTTTTATCAAGTCCACGTAGCATTGCTCCTCCACCAGCCAGATAGATTCCGGTCCTATAAATATCAGCAGATAATTCAGGTGGAGTCATTTCAAGGGCACTTAAAATAGAGTCTTCAATTTTAGAAATTGATTTATCTAAAGCATGAGCAATTTCTTTATAGGAAACTTTAATTTCTTTTGGAATTCCAGTCATTAAATCACGGCCTCTAACAGCGTAATCTTCCGGCGGATCATCTAATTCAGGGAGTGCTGAACCCACCTCGATCTTAATTCTTTCGGCAGTTCTTTCTCCAATTAGGATATTATGTTGCTTTCGCATAAACTCCTCAATTTCCTTATTGAATTCATCACCGGCAACACGAATATTTTTATCACATATTATTCCTCCTAGTGCAATAACCGCAATTTCACATGTTCCTCCTCCAATATCAATAATCATATTCCCATTTGGCTCTTCAACATCGATACCCATACCAATTGCAGCAGCCATCGGTTCATGGATAAGATAAACTTCTTTTGCTCCGGCATGTTCGGCCGAATCTCTTACTGCTCTTTTTTCAACTTCCGTAATACCGGAAGGAATACAAATAACCATTCTTAGAGATGGATTAAAAAAGCCTTTTAAAGGTTCGATCTTTTTTATCATTCCTCGAATCATCGCTTCAGCCATTTGAAAATCTGCTATTACCCCATCTTTCAAAGGTCGAATGGTTCGAATCTTATCATGGGTTTTCCCATGCATTTTCTGAGCTTCTTTTCCAATAGCGATTACTTTTTCCGTATTCCTATGCTGAGCAACAATGGAAGGTTCATCTACTACAATTTTATCTTTATAGATAATTAGTGTATTTGCTGTGCCAAGATCAATGGCGATTTCCTGAGTGAAGAAATTAAATAATCCCATATAAAACGTTAGTGTTTAAAATGTCGAATACCTGTAAATACCATAGCCATATTGTTTGCATTACAATAATCGATTGAAAGTTGGTCTTTTATCGATCCACCGGGCTGGACTACGGCAACTATTCCAGCTTTATTTGCAATTTCAACACTGTCAGCAAATGGAAAAAAAGCGTCAGAAGCTAAAACAGCCCCTTTTAAATCAAAATCAAAATTAATCGCTTTATCTATCGCCTGCTTAAGTGCATCAATTCTTGAAGTTTGGCCAGTACCACTCGCTAATAGTTGTTTGCCTTTAGCAAGTACAATGGTATTGGATTTTGTATGTTTCGCTAATTTTGAAGCAAAAACAAGGTCTTCCGCTTGTTCTTTGCTAATTACTTTATTTGTAACCTTTTTAAAATCAACAGAATGGTCACTTATTTTATCTTTATCTTGGAATAGGAAACCATTAAGTGCTGTTCGAATTTGAGTAATAGGCAATGGGGTCTGTTTCTGGATAAGAATAATTCGATTCTTTTTGGAGCTTAAAATCTCGAGTGATTTACCTAAATACTCAGGAGCGATAACAACTTCACAAAATAACTTATCAATTTCTTGCGCACATCCTTCGTCAATTGGGGCGTTGCTAATTAAAACTCCACCAAAAGCAGAAACAGGATCACCTGCTAATGCATCGATATAGGCTTGTTTAATATTTTTTCTTGTAGATAAACCGCAAGCATTATTGTGTTTTAAAATAGCAAAAGTGGGTTCTTCATCTTTAAATTCAGCCATTAGATTAACAGCTGCATCCACATCCAATAGATTATTGTAGGAAAGCTCTTTGCCGTGAACCTTGGTAAATAAAGCATTTAAATCACCATAAAAAATACCCGTTTGATGAGGGTTTTCTCCATAGCGAAGCACATTATATTGATCTTCGCTTATGCGAAGTTTTTTGCTATCCTCTTTTAGGTAATTAAAAATGGCAGAATCATAATGAGAAGAAATTGCGAAAGCTTCAGAAGCTAATTTTTTCCTTTCATTTAAACTTGTCGCTCCCTTATTAACATTGAGCAGATCAACTAAAGTTTGATATTGTTTTTTTGAAGGTACAATGACAACATCTTTATAATTTTTTGCTGCTGCACGAATAAGAGAGATCCCTCCA